>JBDSSY010000055.1:0-8587 GCA_039928585.1 Gemmatimonadaceae bacterium | reverse complement strand
AGCGCATCGACCAGTGTGGTCTTGCCGCTCGCCCCGTGTCCGACCACCGCGATGTTGCGGATTGCCGAACCCCGATACTCTCGCATTCGCATACCTCCGACTGACGTGGTGAGTGGGCCGTCAGGTGAGATCGGGCGGTGTGCGACATGCCGGGGGACGAGGCACACGGGCGGCGGCAGGAACGTCGCGCGCAGGCGGCGCGTCGCTCCCGGGGTGCTCGTGGTCGTCCGTGAACACGCGCCGCTCCCGGCGGTCCGGGCCAGCGAGTGGTGAGTGAAGTGCCGTGGCATGGCCCACCCTCCTGCGGTCGGTTGAGAGATGCCGAGCGGATCGCAGGGTGTCAAGCCGGATCCAGGCGTAGAACGCACAGAGGCCCGCCGGAAATGCCGGCGGGCCCCTGGAACCGCGCTGACGTGGAAGAGTCGTCTAATCGCCCTCATAGTCGTACGCCATCGCATCGCCTTCGCGAAGCCGGTCGAGCATCGACTCGAGCGGAGCGAGCACCGGTGCGGTGAGTCCCCCCGTGACCGGACCGAGCGAGATCGTGATGTTTCGACGTGAGCCTTCGGGCCAGTCGGGCATGGACAGTCCCGCGAGCAGGCGGCGAATGAGCTGGCCGCACTCGCTCAATAGCTGAGACGCCGTCTTCTGGAGGATCTCGAGCGGAATCTCCAGGTCGCGGGTGATGAGCTCTCCTGTCTTCGCATCACGCCACGCCGCGTCGCCGACGGCCCCGCGCTCCGCGGACACACCAAGATGCCGGATGGCGTCCGCGTTGTTGTGTCCTTCGCCCGTGCGGTGCGATTCCACCGCCGCCGCCAGTGCGAGCGCAAGCGTCTCGGGGCTCGGCACACCGTAGAGCGTCACCACGTCACGCGCCGGACGATCGGTCGCGAGAGGTGACGGGACGGAATTGACGTGCGCGAGCACTGGCGAGTGATCGGGATTTTCCTCGAGCATCACGAGGATGTCCATGCCCCCTCCTGAAGGATGTAACGCACTCCATCGGACCGACGTCCACCGGGCCAGTGACACGTACCGACGCGACGCTTGCCGCCGGACGCGTTTCGCTGTCCCCTCACCCCCAACCCAACCATCACGTCCTGCGGTCACGCGCGCATGACGCATGCGTCCCGACTCCGCGACGTCATGCATCGTGTGCAGCACGCCCGCCGTCCGACCCCTCGTCCGCGGCGGCAAAGGCAAAGCGCATACCACCGATGAGCGCGAGGCCGAGCATCACGTACAGCCCGCGCAATTCACCCACCGCGAGCAGCGAGGAGAGTCCGCCCGGCATTCGCGCCGCGACCCCGACGTGCAGCAGGTAGCCGGTGAACGCCACGATCGCCGCCACGACGCTCACGTGCATCGACGGGATCCAGGTTGCGATCCGAGTAACGGCGAATCCCGCCGCGATGCTCAGTACTAACACCACCAGACCCCCCACCGGCGTCACACTTCCGTGGTAACTCCACACGCCGTCGGCCTGGGCGCCCATCGCCGCATGCGCCGCGGCGTTGACCGGCCGCCACCGCGTTCCCGCGCGGCCGCCGATTCCGATGAGCAGACCAAGCACCGCCGCCGCGGCGACGGTGCCCGACGCCACTGCGCGCAGCGTGGCGGACGGGCGCTTCCCGGTCCAGACGGATGGCTCGTTCACTCGAGGAATTGACGATCGAGAGGGAGAACGTTCACGCGGGAGCAACCGGACATGCGTCGCGCATGTCACGTCCCCGCGTCACCATCGCATCCGCAAAAAATGAACGCGCCCGCCAGACGGCGGGCGCGTTCATGACAGCATGCGTCGAGGACGTTACGGAGCGGGCGGACCCGAGCCGCAGTTCTCGGTCGTGGGATCACAGGTGTTCCCGGCCGGGACGACGTATCCGCTGAAGTGCTTGATGCGACGGAACGAGACGCCCGACCGCGTGTCGACGTACGTGCGGAGGGAGGCATCCAGCGCTGCATCGTTCTCGGGCTGAGCGCCGAGGCTCGACGCGAACAGGATGTTGAATGGGGACAGGTTGCTCGCGCTGCGCGCTTCCGGCGTGTACATGAAGATCCAGACCCATTGTGCAGGACTGGAAGAGGGCACGAAACGAAGCTCGGGCGTGAAGTCCACCGCCTTTCCCCCGCCCACCGTGCTCACCTGCGCGCTGATCGTGATCGAGCGCGTCAGCGGCGTGCAGGCGGTGTCCCACGTTCCCTCGCCATACGTGCTGGTCGCGGGATCGCAGATGCTGCGGGCAGGGAAGTAGACCGCATGGTTACCGACGAAGAACACGCCGCCCCACGGACCAACCGTGAACGTCGTGGAGCCGTTGGCGACATCGCCGCCGGAGAGCGAGAGCGACGGTGCGCCGGACGGCGCCATCAACATCGATACAGGCGCGGCGTTCGGCGCAACAGCAGGAGCGACCAGGGAATCAGAGCAGCCAGTCACCACGCCGATGACGAGCGCGCTGGCAACCACGACCCAGTAATTGCGACGCATGAGCTTACCCCGCTATATGCGGTGAGCGTGCGGGTACACCCGCAATGACGAGCGGACGCACTCGAACGGTATTTAGGGAGAACTTTCCAGCGAGCGCCACCAGCTCCGGCGGCCCCCCGTCTCCTTTCTGTAGCTACAGTCTACCGAACCCGTCAGGATCGGTCAATAGTGGGTTTACTGTCAAATAACAGTACAGCGAAGCGATCCCTGATCTTCGGGTTGCCCAGCACTTCCGGTCTAGCGCCATAGCGTTGAGCGGCTCGCTCCATCAGGGCGGGAGCGAGCGGATGAATGTCCTCCCAGAACTCGGCGGTCAACCAGGCGGCCGCATAAACATCTGTAGGATCCGCCAGTTCGAGCGCCCGCTCCAACGCTGCCGGCATGTCGAGCGCATGACCGTCGAGATGCTGAAGTCGAAGCAGGAGCGCCTCGCCCAGTTCGCGGCCCTGAAACCAGTCCGCGCGCGATTCGAGGAACCGGCTTACCTGACTCGCCGCCACTCGCGCGTCCGCCTCGTATCCGGCTTCCAGTCGCGACAAGCCGTAGCCGGCGCGGGCGCCCTCCTGCACCTCCAGCTGTCCGATCCGTTCGGCCAGGGCCACGACGAGTTCATAGGTGTCGCCAGCCAACCGGTGCCGGCCGAGGTCTCGCTCGAGGTGTGCGATGTTATACGTCGCATACAGTTGGAGCTGGCTGTTCTGCACGGCGGCGCACAGCTGCAGCGCCTGACCGAGCTGCTCGGCGGCGACCTCGTATTCACCGATGCGTGCGGCGGCTACACCGAGATTCAGCGCGGCGTGCCCCCACATCTCGCTGAGACCCGCCGTGCGGGCCTCGTCCGCCGCAGACTGCAGCGCCTCGCGCGCTTCCGCCCAGTTGTTCTGAATGAGTTCCAGCACACCGAGGTTGATCAGGCAGCGCACGCGACGAACGATCTCACCGAGCTCGGTGGAGATCTGCAGGGCCCGATGGTACAACGTGCGGGCACGCGCCGGCTCCGTGAACTGCACCGTGATCCCGCAGCGAATGCAGGCATCGGCGATGAGCAGTCGATCGCCGACGCGTTCGGCAATGGCCAATGACTCTTCAGCGACGCCCTTCGACGCACCGGGATCGCCCAGGCGCCAATGCGTTTGCGAGATCAGGAGCAGGATGGTCGCCCGCTCGGGCGCCGCGTTCGCCTCGCGCGCTTCGGCTTCGAGCGCGAGGAGCGCTTCCAGCGTGTCACGCGCTGATTGCCCGCGCTGAATCCGTACCATCATCCGCGTCCGCTTGACGCGGAGGGCATGAAGCTGGTCGCCACGTCCCTCGTAGAACGACAATGCCAGCTCGCAGAGCGCCTCGGCCTCCTCGTACCGACCCGCCACCTCCGCCAGCGACGCCATTCGCACCCGCACCTCGGCCAGCGCGTCTTCCGAGGGCGCCGTGCGCTCGGCCGCGGCGAGCAGCGTGGACGCCGCGCCGTTCTCATAGAGGGCCAACGCCGCGTCTGCCGCCAGGAGCGAATATTCGTGCGCCTCGCGTTCGGCGCCCGCGGCGGCGAAATGCATCGCAATCTCATTCGCGGATCCGGCGCTCCGCTCGGCGAGAACGACGGCGGCGCGGTGATGCAGCGCGGCGCGGCGGCCATCGTCGAGCAACGCGCGCGTGGCCCGCGCCACCTCGTCGTGCGCGAACGCAAATGCACCGCGCACTCGCTCGAACGTCGGCACGACGAGCTCCACAGCCAGCAAGCGCACCAGTCCCTCGACGACGTCAGTCATCGGCAGGAGCGTCATCTGCTCGAGCAAATCCTCGTCGCAGTCGTGCCCGAGCACGGAGGCCGCCTCGAGCACGGTTCGGGCCGATGACGGCAGGCGTTCGATGCGCCGCTCGAGCAGTTCCTGCAGCGTGGCCTGTGGCGGAAGGTTTGCCGCGGCACTCCATCGCCACCGCGATCCCTCGAACGCGAGGTGCCCGCTCTCCTCCAGGTCGCGAAGTAGATGTGTCAGCAGGAGCGGATTGCCCTCCGTCTGCCGGTACACGTACGCCAGCAGATCGCGGCCGACATCCTCGCCGCGCATGGCCGCCTCGAGCCATCGCTTTACGTCGTCGCGCGTGAGGCGCGTGAGGCGAAGCTCGTGGTGGCGCGGGCGCGTCACAAGTCGAGCCCAGCGATCCGTTACGTCGTCGTACTCCTCGCCCGTGCGAAAGCTGAGCGAGATCAGGATACGCTCGCTCTCCAGCTGCGGAATCAGATACTCGAGCGCATCCCACGACGCCGCATCCACCCATTGCAGCTCTTCCAGGTGGAGAATCAGTGGCCGCTGTTGCGCACCCAACCGCAGGAAATCGGCGAGCTCCTCGAGGAGATGGATCTTGCTGCGTCCGCGCGGTGCGTCTTCCACTGCCCGCTCGAGCGTCGCATCGAGCGACGGCAGCTCGCGCCAGACGCGCGTGCTTTTCACGGGAAGTCGGCGAACGGCGCGGAGCACGTCACTCCAGAGGGCGTATGGCGCGTCGCGAGTGCGTTCCCTGCACGCGGCGAGCACGAGCGAACCGCCGCGCATCCGCACCTCGGGCTCCAGTGTCCGGACCAGCGCGCTCGTCCCCACGCCGGTTTCTCCGATCACCGCCACCACGTGACCCACGCCACGCACCATGTCATCCAGCGCGTCAGTCAGCTGGGTCAGCTGCTCCGTTCGACCGACGAAGCGACCGACCTCGAGAGTGTTCCGTCGTCCGGCGAGCGCAAACGCGAGGCCGTCACGACCGGCGATGACGCGGCTGGCCCGAGCCGCCGCGAGCAACTCGTCCATCGTGACACCGTGCTCGGGCGCGCACGCGACGCCGATGGACAGCGTGAGGCGCAGCGAACGATCGGACGCGCCTCCGGAGAACACGTGCGTGCGCGTTGCCGCGAGCAGACGTTCGGCGACGGCGTCGGCGACGAGTCCGGGCGCATCGAGCAGCACGATGAGCTCGTCCCCCACCGTGGCGACCGCGTCGGTGCCACGGAGATTCCGGCGTGCGAACAGGGTGAGCTCCCGCACCAGCGCGTCGGCCCGTGTGTCGCTCAACTCCCGCCGGATCGCCTCCATGCCATCAGGGAGCAGTGACCAGATGACCACGCGACGATGCGGCAACGCGTCACGTGTCGCCACGACGAGATCGTCGTAGGCAAGCTGACGCGCAAAATCATCGGCGAGAAAGGTTGGTGAGATCAACAGCGGGCCGGAGTCGGGTCCGTTCGGCGTGACGTGATGCGGAGGGGCTTCAGTACCTAGACGAGTCCGAGGCCCGGACGCAAGCGCCGAGTCGTCGCTCGGGATGCGGTGATGTCGGGGCGTGCGTCGTTCTGCCGCGCATCAGTCGCTCAGAATCGAAAGATCCGACGAAGCACCTTCCCGATTCCCTCCACTCCCTTCTGAACCGGCTCCGGGATTCGTCCATCGAGCGTGTCGGGCCAGGCCTGATCTTCCTGCACCTCTTCCTCGTAGTGCGCGTTGCAGATCTCGGCGGGCTCGGTCCCGGGCTTGAACCACTGGCGTTGCCGCACCGGGCAGAATTCGCCCGCGAGCAGGCCGGTCGTCGGGTCGATGACTCGCATCGTCATGCCGTTCGGCGGACGCCAGCCGTTGGCCGACGACGCGGGTTCACGCCATCCATTCAGGTAGAATTCGGCCCAGGTCGGTGCGGCGAGTTTTCCCCCTGATGCATGCGGAGCGATGGCGCGCGGCGTATCGTAGCCGAACCACACGCCAGCGACGAGCGAGGGCGTGTATCCCACAAACCAGACGTCGGCGGCATTGTTCGTCGTGCCCGTCTTCCCCGCCACGGGTCCCTTGACGCCCATGTCACGGACGACGCGCGCCGTGCCGTTGTCCACGACGCCGCGCAGCATCGACGTGAGCTGGAACGCGTCGCGCGGGTCCATCATCGTGTCGGGCGGCGCGATCTCGGCGCTCCAGAGCACCGCGCCATCCGCCGCCTCGATGCGCCGTACCAGTCGCGGGTGCACGCGCAGCCCACCATTCGCGAACGTGGCGTATGCAGCGACCAGCTCCAGCGGCGTGACTTCCACGGCACCCAAAGCCATCGCCGGAAAATTTGGCAGCGCGCTGGTGATACCGCTCCGGCGGGCCGCGTCGATCACGTTGGCGATACCGACCGTCTGGCTCACGCGCACGGCGGCGGCGTTCGAGGAGACCGCGAGTGCCTTGGCAATCGTGATGGTGCCGATGTAGCTGTCGTCGTAATTGGCGGGCCGCCAGATCTTGCGCCCCTGCGCGATCTCGACCGGCTCGTCGTCCACCAGCGTCGCCGGCGTCATGCCCGACCTGAGCGCTGCCGCGTAGACAAACGGCTTGAAAGCCGAGCCGGGTTGCCGCTTGGCGGCGAACGCGCGATTGAAGCCGCGCTTGCTGCGGCGTCCTCCCACCAGCGCACGGATGTCGCCAGTGCGCGGGTCGAGTGCCACGAGGGCACCTTGCGCGGCGTCCCGCACGCGACCGCCCGCGTACTGCGTCTCGCGCGTGACGGCCGTGGTGCCGCGCAGCACCGCTCGATCGGCCGCGCGCTGCGCGGCGAGGTCGAGCGTGGTGTAGACCGTCACGTCACCGTTCTGCAATGCGTCAGGCAGGATCGAATCGATGAAGACACGAACCGCGTCGAGCGCGAGCGGTTCGTCCCTGGTATCCGGTCGCCACTCGTTCTCGGCGATGCGGAGGGGCGTGCTGGTGGCGCGTGCGGCCTGTTCCGTCGTGAGATATCCCGTCTCCCGCATCAGCGAGATCACGAGATCACGACGCTTGAGCCCGCGCTCGTAGTGATCGCGCGGCGTGTACGCGCTGGGACCCTTGGGCAGCGCGGCGAGCATGGCCCCCTCGCTCACGGACAGCTGGCCGACCCGCTTTCCGAACAGGTCACGGCTCGCGGCTTCGACGCCGTTCATCCCGTTGCCGAGGTAGATCACATTGAGGTACAGCTCGAGAATCTGATCCTTCGTCAGTTCACTCTCGATGAGCTGGGTGAGGCGCAGCTCGATGAGCTTGCGCCGTAGCGACCGGCCGCGCTGGTTGACGAGAAACGAATTTCGGGCGACCTGCATCGTGATGGTGCTGAAGCCCTCGCGCACCCCCCCACCGCGGACGTTGGCGACCGCGGCGCGAAAGAAGCCGCGCCAATCGAGTCCGTTGTGCTCGTAGAAGCGCCGGTCTTCCGTCGCGAGGAATGCCTCGCGCACGAAGGTGGGGATGTCGGACAACGGCACATTCACCCGGCGCACGATGGCGATGCGGCCGAGGTACCGGTCGTTCTGATCGAGAATCCGGCCTCCCTCGCCAGGCCGGAATGCACGGATCTCGCTCCGCGCGGGACAACCGGAGAAGGCACAGGTCGCGAGCCACACGTCGAACAGCACCATCGACACGCAGAGGGCGCCCAACGCGGCGAGCGAGCGCCAGTGCCGGCGCATCCACGCGCGCGCAGGCTCGCCGTCGCCATGCAGTCGCTGGCGGAAGAGTGCGCGTCGTTCGGACAGCCGGAGAGAGAGGCGGGACACGGTCGGGGTGCGAGGGTCTCTATTCTGGTACGGGTGCTGCGGAAGCAGGTTTCCGGCCGCGGCAGACCGACTGGTCTGGATGACCCGCACTCGACCCGTCAGATCGCGGGATGCTCCCGTGCTCGCTTGCTCTCCCTTATCACCCCGAAGGCTCGAAATGGATCACCGGAAGCTCTACCTCCTTCTGCTCGCCGCCGCCTGTTCGACTGGTGAGGCGCCGCCGGCCCAGCGTGGGGCGACGACAGGCGACTCGGCACTCGCAGCACCTGGAGGGACCGGCGCGACGCGCGCCAGCACGACGTCCGGCGAGGCCGGAGGAACGATCACGGCGGTCGGCAGTCCCGCCAACCTGCAGGGGCGCATTCCCGTGCTCGAGTATCACGTGATCGGCGGAGAGAAGAACACGTTGTATACGCGGACCGTCGCCAGCTATCGAAGCGATCTCGACTCCGCGTACAAGCTCGGGTATCGCCCGATCACGATGGCGCAGATGCTCGACAAGGATTTCCGCGACGTGCCGGCCGGCATGTCCCCCGTCGTCGTGGTGTTCG
>JBDSSY010000054.1:0-2820 GCA_039928585.1 Gemmatimonadaceae bacterium | reverse complement strand
TCGCCGCCGTTGCATCGTGCGGCGATAACATCGTCGATCCGACGCTTCCCCAGGGCGCAACGGCGTTCACGGCGCCGGCGGTGTACACTACCTGGTGGGAGATGACCAAGGCGTGCTCCAGCCGCTCTGGCTCGCTCGCAGCGATCAGCTGGTACGTAGTCCCGGCTGCCCTTCCGCTGGCGCTCGACGGCCAGTCGGTTTCAGCGTACTGGTCGGCGGGCTCCAACCAGATAGTCATTTCGGCCGCCGTGGCGGAGGACGGCCCGGTCATTCGGCACGAGATGCTGCACGCCCTGCTCGGCAGCAAAGGGCACCCGCGCGAGGAGTTTCTGGGACGCTGTGCCGGGTACGTGACATGCACCAGCAAGTGCGCCGAGGACGCGGGCCCTGCGCCGGTGATGCCGACGTCAGTACCGCGAGTCTCCCCGACCGATCTCATAGTCACCGCCGTAATCGCTCCGCCCCCGAACTCTGGCCTCGTCGACGGCAACTACTTCGCGATCGTGGTCCGGGCGCGCAATCCGTTCGGCTATACCGTGGCAGCCGCACTTCCCACGAGCGCTGTGTTGCCGGACGCAAAAATTTCATTTGCTTATACGATCACCGGAGTCGGCGGCGAGTCAGCGCAGATATACGCGTTCGACGGCAGCGCAAGCACGTTTGCTGCGGGCGAAACAAAAACCCACGTATTCGATTTCTTCGTGGGCGACGGCTTCAGGCAGGGGCGGATTTTTACCGGGCCCTATACGGCGAACGTCGGCTACGGTGGAAACTTCGCTCCACAGCTGACTTTCACGACGCGATGAGCGTTCGACGCGGCCGAACGGCTCATGCGGTCGCGGCCCAGAACCGGCGCAGCAGATTGGTTGCTACATGAAGACGATACTCCGCGGTGGACCTGATATCGTCGATGGGCTTGATCTCACGCTCCAGCACACGTACCGCTTCGTCAATTCCGGCGCCTGACGCGAGCGCGGCCTCCGTTTGCGGCACCCGCACCACCGTCGGCGCGACGCTGCCGAACGCGATCCGCGGGCTGGGTGACCGGACTCCGGCCACCACGATCTTCGAGATCGCCTGCGCCGCGCGCGTCCCGACTTTCCGGAACCACTGCTTTCCTTCTACCCGCGGGATCTCCACGGCGACGATCAGCTCGTCCGGACGCATCACGCTCGCGCGGTAGCCTGTGTAATACCCGGTGATCGGCACGCGACGCTCGGTGTCCGCGCTCCGGAGCACGACAACAGCGTCGGCCGCAGCCAGCACTGGCAGCGAGTCGCCGGCCGGCGATCCGTTCGCGATGTTCCCGCCGACCGTCCCCCGGTTCTGGATCTGGACGCCGCCGACCTGGCGCGCCGCTTCGACCAGCATCGGCAGCCGCTTCACGACCAGCGGCGAGCGAATCATCGACGTATAAGTGGCCAGCGCGCCGAGGACGAGCATGTCGCCACGCTCCGAAATGTCACGCAGCTCGTCAACGGCCCAGATATCCAGAAACTTCCGCTGCTCTAGCGTGCCGAAATTCAACGCCACATACAGGTCGGTCGCGCCCGCAATGGGAGTTCGTTCTTCATCCCGAAGCGCTCGCAGCGCTTCGTCGAGTGACGACGCGCTGGTCATGTCCAGCTCCGAGACCGCGGTCCTCACGCTACGACCGCCGATCCAGCCGCATCGCCAACGGGCATCCCGCGCCACTTCATGACCGCGCGGTATATGGCCGAGTAGCCGGTGCACCGGCAGAGGTTACCGGCCAGCGCCGTGCGCACTTCGTCCAGAGTGGGAGCGGTACCGAGCGATAGCGCCGCCATGATCATCCCCGGCGTGCAGATGCCGCACTGCGCGCCCACTTCATCCATGAAGAGCTTCTGCAACGGATGCTCGCCGTTCAGCCCCTCGACGGTCGTGACTTCCGCGTCCGCAACCTGCGCCACCGGGATGATGCACGAGCAGACCGGCTCGCCGTCGATCAGAACGGTGCACGCGCCGCACTCGCCTTCACCGCAACCTTCCTTGGTGCCGGTGAGACCGCACTCTTCGCGCAGCACGTCGATGAGGCGAGCAGCGGGATGCGTCGCCACTTCCTTCACGGCGCCGTTGAGCATGAACTTCATGCGCGCGCCACGCAGTTGGCGATCAGCTCCGGAGTCGCAGGAATCTCCCGGACGTCGAGCCCCATGTGCCGCAACGCATTCACCACAGCCGGCGCCGGCCCGTCCATCGGAAGCTCGCCGAGGCCTTTCGCCCCGAACGGACCGCCCGGATACGGATTCTCCAGCATGACGATGTCCATCTCCGGCATGTCGAGCGTGGTCGGGATCGTGTAGTTGGTCAGCGTCGAGTTCGCCATCGCGCCGTTGCGCATCACCACACGCTCGAGCAGGGCGTAGCCCATGCCCTGCGCTGTGCCTCCTTCGATCTGCCCGCGCGCGAGCGCCGGATGAATCGGCCGCCCGAACTCCTGCACCGCGGTGATTTTGATGGGCCGCACCTCGTACGAGTCGGGATCAACTTCCAGCTCCACGACGTCACATCCCCAACCGTACGTGGCGTACGCGTCCCCCAGATACGTCTTGTCGTCCCACTGAATCCAATCGGGCGGCTCGTACATCCGCTCCACCGTGAACGGTCCACTGCGCTTGTAGTACTCCGCCGGCGTGAGACCGCCGAGCTTCTCCTTCATCTCGTGCGCGCACTCCTCGAGAATCTTCCCGACGACCATGCACGTGCGCGACGCGACGGTCGGCCCGCTGTCGGCGACCTTCGACGTATCCGGCTGCGCGACCTCGACGTCCTCGTAGGGAATGCCCAACGCGTCGGTTA
>JBDSSY010000053.1:0-3072 GCA_039928585.1 Gemmatimonadaceae bacterium | reverse complement strand
CCCATCACCTTCGCCCCAAGCGCCTCATGCTGCCGACTCGCCGATCGCGCGTCGTCGTCGTGGCTCTCGCCGTCGTTGCCATCGCCTGTGGCGATCCGACGAAGCCGAATGCCACGTTCACGAACGTCCTCAGTCGCTACGCGCTCTACGCGTTCACCGGCGCACCCGTCAACGCCGCTACCGCCATCAGCTTCCTCGGCGGTCCCGCACGCGCCGATGCCAGCTTCGCCTTCGACGTGGCGTTCGATCTCGATGGCGCAGGTCGTCCGATCATCTATCCCGTGCGCTCCATCGCCAGCGATCTCGCCGGCACCGTGAGGCGCGTCGGGCTCCAGGTCGTATCCGGCCCGTTCGACTCGGTGCGCGAAGTGCCGGCCACCGGGTACGACACACTCGCCGCGAAGTCCATCAACGTCGGAGACGTGCTCGCCGTGGAGTTGCTCGATCAGAGCTGCCGGTTCAGCCTTGGTGGCCAGTCGCTGTACGCGAAGCTCACGGTGGACAGTGTGAGCGCCACCGGTCGCCGTATCTATGTCCGCACCGTCTTCGATCCCAACTGTGGCTACCGCTCGGTAGTGCCGGACTCGATTCCGAAGAACTGATGCACGATGTGAGGCTGGTCCGCGAGCGACTCGGCGAACTGCGCGAGGCGATGCGCCGGCGTGGCGCGCTGGATTCGCTGGGTCCGCAGCTCGATCGGTGCGAGGTGCTCGAACGTGAACGTCGCCTTCGCATCCAGACGGTGGAGGAGCGCAAGGCAGCGCGCAACGTCAGTTCGCAGGAAGTTGCTCGGCGGAAGAAGGCAGGCGAGCCAGCGGACGACCTGATCCTGCAGGGGCGTGCAGCGAGCGAAGCAATCGGCACGCTGGAAGGCGAACTCGCCGCGATCGAGGACGAGCTCACCGGCATTCTCGCCCACGTTCCGAACATCACGCTCGCCGACGTTCCGGCTGGCGGGGAAGAACACAACGTCATCGTGCGAACCTGGGGCGACCCGCGTTCGTCCGCTGGCGTGCGGCCGCACTGGGACGTGGCCGCCGCGCTCGGCATTCTCGATCTCGAACGAGGGGCGAAGGTCAGCGGATCCGGATTTCCCCTGTTTCGCGGCCGCGGCGCGCAGCTCGTCCGCGCCCTCATGAGCTACTTCCTCGGATTGCATACCGGAGCGCACGGGTATGAGGAAATCTGGCCGCCACTGGCGGTCAACCGTGCCAGCATGACGGGCACCGGCCAGTTGCCCAAGTTCGAGGACGACGCGTATCGCGTCGCTGGCGACGAGCTGTTCCTCATTCCGACGGCCGAAGTGCCGGTCACGAATCTCTATCGCGACGAGATTCTTGAGGGCGCGACGCTGCCGCGTTGTTTCACGGCCTACACGCCATGCTTCCGGCGCGAGGCGGGGTCGGCCGGAAAAGACACGCGTGGCATTCTTCGCGTGCATCAGTTCGACAAGGTCGAGCTCGTGCGATACTCCACGCCCGAGGAGTCGGCGGCGCAGCTCGAGTTGATGCTCGGGCACGCCGAAGCGGCGCTGCAGGGACTCGGCATTCCGTATCGCGTCAAGCTGCTCGCCGCCGGCGATACAGGGTTCTCGAGCGCGAAGACGTACGATCTGGAAGCGTGGGCACCCGGCGTCGGCGCGTGGCTCGAAGTGAGCTCCGCCAGCACCTTCACCGACTTCCAGGCGCGGCGCGCCAACATCAGGTTCCGGCCGGCGACGGGGGAGAAGCCACGCTTCGTGCACACGCTCAATGCGTCGGCGCTCGCTTTTCCCAGAACCATCGCGTGTATGCTCGAGCACTATCAGCAATCTGACGGCTCCGTCGTCGTTCCGGAGGTCCTTCGGTCGTTCATGGCGACCGACCGGCTCGTCTGACCTGATGCGCCGCGGCGCCCCCGAACTGCTCGTCGCGCTCGTCCTGACGATCCTGCTCGCCTCGTATGTCATGTACACGCAGCGAATCGTTCGCGAGTTGCAGCGGGAGGCGCGGCGGTCCAGCCTGATGTACGCGCGCGTCTTTCGCGCGCAAAGCGACACGAGCGAGGGCACCGGCACGCAGGCGCTGTTCGATCTGTCGAAGAGCATCGTCGCGCAGGGCGTCCCGCTCATCGTGAGCGACAGCGCGGGTCGTCCCACGGCGTACGCCAATCTGCCGGCCGATGTCGCGGCGGACGAGGCGCGTGTGCGCGATTACGTCCGGCAACTGGACCGGCAGAACGCTCCCGTCGTGGATTCGCTCGTCGGGCAGATCCACTATGGCAACACGCCGCTCGTCAGGTGGCTGCGCATCATTCCCGCACTGCAGGCGGCCACGGCGCTCATGCTCGTGCTCGCGGGCGTGTGGATCGTCCGGGCGCGGGGCAACGCCGAGCGCGAACGCGTGCTCGCCGGCATGGCGCGCGAATCGGCCCATCAGCTTGGCACACCGTTGTCCAGTCTCGCCGGCTGGATCGAGTTGCTCGAGGAACGGCCGCACGATGCGAATACGGCCCTCGCTGTCTCGCACATGCGCGTGGATCTGGAGCGACTGGACCGGGTGGCGCACCGCTTCGAGCGCATCGGCCGCGAGCGGCGCCGCGATCAGGTCGACCTCCATCTGCTCGTCGATCGAATCACGACTTACTTTCGCGCCCGCGTCCCCACCCTCGCACATCAGGTCGCGATCGACGTTGCCGCGCGAGCGGAATCCGTCTCGGTCGTTGGCGATGCGGTGCTCCTCGAGTGGGCACTCGAGGTCCTCGTCAAGAATGCCGTTGACGCGTTGGCGGGACGCGGCGGCCGCATCGTCGTCTCCGCGCTACGGCGTCCGCACGGCGGTGCGACCGTCGCCGTCACCGATGACGGACCGGGTGTTCCGCGTGAGCTCCGTGGCCGGATTTTCGATCCCGGCTTCTCCACGAAGCAGAGCGGATGGGGTATCGGGCTGGCTCTCGCGCGACGCATCGTCGAGGAGAATCACGGCGGCACGCTGCGTCTCGTCGCGGGCGACCGCGGTGCGACGTTCGAGATTATCTTACCGTGATGCAAATCGTGACGGACGACGCACTGCTCGATGGGCTGAATGACTCGCA
>JBDSSY010000052.1:0-8492 GCA_039928585.1 Gemmatimonadaceae bacterium | reverse complement strand
AGCGGTCCTTGTCCGGCATGACGATTCTATCGGTCGGCAGTCGAAGGTCGGTGGCCATGGGCGGGAGAGCTCGAACCGGCGGTGCCGGCAGTTGAAGGAGCGGCGACGCGCGCCGCGAATATGGCGCCCAGTGAGGCGTCGAGCGCTGTCCCGCCGCGCTCGAATACGACATGCTGCGAAACATACCACAAGGGTGGCGCCGAAGGAGGCCAGAGGGGACCAAGTTTCACGGCGTCCTTCAGCGTGCACACGACTCCGTCGCAACCCGCGCTCGCACGTGCGATGCGAGCGATGTCGCGCGCATCGAAGGCGTGGTGATCGGGATAGGCGAGGCAGTCGAGCACCGCGCCCACCGACGCGAGTTGCGCGAAGAACGACGCAGGCGCACCGACGGCGGCGACAGCGAGAACGCGGCGGCCCTGCAGCCATGGCAATGGCTCGCGCGCTCCTGAGGATACGCCCACGAGACCGTCGGGTGCGAGATGACATACCGCGACGTGGGCGCCATCGCGGAGCGAGGGCACAAGTCGCGAAAGCAGTTCGTCAGCTCGGCCCGACGTGGCGTCCTTGCGCGTCACGATGAGGACGTCGGCCCGTCGCAGGGCCCGCGCCGATTCCCGTAGCGGCCCGGCCGGCAGCGCGCGAAGTCCGACGCGCCACCGCTCCGCGGCGACAAGGACCCAATCGGCGGCGCGACGGAGACGGCGATGCTGGAAGCCGTCATCGAGAATCGCGCAGTCGGCACCGGACCGGTGCGCCTGTTCCACCCCCCGCACGCGATCGGGGTCGGCAACGACAATCAGGCCCGGATTCAGCCGTGCGTGGACGAGGGGTTCGTCGTCGCCGTAGCCCCGCATCACCACCGCGGGATGCGCACCGCGAGCCGACAGATTCGCTGCCGCCCACGCGGCCACCGGCGTCTTTCCCGTCCCCCCCACGCTGAGATTACCGAGGCTCAGCACGGGAATCGTCGGGGCGTGCGAGCGGATGAGTGCACGATCGTACATCGCGTTGCGAATCGCGACGGCCGATGCGTACGACCACTCCGCCGGTGCGAGCGTCGCCCGCGCGAGTCGCGGGCCAAGACCTTCGCCGTACCAGAGATCCTCGATTATTCTGGGGATCATGATCCGGGCACCGCGTCGAGAATGACCTGCAGGCGCGGTGCGGCGGCGGCCGCATCTCGCGGTGAGGAAGCCGCGACGCTGGTGAGGGGACCAAGGCTCACGCGCACGCGCGCAAAGGGTTTTGGAATGAGGAAACGGTCCCAGCTCCGAAGCCGCCATGCCCGCGATGCGTGGGCCCGGATCGGCGCAATCAACGCGCCCGTCCGATACGCTGCGATCGCGGCGCCGGGCGCGAACACACGCGCGGGGCCGCGCGGTCCGTCCGGCGTGATCGCGCCGTCTCGGCCGGCATCGATCTCCCGCATCAATCCGATCAACGCCCGACTGCCCCCCTTCGACGACGAACCGCGAACCGTCGAGTAGCCGAGCGATTCGGCGATCTGCGCGACGATCTCTCCGTCCCGATGCTCGCTGATGACGATCGCGACGTTCTCGCCCCGCTGATGCCAGAGCAGCGGAAGCAGCTCGCCGTGCCAGAGCGCGAAGATGACGCGCGTGCCGGAGCGACGCGCCTCGGCGAGCGGTCCTCCGTTGATCGTCTCGACACGCCATGTCGTCGCCAGCACGCGAATGGCCCACACGCCCAGTCGAACGCTCCAGCGAACGGATCCGGCGGTCGTCATCGCGTTGGCATGCCGACCGCGCGGGCGGCCAGCTCGAGCGCCATTGCCGCGACATGCGCTGCGGCACCCGGCTGGCCCAGCGTGTCACGCACCGCCGAGAGTTGTGACACCAGCGCCTTGCGCTGCACGCTGTGCGGATCGAGGAGCGGCTGGAGCGCATCAGCCAGGGCGCGTGGTTGCACGGCGTCCTGCACGAACTCCCGCGCCACTTCCCGTCCGGCCACGATGTTCACGAGTCCGATGTACGGAATGCGCACCAGCCGGCGCGCGACCGCGTACTCGAGGGCACTCGTCCGATAGGCGATGACGAGCGGGCAGAGCGCGATCGTGGCCTCGAGCGTCGTCGTCCCGCTCTTGCAGAGCGCGGCGTCTGCGGCGCGAAGAATCTGGAATGACGCAGAGTGCACGAGAGGAAAGGGACACCGCTCGAGCGGGATCGTCACGTGCGGCGCCGAGCTCACGACGACACGCAGGAAGGGGTCACGTCGCTGAAGCTCGAGCGCGGTCGCCACGAATGGATCCAGGTGGCGCGCGATCTCCTGTGCCCGACTGCCAGGAAACAGGGCGAGCAGCCGTTCCCCCGGTCCGACACCGAGTGCCTCGCGCGCGGTTGCGCGATCAGGAAGTGCCAGCGCGCGATCGAGCAGCGGATGACCGACAAACGTCGCATCGATTCCGTGCTCGCGAAGCAGGCGCTCCTCGAACGGCAGGATCACCGCCGCCTTCGTCACCGTGCGGGCGAGCGTCGCGAGCCGTCCCGGTCGCGATGCCCATACTTGCGGCGTGACATAGTACAGCACCGGCACGCCGGCGGCGGACGCCATGGCGGCGACGCGCATGTTGAAACCTGCGTAATCGATCAGGATCACCAGCGCAACGCGACCGCTCCGGATTCGCCTTCCCACCTCCCGACGCAGCCGGAAGAATCGCGGCACATGTTTCAGCGGCTCGATGAACCCCATCACGGCGAGCGATCCCGTGTGCGCGAATAGCGCGACTCCCGCGTCGCGCATCGCGTCGCCGCCGATACCGGTCAGCGCGTATGGCGCTCCGGATGCGCCGATCGCGCGTGCGACCGCCGCGGCATGGAGGTCACCGGACACCTCTCCGGCGACGAACAAGATCTCACGCACGGGCCGGCGGCGACACACCGCCCTGAAGCGACGGGAGGGCGCGTTCGATGTCGGCGACGATGCGAAGCGCCACGGCGAGTGCATCGCGACCGGCCTCGCCGGTGACAACCACCGGAGACTCGCCGCGTACGGCGGCGAGGAAGCTCTCGAACTCGAGCCGAAGGGCGTCTCCCTCGTCGGCCACCAGCGGGATGCGCTCGACGAACTGCTCAAGCGCGAGCGGGGCCAGCGCCAGTTCGGCGACGTCGACGTCACCGCGCAACCGGAAGAATTCTCCATGACCGGCGCCCAGATCCAGCGAGAGATACCCGCTCTGCTGGAAGATGCGCAGCTTCCGCATTCGATCGCGCGACACGCGGCTCGCCGTGATGTTCGCCACCGCACCCGACTCGAACCCCACTCGCGCGTTCGCGATGTCGACGAACGGCGTGAGCACCGGTATCCCCACTGCATGCACGGACGAGGTCCGTCCTCCCACGAGCGTGAGAATCAGGTCGATGTCGTGGATCATGAGATCGAGCACGACTGCCACGTCAGCGCCGCGAGGGTTGAATGGGGCCAGACGGTCGCTCTGGATGAACCGCGGCGCATCCACGTACGGGAGCGCGGCGCGGATGGCGCGATTGAAACGCTCGACATGCCCCGTCTGCACAAGTGCGCCATGCGCTCGCGCCACGGCGAGCATCTCGTCCGCTTCGGCAAGCGTCGCGGCGAGTGGCTTCTCGATCAGCGCGTGGATGCCGCGCGCCAGCACCGTCCGCGCAACCTCGAAGTGAGCGGGCGTCGGGACGACGATCGTGACGGCATCCACCTCGTCCAGCAGTTGCTCGAGCGAGTCGAATGCGCGCACGCCGAGCTCCTCGGCCACCTGCGCCGCGCGATCCGGTCGCGCCTCGAAAAATCCCACGAAGTCGCGGCCTTGCACGTCGCGGAGAATACGGATGTGGTGGTGACCAAGTCCGCCGGCTCCGATGACGCCCGTGCGGATCCGCCTCGTCACACCACGACCCCGCGACCGCTCTCTTCCACGAAGCGCAGCAGCTCGAGCACCTCGGGGAACGGCTTCAACTCCGCGGCCGCGCGCTCCTTGGCCTGCGACACGTTGAGTTCCGAACGGAAGAAGATGCGGTACGCGCGCTTCAGCTCCCGCACCACGTCCTCCGGAAAGTTGTTTCGCTGGAGCCCCACGCTGTTCAGGCCGTACAGCTTGATCGGATTGCCGACGGCTTTCACGTAGGGTGGCACATCCTGCGAGATCCGTGAGCAGCCGCCGACGAAGGAAAACTGCCCCACCTTCACGAACTGATGTGCCGCGCTCGCGCCCGCGATGATCGCCTTGTCGCCCACGGTGACGTGTCCAGCGAGCTGCACGCTGTTGACGAGAATCACGCCATCGCCGACATGACAGTCGTGCGCCAGGTGGACATAGGACATGATGAAGCAGTGCTTGCCGACGGACGTCTTGAATGACTGTGTCGTTCCGCGGTTGATCGTCGTGTACTCGCGAATCGTCGTTCCTTCGCCAATCTCCACCGTCGTCGGCTCCCCCCTGAACTTGAGGTCCTGCGGGTCGCCGCCGAGGACACTTCCGATGCCGACCTTCACGCCGGCTCCCAGCAGCACGTTTCGTTCGAGTGTCGCTCGCGGCGCGATCACGCAGCCCTCGCTGATCGAGCAGCCCTCTCCGATGATCGCGAACGCCCCGATCTCCACATCGTCCGCGATCTGCGCATCCGGACTGACGAGGGCCGTCGGGTGGATGCGCGGGCTCACCTGTCGCGCACCATCGCGCCCATCTCCGCCTCGCAGACGATCTCGCCATCCACCTTCGCCACTCCGTTCATCTTGCACATCATGCCACGCACCTGCACGATGTCCAGCTCGAAGCGCAGCTGATCGCCCGGCTTCACGGGACGGCGCCACTTCACGTTGTTCAGCGAGGTGAAGTACACCACCTTGCTCCCCGGATCGGGGAAGGTGCCCATCAGCAACATGCCGCCAACCTGCGCCATGGCTTCCACGATCAGCACGCCCGGCATGATGGGGTGCCCCGGGAAATGGCCCTGAAAGAACGGCTCGTTGATCGTGACGTTCTTGATGCCGACGATCCGCTTGTTGGGCTCCATCTCGATCACCCGATCCACGAGCAGAAAGGGATAGCGATGCGGCAGCACCTTCATGATTTCTTCGATACCGAGCACCTGAGTCTCCTGCTTCATCGACGCCTGCAACGCGCGCACGAACAACACGGTGCCGCGGTGACTGGGTTTGTGCGCGACGATGCGGGCCTTGAGCCGGACACCGGCGAGCGCGAGATCACCTACACAATCCATCATCTTATGCCGAACGAACTCGTCCGGCGAGCGGAGCGTGTTCTCGACGACACCATTGTCATCGAGGACGACTGCATTCTGCGTCGACGCCCCCCGGATGAGCCCGCGGGCGCGCAACGGCTCGACCTCGCGCACGAAGCCGAAGGTCCGCGCCCACGCCAGTTCACGAGCGAAGCGCTCCGCCGTCACGTCGAGCCGGAAATGCTGCCGCCCGATCAACGCGTGCGGAAAATCGATCGTGATGTCCAGCTCGAGTCGGTCCGACGGGACCGCCTCGTAGGTCGACTCTCCATCCTCGAGACGGATCGCCGAGACGAGGCGGCCGATTCGCACGCAACCGGGCCGCTCCGCGAAGCCGGCAGCACGCAACGCGTCGAAGAAGGGGCCGGCGCTTCCGTCCATGATGGGCGGCTCCGGGCCGTCCATCGAGATTTCGAGGTCGTCCACCTCGAGCGCATGGACCGCCGCCAGGACGTGCTCCACCGTATGGACCGCATTCGGCTCCTCACCGAGCTGCGTCCGGCGCTCGGCTAGCACGGCGTACTCGGCGATGGCGGGGATGGGAGCCGCACCGGGGATGTCGCGCCGATGAAACGTCACTCCATCACCGGCCACGGCCGGCCTGAATTCCAGCGTGCAGGCCATCCCGAGATGCAGTCCCGTTCCTGACACCTGAACCACGTTGGCGATCGTCCGGCGCATCAGGTATCCGCGGAGCGCGCGTCGTCGCGCTCCTCCACCAACCGCTCCAGGTTTCGCAACAGTCGAGGCAGGCGGAACAGCGCGGCCTGCGCCCTGAGCGCGTCGCGATGCGGACGCGCCGGGTACCCCGACCAGGTCTCACCCGCCGGGACGTCGCCGAACACGCCCGCCTGCCCGGCCAGACGCGCGCCAGCTCCGATCGACCGATGCCCGGCGATGCCCACCTGCCCAGCAAGGATCACCCCGTCGGCGAGTCGTGCCGATCCGGAGACGCCCACTTGCGCCATGATCAGGCAGAGCCGGCCGACGCGCACGTTGTGGGCGATATGGACGAGATTATCGATCTTCGTTCCGGCTCCGATCACCGTGTCGTCGATACTGCCACGGTCGATCGTGGTGTTCGCGCCGATCTCGACGTCGTCGTGCACGATGCAGCGCCCGACGTGCGGAATCTTCTCGTGTCGACCCTCACGAAACACGTAGCCGAACCCGTCGGAGCCGAGCCGCGCGCCCGCATGCACGCGGACGCGATCGTGCAGCTCCGTGCCCGCGCACAGCGTGACACCGGGCGAGAGGTCGCAGCGCTCACCGATCGAAACGCCCTCGCCGACGACCACGTGAGCGGCCACCCGCGTATTCGAACCGATGTGGGCGCCGTCCCCCACGACGACGTACGGCCCGATGGACACCCGCTCACCGAAACGCACGCCGCGGCCGATGACCGCGGTGGGATGGACACCCGGCACGTGTACTGATTCGGGATGGAGCAATGCGAGCAGCGAGAGCATCGCCTCGTGCGGATCATCCACGATGACGCGCGCCAGCACGTGACCAGCCGATTCAGCCAGCGCGTGCGAGACGAGCGCGACTCCCGCGTCGCACTGCGCGAAGAGCGGGACGTAGCTGGCACTCGCGAGAAAAGTGAGGTGGTGCCGCTCCGCGCGGTCGAGGGGGGCCACGCCCGTGACGACGACGTCTGGATCGCCACGCAGGGTGCCCTGTACTGCCGCCGCAATGGCCGAAGCGGTGAGCGCCTGCTGACGCTCACCGCCCCGTGCCTGCCCCGAAGGCGACCGCTCCGTCACGCGTCAGTCGCGCGGAGGGGTCTGCGGACGAGTGACTCCCGACGGCGCCGCTGTCGGTGCGCCGGTCGGGGGACGCGGCGCGGACGTCGCCGTCATGCCGCGCAGCTTGACGAGCACGCGATCGGTGATGTCCAGGTTCTTGTCCATCGCCACGATCGCCGACCCCTGATCGGCGTTGAAGACGAACGAGTATCCGCCCTCGATGCGCAGATCTTCGATGGCCTGCTTGACGCGATCGAGAATCGGCTGAACTAACTCGGCCTGGCGCTGCTGCGCCTTCTGCTCGAGCTCGCGCGTGCGCCGCTGATAGTCGGCCTCGCGCGCCTGGATCGCCTTGCCGCGCGAGTCACGCGTCGCGGCGGACAGCGATGCCTGCGCCTTCTCGAAATCGGCCACCAGTGCATTGAGCGAGTCGCTCATGCGCTTGATCTGGTCGCGGTAGGTGCCGGTCTCGCGGTCGAACTGCGCTTCCGCCTCGACGCGGCCAGGCGCCTGCTCCAGCAGGACCGATGAGCGTATGTAGGCCATCTTCTGCCCACTCTGTGCCGCGACCGGCGAACCGGCGGCGGCGACGAACACGAGCGCGGCGGATACCGCGCGAAAGATCACACGCATGTGTACTCCAGGTTAGAAGAGCTGTCCGAGCTTGAAATGCAACTGCCAGGCGGGCTTTTTGACACCGTTCTCGACGCGGTCGAATCCATACCCCCAATCAAGGCCGAGCGGTCCAAGGGGGGTCACGACAGCGGCGCCGACTCCCGCACCGCGAAACAGCCGAGTGGGATTGAAGTCCTGCGGACGCGCCCAGATGTTGCCCGCGTCGTAGAACGTGCCGACGTAGAACTGCTGATTGAAACGCAGCCCCAGCTCCACCGAATTCGTGAAGAAGGCGCTGCCGAAGGAATTCTCGGTGGCGTTCTGCGACGTGCCTCCGACGTATCCCGCCGGCGTGATGGAAAACTCATCGTAGCCACGTAGTGGTTCGCCGTACTGCACGCCGCCGAGCGAGAACTTCTGCGAGACGTAGAACCCGCCCACGTTGCCGAACACGGCACCGGCCCGCGACTTCAACGCGAGCGCAAGGGAGATCGGCTCACTGCCCAGCGCACCGCCGCCGAACTGCGCGAGGGTGGCATAATGCTTCATCTCCCCGGTGTAGCGCGTGTACTGGGCCCCGCCGAAGAAACCGTTGACCTGCGCCGACAGGGTCTGATTGCCGCCATCGGTCGGGAACGGCAAGCCCACACGCGTGTCGTGGTCGAAGTTCGCTCCCAGCGTGGACCGCGAACAGGTGACGATGCGGCAGTTGATCGTGCTCGTCAACGAGTTTGCGCCGCCGCCATAGTTCACGCGCTCGGCACCGTACGACAGGAACAGCCGGGAGAATCTCGACCCGAGCACAGGAAAGCCGACCTGAAGCTGCCCGCCGACGCGCGTCTGCCGGCCGACGTTGCTGACGTAGTAGCGGGTCTGGGAGTGATAGGCCGTG
>JBDSSY010000051.1:0-33580 GCA_039928585.1 Gemmatimonadaceae bacterium | reverse complement strand
CGCCCGTGAGATCGAAGTCGCGCCGATACCCATCGGATGGCTGATGATAGCGGTGGGCCGTGTAATCGTCGTCCTGCTGCGCTCCCCACCCCGCCGGCTTGCCCACCACGTCGCTACCGGCGCCGATTGAAACGGCCGGCACGCCCGCCTTCGCGAACGAGAAGTGGTCAGACCGGTAGAAGTATCCCGCCTCGGGATGCAGATCGTCGGTCAGTCGCATGCCGTCCGCGCGCACCATCTGCGTGAGCTGCGGGCCCAGCGAGCTCTTGGCATCGCCAAGAACGTTCAGGTCACGTGTCCGCCCGAGCAGGTTCCCTCCATCCACGTTCAGGTTCGCGACGATCTGCGCAACAGGCACGGTGGAATTCTGTGCGAAGAACGCGGAGCCGAGCAATCCCGATTCCTCTGCCGTCACGAAGACGAAGAGGAGCGAGCGGCGGGGCTTCTGCCCGCGTGCGGCCGCCCCCGCGATCGCCAGCAGGTCGGCTACGCCCGACGCGTTGTCGTTGGAGCCGTTGTAGATGGAATCACCGTTCACCGCGGGGCCGATGCCGAGGTGGTCCCAGTGCGCCGACAGCGCCACGTACTCCGTGCTGCGCTTGGGATCGCGGCCACGCACCACCCCGACGACGTTGTCCGACGTCAGGCGCTCGACGCGGTTGCGAAATCCCAGATCGAGCGTAACGCCCGTGGCGATGGGAGTGAACTCCCGCGTCGCCGCCCGGGTGCGCAACGCGTCGAGGTCGAGACCCGCCGAGCGCAGCATGGCCGCCGCACTCTCGTTCGTGATCCAGCCACGCACGCCGATTGCGGCGGGAAGCGCGGGGTCGCGCGGCAGCATCCGTTGTTCCTTCGCCCACGAGCCCACCACGGTGTGCCACGGGTAGCCCGCTCGCTCCGCGGTGTGCACGATCAACATTCCCGCGGCGCCCCGCCGTTCCGCCTCCTCGAACTTGTATGTCCACCGTCCGTAGTACGTCATCGCCTTGCCGCCGAACAGCGCGGGCTCCGCGGCCGAGGCGGGAGGATCGTTGACAAGCACGAGCAGGATCTTGCCGCGCACGTCGACGCCCTTGAAGTCATCCCAGCGATACTCCGGCGCCACCGAGCCGTAGCCCACGAACACCACCTCGCCGCGCGCCGCACTCGTGGTGCTTGCGCTTCCCGCCCACAGGACGACGTCATCGGGATAGCGCAGCACGGAGGTCGCGCGACCCGACGCCGAGGCCCGGATGCTCGACGTGTCGGCGCGCACGATCTCGATGGGCACCTGCTGGAAGTAACTGCCGTTGACGCCGGGTTCGACACCGCTCGCGCGGAGCTGGCTCGCGATGTACTCCGTGGCCAGTTGCCCGCCACGCGTCGCTGGTGCGCGACCTTCCAGTAGATCCGAGCTGAGGAAGCGCAGGTGTCCATCGATCTCCGCCGTCGTGATGCGGGAACGCCCCTGCGCGGCAGCGAGCACGGGCGTCGCGAGGGCGGGCGTGACGAGGAGCACAACGGTCAGCAACGAACGGAGCATCGGCATCGGCGCGTTACGCTTGAGGGACAGGAGCGGTCAGTACATTGCAACGGAAGCGATGGTGCAAGACTAGACCAGGCGTCGCCATGGCGCCACCAGTCGCGCGCGCGCTCGCATGCGTCACATCCCGCCTCTCCTCCACAGGTATTCCGCCATGACAGTTACTGCCCGTACTGCCCGTCCGCTCGCATTCGCGCTCTCGCTCACCGTCGGCC
Organism: Gemmatimonadaceae bacterium; assembly: GCA_039928585.1. Classification (GTDB taxonomy): domain Bacteria; phylum Gemmatimonadota; class Gemmatimonadetes; order Gemmatimonadales; family Gemmatimonadaceae; genus AG11. The sequence goes on along the minus strand of JBDSSY010000051.1, from coordinate 31,843 downwards.
TGTTCATGGGCAGCACATCGGCGCAGGCGCAGGACGTCGTCCGCGCCGCCGCGCCCGCCGCCACAGCTGATTCCGTCGCCGTCGCACCGTCGGCGGCAGCGCTCACGGCGCCCGCAGGCCCGACGATGGATGCCGCGGCCGTCGGCGTGCGTCACGCGCCAGAGTCGTCCACGACCACAGCCGCGCCACGTGGCGGATACGGCCAGCCGGTCGCGCTCATGGTCGTCGGCGGCGCCGCGCTCATCGCCGGACTCCTCATCGGGGGCGGCGCCGGGACGGCAATCGCCATTGGTGGTGCAGTCGCGGGACTGATCGGCCTCTATCAGTACATGCAGTAATCTGATGGCGGCGCGGCATGGCGTACGGGCGCGCGGACATCGCGCGCCCGTTCACGTGTCTCGCGACGCGATTCGCGACCCGCGCATCCACGGAGCACGCACGTGAGCAGACGCATTGCCCTCGTCCTCGGCGGCGGCGGGCTGAAGGGGTTCGCCCACATCGGCGTGCTCCGCGCCCTGGCGGAGAAGAACATCGTTCCGGATGTGTACGCCGGCACGAGCATCGGCGCGCTCATCGCCGCAGCATATCTCAGCGGCACGCCGGTCGAGACGCTGGCCGAGCGAGCGGAAGCACTCAGGCGCAAGGAGCTGTTCCGCCTGAACCATTTCGGCATGCTGCTCGACCGGATGCGTGCGCCTTCCATCTATCTGGAGGAACCGCTGCGCGCGCTCGTCGCCGGTTCCATCACGGAGAAGACGTTCGTCGACCTGCCGAAGCCGCTCCTCGTCAATGCCGTGGACATCGATCGGGGTGCGCGCGTGGTGTGGGGGTTGCCCGGCCTGCAGGATGTCCCGGTTCGCGACGCGGTCTACGCATCGTGTGCGCTGCCTGGTTTCTTTCCGCCCGGCCGGGTGGGCGATCGCACCTGCATCGACGGCGGGGTCGTCGACAACCTTCCCGTGTCGATCGCCGCGCACTTCGCCGACATGATCATCGCCGTGGACGTCGGCAGCTCGGACGCGTCACAGAAGGAGGCCGCGTCCGGCCAGGGCTTCGCCACGATCTACATGCGAGCCGCGACGATGATGATGCATGCGCTGCAGCAGTTCCCGCTCGAGCGATGGCATGGGCCGCCGATGGTGCTGGTGCGGCCCCGGCTGAACGATGCGAACTGGCTGAGCTTCACGGATACCGCGTCGACGATCGCCCAGGGCTACAAGTCGGCGATGCGCGCGCTGGAGCGGTTCGACTCCTACTGGGATCGTTCGGGGTGCGTCTTTCCGCGACGGCGCGTCCAGATCGACGTCGAAGCGGACAAGTGCACTGGATGCGGCACGTGCGTCGCACTCGCGCCCGCCGTGATGGGGCTGGACGCCACGGGCAAGGCGTTTCCGCGCACGAAGATCGTGGAATGGTCGCCCGCCGACGGCGGATTCGTGCACGAATGTCCCACCATTGCGATCACCGCGACGAATGTGGATCGGCGTGAGTCGCAGACCGCGCCTCCGGTGGAGGAGAGTCGCGATCCGACACCGAGCGGAGGATAGGACGGACGGGGAACGGTCAGCCTATCCCCGAATCGCGCGCACCAGCCGCTCGTAACTGTCCACCGCCGCAATCAGGTCCGCGATCAGCACGTGCTCATCGTCGCGATGCGCCACGTGAATGGAGCCGGGACCGAAGAGATGGGGCGTGCCCCACGCCGGCAACGCGGGAATGTCGGTGGCGAAGGCGACGACGGACGTTGGATATCCTTCCACGGTCCCCAGGCGCGCCAAGGGGATCTCGACGCCACGTTCCAGCGTTGCACGGCCCGCGGCCCATCGCTGGAGTCGCGTCCAGACCTCGTCGCCATCGGTGACGAGTCGGGCCATCAACCGTGCCTCGGCGTGCGGCGCGACGACATTGTCCGCGACCCCGCCCGACAGCCGCCCGATGTTGATCGTCGTCTCGCCGAGCAGTGCGTCGGTCGGCATCGCGAGGTCGTCGAGCTCCGCGAGCAGGTGCACGAGCGCGCGCGTGGCAGAGTGCCCGAGGTGCGGATAGGCGGAGTGCGCTGCCGTGCCCTCCGTGCGCAGTACCACGCGCATCGCGCCTTTGGTACCGAGGGCCAGCGTACTCTCCGTCGGCTCGCCGTTGATGAGCGCGATGCTGGGGAATGCGTGCTTCGCGGCCCATGCATTGGCGGCGTGCGCGCCGTCGTGCGTCGTCTCCTCACCCACGACGAACAGGAGCGCGACCGGGATGCCGGCGCCCCGAAGTCGCTCGGCCGCAGCGAGCATGGCCGCCGCGATGCCTTTCGCGTCACACGCGCCTCGGCCGTGAAGGCGCGCGGCATCTCTTCGCGGAGGCAGGTATGGGGGCACCGTGTCGAGGTGCGTCGACAGCGTGACGTAGGGACCAGCGCCCGACGTCGCCAGCAACACCTCGCGCCCGTCAGGCGCCGGGATCCGTGTCAGCGGCCATCCGCGCGCTGTGAGCGCGTCGCCGAACAGGCGTGTGAGGCGGGTCTCGGATCCGCTGGTCGAATCCACCGTCATCAGCCAGTGGGCAACGGCAGCGACATCGGCCGAATCAGCCGGAAATGGGGAGGTGGGCACGGATGAATGCTGGCGAGACGGCGCTGCGGCGCGCCAGTCTACGCCGGCTGATAGATTTCGCGCAGCCTGTCGGCTCGTCGCTCCGCAGAGCGCGCCCCGGCAGTGGCTCCGTTCTCCACCGTTCGTCGTGGGCGAGGACCGCGACGGACACCGCGAGACCCGCACTATGAGCTCCGTGAATTCGTTCGGTAGTCGCGCCGCCCTCGTCGTCGCGGGCGCGACGTACACGATCTATCGCCTGGATGCGCTGTCGGCCCTGTCCCATGGCAACAGCGACCGACTCCCCTTCAGCCTCAAGATCCTCCTCGAGAACCTGCTGCGGAACGAGGATGGCGCGTTCGTGAAGCCGGCCGATATCGAGGCGATGGCCAATTGGAAGGTGAAGGACAAGGTCGAGAAGGAGATCGCGTTTCGGACGGCGAGAGTGCTGCTCCAGGATTTCACCGGCGTTCCGGCCGTGGTGGACCTCGCGGCGATGCGCGATGCGCTGGCGAAGCTCGGTGGAGATCCGCAGCGCATCAATCCGCTCCAGCCCGTCGACCTCGTGATCGACCATTCCGTGCAGGTGGACGAGTACGGCTCCGATGCCGCGTTCCTCATCAACACCGACCTGGAGTTCGAGCGCAACGTGGAGCGCTACGTCTTCCTGCGCTGGGGACAGGATGCGTTCCGGAATTTCCGAGTCGTCCCGCCTGGTACCGGCATCTGCCACCAGGTGAACCTCGAGTATCTCGGGAAGACGGTGTTCGTGAACGAGGAGACGAACGAGGCCTATTGCGATTCGCTCGTCGGCACCGATTCGCACACGACGATGATCAACGGACTCGGCGTGCTGGGATGGGGCGTGGGCGGCATCGAGGCCGAAGCCGCGATGCTCGGACAGCCTGTCTCGATGCTGATCCCCGAAGTGGTGGGCTTCAAGCTGCACGGAAAGCTGCCCGCCGGGTCCACCGCCACCGACCTCGTGCTCACCGTCACCGAGATGCTCCGCAAGAAAAAGGTGGTCGGCAAGTTCGTCGAATTTTACGGCGTCGGACTGAGCACGCTGAGCCTCGCCGACCGCGCGACGATCGCGAACATGGCCCCCGAGTACGGCGCCACGATGGGTTTCTTCCCCGTCGACGACGAGACGCTCAACTACCTGCGACTCAGCGGACGCAGCGACGCGCACGTCGCGCTGGTGGAAGCCTATACGAAGGCGCAGGGGCTGTTCCGCACCGACGCCACGCCAGACCCTGTTTTCACCGACTCGATCGAGCTCGACCTCGGCTCGGTGGAGCCAAGCCTCGCGGGACCACGTCGCCCGCAGGATCGCGTGCCACTCAGCAAGGCGGCAGCCATGTATCGGGAGTCACTCGCCGCCGATCTCGGCAAGAGTGCGATGGGGATTGGGGCGGTTCCCGCGCTCGCATCGGCAGCGACACAGGTGAAGCCCGATGCCGTGAAGGTCGCGCCCGACGTCAAGAAGGCGGTCATCCGGCAGGACGATGAGGGCGGCGCGCAGCAGCAGCACGCGCTCGAGCAGCACGCGGTGGAAGAGCGCGATGGCGTGACGTGCGACTACAATGGCCATCACTTCACCCTGAAGCACGGAGCTGTCGTGATCGCCGCGATCACGAGTTGCACCAATACGTCGAATCCCGGCGTGATGCTCGCCGCGGGATTGCTGGCGCGCAATGCGGTGAAGAAGGGCCTCACGGTGAAGCCATGGGTGAAGACGTCGCTCGCCCCCGGGTCCAAGGTGGTCACGGATTACTTCGATGCCGCGGGAGTGTCCCAGTACCTCGACGCGTTGGGCTTCAACCTCGTCGGCTATGGCTGCACCACCTGCATCGGGAACTCGGGGCCGGTGCCCGATGTCATCGCGAAGGCGATCGAGGACGGCAAGCTCTTCGTCGCAAGCGTGCTATCGGGCAACCGGAACTTCGAAGGGCGGGTCAATCCGCTCACCCGCTACAACTACCTCGCGTCGCCGCCGCTCGTCGTCGCGTACGCGTTGGCGGGGCGCATGGATCTCGACCTCACGCGTGAGCCGCTCGGCATCGGCAGCGATGGTCCGGTCTTCCTTCGCGACATCTGGCCCAGCACCGCCGACGTACAGACCGAGGTCCTGAGGAGCGTGAAGCGGGAGTTCTTCCGCGCGCGTTACGCCGACGTGTTCAAGGGCGATGCGCACTGGCAGGGCCTCGACGTGCCGGCCGGCCAGACGTACGCGTGGCAGGCCGACTCCACCTATGTCAAGAATCCGCCGTACTTCGACGACATGACGATGACGCCGCCCGGCATCGTGCCCATCGCGAACGCCCGCGCGCTCGCCATGCTCGGCGATTCCATCACGACCGATCACATCTCGCCGGCCGGCAACATTCCGGCGGCCAGCCCAGCGGGGACATGGCTGGTCGAGCACGGCGTGGCGAAGAAGGACTTCAACTCCTACGGCGCGCGGCGCGGCAATCACGAAGTGATGATGCGCGGCACTTTTGCGAACATCCGCCTGCGGAACGAGATGGCGCCCGGCACAGAGGGCGGATGGACCACGACCTCGGCCGGCGGCGTGCCGATGTTCATCTACGACGCGGCGATGGAGTACGCGACGTCGAAGACGCCGCTCGTGATCGTCGCCGGCAAGGAGTACGGCACCGGTTCCTCGCGCGATTGGGCGGCGAAGGGCACGGTGCTGCTCGGCGTCAGGGTGGTGATCGCCGAGAGCTTCGAGCGCATTCATCGCTCGAACCTGGTGGGCATGGGCGTACTTCCGCTCGAGTTCACGAATGGCGCGACCCGGCAGTCGCTCGCGCTCACCGGCTTCGAACGCTTCGACGTGCAGGGGCTCGACGCGTCGCTCGCACCTCGCACGTTGCTCACGGTGAAGGCGACGGCGAACGACGGAAGCGCGAAGACCTTCCAGGCGCTGTGCCGCATCGATACGCCCGAGGAGCTGCGCTACTACTCGAATGGCGGCATCCTGCCGTACGTCTTGCGGTCGCTGGCGCGCAAGCAAGCCTGAGGCGCTGAAGCAAGTGACGAGGGGGAGGGCGCGAACATCGCGCCCTCCCCCTCTTGTGTTCGAGCCGTTCGCCATGGAATGCACCAGACGAGCGCTACTTCGAGTAGACCTCGTCGTATCCCGACCCGCTGTTGAATCCGGAGATGGTGATCGTGCGGTTGGAGACGGTACCGATGTACGGATTGTTCCGGTCGAACTGGTCGGTGAGGTTGATCTGGTTGCCGCTGACCGTCCAGTATCCGTCGATGCGATCCTCGAACTGCGAGCCGCCATTCTGTCGCAGCGTCGTGATGCCGGAATAGTCGCCATTGCGGTCGAGGATGATCCGGCCGGCGATCACCTCGAGATTGCCGATCGTCACCGGCGGCGCTGCCCCACCGATCGTGCGGAGCACGTACGTCCCCGAAATCGCGTCTCCTGGTCCGGTGGAGTCGGTGCAGGCCGTGGCGGTAAATCCAAGGGCGAGGGACAACGCGAGTACAAGCAGTCGTTTCATGGGAATCTCTCCTGTCTGGAGTGATGACACACATCCGGCCTCGCGCCGGGCGCGAGGGACACAGGTGCACTCCTGCAGGACGACTGGATGCGGGCTGGCGTTCCTACCGGAGCACGGTGCTGGGCGGCTCGGCAGACGGACCCGTCCTCGGACCGGCGTCTGCATCGTCGAGCATCGTATTGTGATGCTTGCGGGATGTCGCCGCCTCGATCTGCTCGAGGAGATCTCGCTCGATCGCCCGCACATCGAGTGGCTGAAGCATGTGGTTCAGTTCCGGATCGTCGCTGACGCGATGGCCCAGTCTCGTATACAGGCCTGCGACGAGCTGCAGTGTCTTCGTCACTTCCTGCTCGACGCGGAGGTTCACCTGGAGCCCGAGCTCCTCTCGCAATTCGGCGATGGTCGACTCGCGCTGCTGCGCCATGAGCACGAAGATCGAGAGGAAGATCGCCTCGAGCGAGACGATCGTCGTCATGAGGCCGAAGGGATACGGGTCGACCGGCTGCAGTCCGATCTCGCCCGTGTTCCAGAGTATCCAGAAGGTAAAGCCCACCAGATGCGCAACGAGAAACCAGACGGAGCTGGCAATCTCGTTCAGCTTGTCGACGGCACGCTCGAGTATCGTGCGATGCGCCGAATGCTGCGCTTTGATCGCACCGAAGGCGAGATTCGCCACATAGCGGCGTTTGCGACGCTCGGGATTGTCGTCGGCCGCGCTGGCCCGCATGGTGTCGCCGACCGAAGGCGTCTGCTCGTCTGTCATCGTCGGCTGGGAAGGCGAGAACCGTGCCCTCGTCCATGCGCATCGAATGTCGCATCGAGGTGCCACATGATGCAGGCACGCAACGCACGAGCGCCTGCATCGAATCGGTCGAAGCAGGCGCTCGTACAATCATGGTGCACACGCGTCCGGTTACGGGCGCTGTACGTCGACGTTGTTACCGATCACGGCACCGAGCAAGCCGCCCGCAGCCGCGCCGATCAATCCGCCCTTGAGGCGGTCCCGGCTCGTCGCCGCACCGATGATGGCTCCCGCGCCCGCGCCGATCGCGGCGTCACGGCCGGTGTGCTTGATCACTTTCCGTTGGGGAGCCGGATAGTACGTGCCCGACGACGACGACCTGGAGCTGCTCCGCGACGAAGATCGGCGAGGAGCTGGCGCCCGGTAGACCGGTGCTGGCGCACGATACACGGGGGCCGCGCCCGCATACTGCAGCGGCTGACCATTGGCGCCGAATTGCTGCTCGGTTGGCGACACGAACTGCTGAGCCTGGTATGGCTGTGCCTGCGCCGCGAGTGCGAGGTCGTTCTTCAGCGCGTCGTCGGGACGCGAATCGTTGTTGCGGCACGCACCGAGCAGGGTGAGGCCGGCGAGCGACGAGATGACGAGTTTACGCATTGAAGTTCCTCCGTAGCTGAGAACGATCGTACTGCCTGCCCCCATACCAAGGCAGGGTATGTACCGCGAGTTAACATGCTCGTCGGCGCGTTCGGTCGCCGAAGTCGTCCCTTCCGCTGGAGCGCCTCGTCCCCTTTTTTCCAACACCGACCTGAGCCATGGCGCAGCTCAGGCACATATCACGCATCGTGCACATTGTCTCATCGGCAGCACGCCGCTCGTCCCAAATACCGAGGTGTTCCGACATGCATTACCCGAAGACTCGGGTCTCGATCACCGCGCTCGTCCTGCTGCTGCTGGGCAGCGCCGACGCTCGCGCGCAGGAGGCGGCGGCACCACCGCCTGTGTACCCGTCGCCCGAGGTCGGTGCCATGGCGCCCGACTTCGCGCTCCCCGGCGCAACACGATATGGCACGTTGCGCGACCCGGTCCGGTTGTCCGACCATCGTGGCAAGACGGTCGTGCTCGCGTTCTTCTACAGGGCGCGGACCAAGGGCTGAACGGTACAAATGGAGGCGTACCGTGATCAGTACGCCAAGCTCTTCAACAACGGCCGTCACGTCGTCGTCATCGGCATCAGCGTCGATCCCGATACCATGCTTGCGGCCTGGGCGCGGGAGATCGGCACGCCGCTTCTCTTCGCGAGCGACACAGCGCAAGTCGCTGGTAAACTGTACGGCGCGGTACGGGGAAAGATCGATAACCGATCGCTGTTCGTGATCGATCCCGCGGGACGCATCGTCAAGCGCATGCAGCCGTTCAACGAACTTGCGCAGACATCCTATGATGCGCTCGAGGCGGCGGTGAAGATGACGCTGCCGACTCCGGCAGTCGAGAAACGGTAGCAACCCTGGTGGTGGCCTGCTCGCGCGTGTCGGGCGATGGACGAGAACGATGGCCGGCGGCAGGTGCGCGCCGGCTATCGTGCATTCGCTAGCTTTCCGGCGGACCTCGACGCTACGAGATGCTCATGACCAGCCGCCCGTTCACCGTCGGAATCATTCAGGATTCCGCGTCGTCAGATGCGCGTGCGACACTCGACCAGGCCATCGCACACGTTCGCGAAGCCGCCGCCCTTGGCGCGCAGATCATCTGCCTGAAAGAGCTCTTCAACGCACCGTACTTCTGCAAATCACAGCACTGCGAGCGGTTCGACATCGCCGAGCCGATTCCCGGGCCCACAACGGACGTCATGCAGAAGCTCGCCCGAGAGCTGGACGTCGTGCTCGTGGTGCCGCTGTTCGAGAAGCAGGCGATGGGCGTCTATCGCAACTCGGCCGCGATCATCGACGCGGACGGATCGCTGCTGGGCGTCTATCGCAAGATGCACATCCCGGACGATCCACTGTTCAACGAGAAGTACTACTTCGCACCGGGTGACACGGCGCACGACGATCGCCTCGACCGCGCTGGCGAAATCGCAAACCAGGCCAGCGGATTTCGCGTCTGGAAGACGAAGTATGCGAGCATCGGCGTGCTGATCTGCTGGGATCAGTGGTACCCTGAAGCGGCGCGGATCACGAGCCTGCTCGGCGCCGACATCCTGTTCTATCCTACCGCCATCGGCTGGCATCCTGACGAGAAGTCGGAATTCGGCGCCGCACAGGTGGACGCCTGGCGGACGATCCAGCGCTCGCACGCGATCGCCAACGGGGTGTACGTTGCCTCGCCGAATCGGATCGGTCACGAGGACGACGAGCCAGGAACGCGCGGCATCGAGTTCTTCGGACACTCGTTCATCGCCGATCCATTCGGGCGGCTGCTTGCGGACGCTCCGAACACCGATGAGGCAATCCTCATCGCGCGGTGCGATCCGAAGGTGATCGAGGAGACGCGGCGGAACTGGCCATTCCTGAGGGATCGGCGGATCGACGCGTACGCGCCGATTCTCAGCCGGTATCTGGGAGCCTGAGGGCCCGTGAACCGTGAACCGTGAACCGTGAACTGAACGCCGTTACGGTTCACGGTTCACCGTTCACGGTTCACGATGCAGTTTCCAGCTTCCCCGTTCCCCGATCCGTCCTCCCGTGTCCCAGTTCACCTTCCCGGCCGAGTGGTCCCCGCACGCCGCCACGTGGATCGCGTGGCCGCATCACGAGCCGGACTGGCCCGGCAAGCTCGGACCCATTCCGTGGGTCTACGCCGAGATCGCTCGCATTCTCGCCGAGCACGAGCAGGTCGAGATTCTCTGCCACGACGAGTCGATCCGCGCCGCCGCACAGGAGCATCTCGCGGCGCACGGCGTCCATCGCAATGTGCACTTGCACCTCGTGGCGAACGACCGGGTGTGGCTCCGCGATTCCGCGCCCACCTTCGTTCACGATGCTGCGGGCGATGTCGTGCTGGCGAACTGGGACTTCAACGCGTGGGCGAAGTATCCGAACTTCGCGCGGGACGCGGAGGTCGGGCGGGCGGTCGAACACATCACCGGACTTCCCCGCATCGAGCCGGTGCGGCCGGACACCGGTGCTCGCGTCGTCCTCGAGGGCGGCGGCATCGAGACCGATGGCGCGGGATCGCTGCTCGTCACCGAGGAGTGGCTGCTCTCCAGCGTGCAGGTACGGAATCCCGGACTCGACCGCGACGGTTACGAGCGCGTGTTCCGTGATGCGCTCGGCATCCGCGCGACGATCTGGCTCGGTGAGGGATGCGTCGGCGACGACACGCACGGACACGTGGACGACATCGCCCGGTTCGTGGCACCCGGCGTGATCGTGCTCGCGTACGAAGAGGACCCCGCCGACGACGAGAACCACCGACGCTCCGCCGACAACATGCATCGGCTCGAGCTCGCAGGTGCGGAGCGCGGGGCGCTCAAGGTGGTGAAGCTTCCCTATCCGCGCGCCGTCACCATGCACGGCGATCGGCTTCCGGCAAGCTATGCCAACTTCTACATCGCCAATGGCGTCGTGCTCGTACCCACGTTCAACGATCGCAACGACCGGGTCGCACTCAACACCATTGCCGGGTTGATGCCCGATCGGAATGTGGTCGGTGTGCACGCCCTCGACCTCGTTTGGGGATTCGGCACGCTGCACTGCCTCACGCAGCAGCAGCCAGCGCCCAGGGCGCCGGGTCGCGCGCGATGACGTCCATGCGGTGTACTCTTTGCACGATGGCGCGGTCATGAAGATCATCCTGCTCAGCGACGACGCCATTCGTCTCGAACCGATTCCCGGCGCCCTCACGGTCGAGGCGGCATCATCCGAGATGAGCTACTCGCCCTTTCACATGCTGGCGAGCGGACTGGCAACGTGTACCGCGTCCGTGCTGCACTCCTGGGCCACGCACGCAAAGCTCTCCGTCGATGACTTGTCACTCGCGGTGCGGTGGCGATTCGTCGATGATCCGCACCGCGTGTCGGACATCGAGGTGATCCTCGAGTGGCCATCGCTCCCCGCGAACCGGCTCGGCGCCGCTCGGCGCGTGGCGGAGATGTGCACGGTGCACGCAACATTGACCCATCCACCCCGGATCGCCATCACCACCGGGGCGGCGACGCCAGCGGAGGCCACCGGAACCGTGGATGCTCGTGAAACCGCGCACCCGGCGAGGATCGGCGTGTGACGGTGCCCGTAGTGCGCTTCACCGTCGCGGGACACGACATCGCGAGTCGGGGATTGGGCCGGCAGTACACCGTGGTGTACGACGGCGACTGCCGCGTCTGCACGCGCCTGTCGAACGTGCTGCGCCAGTGGGACGGCGGGCGCGCGCTGGAGGTTGTCTCGTCGCAGCAACAGGGCGTGATGGCCCGCTTTCCATGGATACCGCCTCGCGCGTACGCCGAAGCGCTGCAGCTCGTGGCCGCCGACGGAACGACATGGCAAGGCTCGGCGGCAGTGGAGCAACTGCTGCACCTGCTCCCGAGAGGCCGGCTCGTCGCGTGGGTCTTCAAGGTGCCATACGTTCGCGTGCTCGCCGACCGTTTCTATCGCTGGTTCGCGCGAAACCGGTATCGGCTCGGGTGCGGTTCACACTGTCAATCCCGTCCGCTCGACGTCATGTGGGCCGAGGCGGAGCGCGAACCGGGCTGAGTCTGTGTCCTCGCGGGAGCTGGCGTGACCCCGTCGTCACCGTCCGGCGCTGATCTTCTCCGCGTTCTCTTCTCGCTTGCGTTTCAGCACGACCGCGGCGAGCCAGTGCTCGATCTCGGCCGCTCCCGATTCGTCGAGTGATTCGATGCGCTGCTGCACCCCATCCGGTGCCGAGCCGCCGCTGCGCTCGACCATTCCCTCCACCACGCGCGCCCACGTATGGTGCTGCAGCCGATCTCCCAGCGTGCGCATGGCGATCAGGTCGAGCACGTTCGCGGCACGGTCGTAGACTTCCACCTGGAACCGCAGCATGCCCTGTGTACGCTCGCAGCGGAAGCGCACCGCGCCGGCGAGTGGATGTCCTTCCAGCGTGAGCAGCGTCGCGAACGTAGGTCCGAGCTCCGCGACTCGTACCTGCACGTGCCCTCGCATCGGGAGCGACAGGGTGATGGTCTCTCCCTCGTCAATCAGATCGGTGGACCCCGGCTCCGGCGCCGCCTCCACGAAGACGGGGGTGACGTCGTTGAAGTGCGTGCGGAACAGTGCGAACAGCGCATCTGGGCTGTGCGAACATTCGGTGATGTCGGCCCAGAAGCGCTTGCGCTTGAGCGTCCCGACGCCTTCGGATGGAAGCTGCTCCTCCTGCGCGTCCGCCAGGCGGCGCAACCCCTCGTCGAGCGGCGTCGGTGTCACCCCCAGTACCTGATCGAGTGCATTCACGCCGCCGGGAGCGATCGCATTCCCCTCGTGCAGCATCGTCACCTGCTGATCGTTGAACGACATGTCCCACCCTACGAGCGACACCACCTTGGACCCGATCGTCGCGAGGAAGTCCGGCACCGAGACGCCCTGTACCTCGCGGCCGGTAATCCTGGAGAGCCGCGCGATGAGATCGTTCTGCGATGTCAGCTCCGAGCCGGCGATGTCGAGCTCGCGTCCACCGAGGTCGGTGCGCTCCACGATGTTCGCGAGGGCCTGGGAAACGTCTTCCCCCCACACCGGCTGGATGGGCTGATCCCCGTCGCCGATCCGGGGGATCACCGGACTCGGGCTTCGTACCATGCGCAGCAGCAGGGAGATCTGCTCGTCTCCCGGTCCGTACACGTTGCCGGGCCGCGCGATCACCCACTGACCACGAAATTCCCGCACGAGCGCTTCGGCCGCGCGCTTGGAGGCGTGATACTCGGACTTGCCGGTCGGCGCGCCCAGTGACGAGACGAAGATCAACCGGCGAACGTCCGCGCGAGCGCACTCCGCGATCACGTTCGCCGTGCCGCCCACATTCACGTCGGCGAACGTCGCCTCGTCAGTCTCGTCGACGATGCCAACCATGTGGAGCACGACATCACACCCCTCGGCGGCACCCCGGATCGACGACGCGTCGGCGACGTCTCCCTCGTGCGACGTCACGCCGTCCGCCCACTGGCGGGCATCGTCGGTCGCATGCCGGGACAGCAACACGACGGTGTGCCCGCGCGTGAGCAGCTCGGTCACCGTCCCCGTTCCCACGACACCCGTGCCGCCCGTTACAAGAATCTTCATCGTAGACACTCCTCGAGTCGGCAGTGAGGGGGCAGGTTGGATGCCACGCACGTTGTCGCCCCCGCACCTATCTTTTTTCGTATCGACGGCCCGGCTGGCCCCATACCTGGATCAAACAAATGCGCATCGAGACACTGGCCGTGCATGCCGGCCACACGCCGGACCTCACGACCGGCGCCGTCACGCCCGCCATACAGCTCTCGTCGACCTTCGAGCGCGATCCCGAGGGCGGCTATCGCGCCGGGCACGTCTACACGCGCACCTCGAACCCCAATCGCGCGGCGATCGAGCAGGTGCTGGCCCAACTGGAGGGTGGATCGGTGGCTGTCGCGTATGCGTCTGGTTCAGCCGCCACACTCGCCGTGTTTCAGGCGCTGCTCCCCGGTGATCACGTCGTTGCGCCTACGGATGCGTACTTCGGGACGCTGCGCCAGTTGCGCGAGATCTTCGCGCCGTGGGGTCTCGAAGCCGACGTCGTGGACATGACGGACCTCGAGGTAGTGCGACGCGCGCTCCGTCCCACGACGAAAATCGTGTGGGTCGAGACGCCGTCGAATCCACTGGTACGGGTGGTGGACATCGCGCAGCTGGCCGAGCTTGCGCACTCGGTCGGGGCGCGATGTGTCGTCGACAACACGTGGGCCACACCCGTGCTCCAGCGGCCACTGCACGAGGGCGCGGATCTCGTGATGCACTCCACCACAAAGTATCTCGGTGGACACAGCGACCTGCTCGGCGGGGCGCTCGTCTCGCGCGCGAACGACGACTTCGCGGAGCGGTTGCTGCTGATGCAGAAGCTCGGTGGCGCTGTCCCCTCGCCGTTCGATTGCTGGCTGCTGCTTCGCGGTATCCGCACGCTGCCGTGGCGCATGCGGGCACACTGTGAGAACGCCGCGCGCGTCGCCTCGTTCCTGTCCACCCACCGCGGCGTCGACGCGGTGCACTATCCGGGGCTCGAGTCGCATCCGGGGCACGCCATCGCGCGTCGCCAGATGTCGGGATTCGGAGGCATGTTGAGCGTACAGGTGCGAGGAGGGCGCGACGAAGCGCTCGCGCTCACCCATCGCCTCACCCTCTTCACGCGCGCCACGAGCCTTGGCGGCACCGAATCGCTGATCGAGCATCGCGCCTCGGTGGAAGGTCCGGTCACGCTCGCGCCGGAGAACCTGCTTCGCATATCCGTGGGGCTGGAGCATCCCGATGACCTGATCGACGACCTGCGCACGGCGCTGGACACCTGATGGACAACGGGCATCGCGCGGCCGTGCTGCTGCTGTCGGGCGGCCTCGACTCCACGACGATGCTCGCGCACGCCGTGGCCGAGGGCTACGCGATCCATGCGATGACGTTCCGGTATGGGCAGCGACACGCGACCGAGATCGACGCCGCGCGCCGGGTCGCGCGCGCGTACGGCGTCACCGACCATGTCATCGTCGACATCGACCTGCGGGTCTTCGGCGGCTCCGCACTCACGGCGGAGATCGCGGTTCCGAAGGATCGGACAGCCAGCGCGATGGCCGCCGGCATTCCGATCACGTACGTGCCTGCGCGCAACACGATCTTCCTCTCGTACTGCCTCGCGTGGGCCGAGGTGCTGGGTGCCGGTGACATCTTCATCGGTGTGAACGCGGTCGATTATTCCGGCTACCCGGATTGTCGACCCGAGTATGTCGCGGCGTTCCAGACGATGGCGAACCTTGCCACACGTCGCAGCGTGGAAGGCGACTCGCCCATCCAGCTTCGCACACCGTTGCTGCACTGCTCCAAGCGCGAGATCATCGATCTCGGACGATCGCTTGGCGTGGACTATTCCATCACGACCAGTTGCTACGATCCCGACGAATCGGGGCTGGCGTGCGGACACTGCGACGCCTGTGCGCTTCGACGGAAAGGGTTCGCCGACGCAGGCATGACCGATCCCGCTCCGTACGCGCGGAGGTAGAGCATGCCATACGTCGTGCGGGAACTCTTTTACACCTTGCAGGGCGAAGGGCAGAACGCCGGCCGTCCCGCCGTCTTCTGCCGTTTCAGTGGCTGCAATTTGTGGACAGGGCGTGAAGCCGATCGCCATCGTGCCGTCTGCCAGTTCTGCGATACCGATTTCATCGGCGTCGGACCCGATGGCGGCCGGTTCGCCGATTCGGCCTCGCTGGCGGATGCCGTGCTGTCGCGCTGGCCGTCAGTCGATGCCGGACGCGCGACGGGCGGTCGGCCGCTCGTGGTGTGCACCGGCGGCGAGCCGCTCCTGCAACTCGACGCGCCGGCGATCGACGCGCTGCACGCCAGAGGATTCGATGTCGCGGTGGAGACGAACGGAACGCAGCCCGCTCCCGCGGGGATCGACCACATTTGCGTAAGTCCGAAAGCCGGTGCTCCGCTGGTCCTCACGCGGGGAGACGAGTTGAAGATCGTCTACCCACAGGAGCATCCCGATGCCCAGCCGCACCGGTTCGCGGCGCTTCCGTTCGCCGTATTCTACCTCCAGCCGATGGACGTTGGCGACGAGGCAGTCACGCGCGCCAATACGGAGCGCGCACTCGCCTACTGCCTCGCGCATCCGCAGTGGCGGCTCAGCCTGCAGACGCACAAGCTGCTCGCCATCCGGTAGGCTCCGCAGCCGGACATGCTCGATTGTGCGCGGCGTCACGGACCTCGAGCGCCCGTACATGTACGATTTGCCGTTCCCACCCCTCTGCATTCGTCTGCCCGCTCGATCGCGACCATCCCGCCGAGCCGAGGTGGAGCATGCGTCCTTCGCAGTCTCTCCCCACAGACATGCTCCTCTCGAGTAGCCCGTCCAATCGGCCGTTGGAGCGAAAGCGGGCCAGCACGCGAACGATCGCGGCGTGTGCGGCGGTGCTGGTACTGACCTCGCCGGCTGCCGCGCAGGGTTCTGTCCTGCGCTCGAGTATCGCGATGAGCCGTACCGCGTTCTCGATCGCCGATGAACGCACCGCGTGGAAGTTCGCCCTCACCAGCATTCCCGTTCCCGGCACGCCACCGGCCATGCCACGGGCACCTGCACGTCTGGCGGGGCCGTGGAGCACGTCGCCGACTGCCCTGCGCGATTCCATCGTCGTCTCGCTCGCGCGAACGACCGTGGGGTCACGGTACGTCCTCGGAGGAGCATCGCTCGACCGGGGCTTCGATTGCAGCGGCCTGGTTCGCCACATCATGACCGCGTTGCACGTCGACGTTCCACGCACGTCGTCGCAGCAAGCCGTTATCGGCGCGCCCGTGGCGCGCGACACGAGCGCGCTGCGACCTGGGGACGTGCTGGCGTTTTCGCTGGCGAATCGAGGCGTGAGCCACGTCGGTGTCTACATCGGCGACGGCCGATACGTGCACGCAAGCAGCGTGGCCGGCCGGGTGATCGAGAGCCGACTCGATCGTCCACGCGCCTCCATGGTGAAGGATTGGCGCGGCGCGCGACGCGTTCTTCCGCGCGAGCCGACGGAGCGCTCGGCCGACTAGGTCGTACGGGTTGGTTACTGCGGGGAGCGGGGAGCCAGCGCTCCGGTCGCATTCACGCGCGCTCCCGTCGTGGGAAAATCGAGTCGAGCCAGCGAATCGGTGAGCGCCGCGGCCCGCCCGGCGCGATCGGCCTCGAGCACGCCGGGCGCACGCTGCACCGTCGACGCGAGGTCCGCGGTGCTGACGCGTCCAGTGGTATCGAACGTGGTGCAGAGCACTGCCCCGCGGTTGAGGGGATCAGTGAGCGTGAACGGTCCGTACGTGAGCAGGTTGCCGAGCGAGTAGGCGATGAGGGCGCCACGGTCGCGCCACTCCAGCGCGCGCAGCACATGCGGTCCGTGTCCCACCACGAGGGCGGCGCCACCCCGCACCGCGGCATCGGCGAATGCCACTGGATTCCCGCGGTCGATACCCAGAAATCGTTCGCTCAGGTCGACGGTTCGCTGGGCAGCCGCACCCTCGGCACCAAGGTGCATGGTCGCGATGACGACGGGATATCGCGCGAAGGCTCGCGCCACGTGCCGGAAGACGGCTGCCGTATCGCGAGCGTCCGGAGTCTCGACCGATGTATAGAACCCGAGCACGCCCAGCGTATCTCCGTTAGCGGTCGGCACGGGCGTCGCGATGGTATCGAAGCCGGTGACGAGCACGCCGGCGCGCGCGAGTGCGGCAACGGTGCTGTCCAGGCCACGGGCTCCCGCATCGCGCGCGTGATTGTTCGCCACGTTGCCCACGATCGTGCGCCCGGGCGAGAGCGCGCGCAGCGCGGATGCACTGGAGGGTGGCGACCGGAACGCGTAGCAGTTGGTGGAGCGGCGTCCGCATTTTGTGGGCGTCGGTCCGGCGCCGATTGCCGACTCGATGTTCAGCAGGACGATGTCGGCGGAGCTCACCAGCGATTGCAAGGGAGCCAGCAGAGTCGTCGGGTGGCCGTCGCGACCGTACTCCCGGCGCATCCGAAGTTCAGCGCGGCGCGCCCACGCCGTGTCGAGGTTGGTACCGAGCGTGACGTCACCGCCCGAGCAGACACGCACCGGAGCGCGCAGCGCACGCACGGTCAGCGTATCGGTGCGAGCAGCGGGCCGCGCGAGCGGGCGTCGAGCTCGAGCGGCCAACCGCTCCGCCGCACGGATGCTGTCGAGGCGGGCACGCGTGATCTCGCTGTCGGATTGCGCACGGGCGCGGGCGCTGTCGGCGCGCGCAGTGGCGCGTTCGGCTTCCGACGGGACGCGCGCCGTGGACGGTATCGGAGCCGGCGCCGGCGACGGTGCGGTAGCGCACGCGGCGCCGGCGATGAGGAGTGCCAGGGCGCCGCGAGCAATGTTCGAATTGATAGTCACGCGTCGAACCTGTGCAGCGATGAGTGCCACGTCAATCGAGGGGACGCAACGAAGATGGGCGGCTCCTGCATCGGAGCCGCCCATGTCCTGCCGTCGTGACGGCCGTGGATTAGGAAATGTTCGGGATGAAGAACGGCTGCACGATCTTGATCACGTCGGCGCGGTCCAGAGGCTCGTCGAACGCTTCCTGCGCTGCCTCGAGACCGAAGCCGGCCCCGGAGAGCGTCGCCACGTTGACACCGGCCTGCGTGACGTTCGCTTCGTTCGGAGCGGTCGTCGCATTCGCGCCCGCCCCGTAGATCGCGTCGAACGCCGCAGCGACCATTGCTGGCTGCGGGCCGAGGTCCGTTGCGCCGGCTGCCGGAGCGCCGGCGCCGCGAACCGTGCCGCTCCAGCGCACGATGTCCGATGCACCCGCTGCAGCGCGCCGCATCCGGCGAATACGCGCAGCGTGACGTGCTTCCACGGAGTGGATGCGCAGCGCGGCCTCGAGAATATCGCGGTTCGGCATCAGTTTGGCTGCCTGGCCTTTGTACGCGCGGACACCTGTGTCTTCCGCACCCTGCGCCACCTGGAGCAGGAAGGCGAGATCGGTCGTCGCCTTGGCGAACGGGCCGTTGCCTGCGCCGCGCGCGCCCGTGAAGTCGAAGCTCGACCCGGACAGGCTGAATACGTTCGTCGCGCCCGTGGCGAGCAGGGTCGCGCGATGTGCCTTCTCGTGCTTCTCAATCTGCGTCAGGGTATTGACCGCACCTGGCACGGCTGCGGCCTGCGCACGCACCGTGGCGAAGGCGGCGTTATTTGCCGCGACGTCGCTCGTCCCGAGGACTGCCTTGTAGAACTCGTCCTCGAAGATCTCCAGCGCGAGCGCGAAGTCGAGCACGCCCTTGATCTCAGCGGGCAGGGCGGCCTGCCCGTACACGTCACGGCTCAATGCGGCGAGCGCGACGGGCACGGAGGCGAGGGCTAGCGCCGCGACGATACCGGGGCGCGCGGGCGATCCATTGTCGATTTCTTCCTTGCGTGCAGCGAGGCGATCCAGAATCTCGGGATCGATCGCGTCCATAATCGGCTGATTATTCATTGCTCAGAATTCTCCAGGTCGACGGATCGACGATCAGGACGGGTTAGGTGCGACGAAGTCTGCGGTAGCCGTGCCGGTTGGGCCGGTACCGATGGACGCGGGGCTGGCGAGCACATTGAGACCGGCGACGGCCATGAACACGGTGCCTGGCTCGGCCTTCACATCGAGGCCCGCTGCGTTGACGACATCGTCGCCAGCGAACAGGCGGCCGTTGGTGCCATCGCGGATGTCACGGATGGCCGCGGCATGACGCGCTTCCACCGACACGATCTTGCCAGCCACGAGCAGGTTCGCCGCGACCGTGAGGTACTTTCCGGCGCCGTTGTACGCCGAGACGCCCGTGTCTTCCAGGAGCTGCGACGTGCGAAGCAGGATGTCGCGGTTCGCGACCAGCGACGCGACCGTGGCTCCGTTGAACGCGATCTTCGGAATGGCAGCCGTGCCGAGCACTTGCCTGAAGAACTCTTCGTGGATGACTTCGTGCTTCTGGAGGTCCGACAGCACCTCCTTTTCCGGAGCGCTGAGCGCCGCGAATCCGGGGGAACTGATGGCCGCCGTGTAATACGCTGCCTCGAGCTGCTCGAGTGCGAACGCGTAGTTCAGGATACCCGTGTCGTTCGACAGGTTCAGGCGATACCGATCCGGATCGAGTCGCGGATCGAGGCCCGGCTCCGTGAGGCCATTGTTGTCATCGCTGCATCCAGTGAAGACGGCAGGCAACATCAACACCGATCCGCCCATCGCAAGCACGCCCAGAAACCTCCGTCGCGTCGTCGCCTGCAGCAACTGATCGCTGCTGCTGATAATGAGTTCCTTGCTCTCGGGCATCTCCCCTCCCTCCCCCGTAAATACCAGCCCTGGATACTCGAGGCGACGGGGCCAGCGATCGTCGACCTCTGTCCTGAACGTGGCAGTCGCCGCGTCAGGCCTCCAACAATCATTTCTTCGGCGTGCTCGTCCACACACCGGAGCTGCGCGATGGACGTGTAACGCCTTCGGACGTGCATATGGGCAGGTAGGATGCCAGCGTTCGCGCCACAGTCATCGAGCGCGATGCATCAACCCAGGCACTCGATGCGCGCATCGCGCACGAATCACGCACGCAACAGACGAGCACGCTGCGTGCGAATATGCAGAAGGGCCGGCGAATGTTCGCCGGCCCTTCTGCCGCAGTCCCACGCTCAGCGCATGGGCGTCATCGACGCTCGCGACGCGTTTAACCAGAGAATTACTGCTTGATGACCTGTCCGCGAATTTCCCCGCCCGGGAACGACGAGTTGTGCACGTTCGCGTACGCGTTCCCGTTGTTGAGGAGCACCTTCAACGAATCGCCCGTGATGCTGCTGCCGCCGCTCACGATCGGAAAGGTGAGGTCGATCGTGCCCGACGTCACCGTACCCGTCTGCGTCGCTGATACGGTGTACGGCACGACGATGGGCCCGGCGACGCCGCTTCCGCCGACGTGGAGGTGCGCGCCCGACGCCGGGGCGGTGAGGCCGGTGACGACGATCGTGTAGCTGAGCGAATTGCCGGTGAGGATGTACGTCGCGGTTCCTGTGGCGGCACTGGTGTTCGGATTCGGTCGTTCGTTGGCGCCATTCAGGGCGGCGATGAAGGTGGTGCTCGAGACGCCGGTGGAATTGCTGCACGCGAGGAACACGGTTGCGGCAGTGACGAGTATGGTGCTGGCGATAAAGAGGCGGCGCATGGAATCTCCCTGAACGACGGTGGTCGAAAGCGTAGCGAGTCGGCTTCCCTGCTTCGCAAGGAGCGAGGCGCGACGAGCTGGCTTGCTAAGCCGTTACGCCAGAATCGTTTGTGAGATTGTCCCGGATTTCACTTCCGGCGCCCCACGTATCGGCGCGTGACGGGCTCGTAACGCTTCAATACGGCGATCGAACTGCGCGACTATTGATCGGGCCGCGCGCTTCCGCCGTCCACCACGTAACGCCAGCTCCCATCTCGCTGCCGTTTCCAGACGGTGAGGTATTTCGAGAATCGCACGATCTGTCCGCCATCGTCGCGCCGCCCGGTAAACACCGCGTTGCCCACCGTGAATCCCATGTCGCCCGACTGCGCGACCTCCCCGGCCACAGGATGCCAGACGAGCGCTCCGCTCGTACCTGCAAGACCGAACGATTCGCTGATCGCGCGCGGACCAGTGATGAACTCGCCGGGCGCGGAGAACATCTGCGCGCTCTCCGCGGCATAGTCACCGAAAGCGCGCCCCGTGCCGACGCGTCCGGCAAGCGAGGAGAAAGCCATGTCGGACGTTCGAATCTGCTCCAGCGGCCCGCGCGTTCGCGCCATCAGCGTGTCGCGGAGCACCGCGCTCGCCGCCACTTGGGGCAGGCTCAATGGCGCCGGCGGCGCACCATAGGTTTCGGCGTACGCGGCGATCCGCCAGCCGGCATCGTCACGTCGCCAGTAGGCGATGTACCGATCGATGCGAATCGACGGCGCGCCTGTCGCCGAAGCGGGCAAGCCATAGATCGTGTAGCCGTACGTGTAGCCATTGCGCCCATCCGCGCTAACTTCGGCCCGCACCGGCTGCCATCGCACAGCGGACGCCACGTTCAGCGATTCGGCGCCCACGATGGCCTGTGCTGCGACGCGTCCGCGCACGATGGGCAGACCGCCGCGCAGAAAGACGACATCCGCCGCGAGCGCACTGCCCAATCCCTGGGCGAGCCCGGCTCGCGCCACCGAATCCGCGCGACCAAGATCGGCGCGAAGCAAGGCGTCGTGTGCCTCCTCCGATTCGGAGAGTGGCGCGAGCAGCGAGGCGCCGGCGAACGACGCACCTGGCGAGCGTGAGCCACGATGACACGCAGTCACGCTCAACGCAGTCAGGAGAACAGCCGGGAAGATCCGCACGCCCACGCTCCGTCGCGTCGGGTGATGAGGGCGGGTCGATCGCCCCCGCTCGTTGAGCATAGTGCCCAACCGTTCGCCACGCCACCTCGTCACCGGGAGCGGGGCTGGATATACATTGCGCCTCTGATACCCGGCGAGGATCCGGTCGGTCCGTGCGACCTACGGACCGGGTCCGTGTCCCGACAGCGCACTCATCACTTGCTCGTGACGACACCACGAAAACGACCCGCGCGGCGACGTGGGCGCGGCACCGCCACCGCCCAGCTCACGTCGACTTCGACGAGCCGCACGGCGTATGCCGAAACCAAACGATGGCTCATCGCGCAGCACGGACCGGTGTGCGCGTACTGCGGGCGGCGCGTCGCCGCGGGCAGCGTGACACTCGATCACGTGGCTCCGCGCCGAGGGCAGAGCGCGTACGACCGGCGCGACAACCTCGTGCTCGCCTGTGAAGACTGCAACGGCGCGAAGGCCGACATGCCGATTCTCGCGTTTCTGCTACGCAAGCGGGAGCGTGCCGCTGTACTGCTCCGATATGGCGCACATCTGAGCCCCATGCTCGTGGACCTCGTGCGTGGGCTCGTTCCCGCGACCGTCGACGTTGGGCGCAGCAAGGAGTCGTTCGATGAACTCTTCGCGGACGACGACGAATCACCCTACCACGAATCGCCCTACCTCGACTGATCGCTCGTGTCCGGGTCCGGGACGCCGCGCTCGAAATAGAAGGCCTCGACGAACCAGCGTCGGACGGCTCTCAGGTCCCGGGCCTCCGAGTTCGCGTCGGTGTAGACGCGCATGAGCAGGCCTTTCAACTGCACCATCGCCTCGATGGCCGGGAGGTCGAGCTCACGCGCCTGGCGAGCATACTCTCGCACCGTCGATTCCACCGAATCGTCGGAGGTCGCGGTGGTGAGAATGGCAAGCGTTCCCCCGGAGGGACGAGGCGCGTGTTCGCGGGCCGATCGAATGCGCGGGACACGCGTGCGGGATGAGCTGTCCGGCGTGGCGCGCGCCTCGCGCGAGCCTCCGACAGCAGGTAAGCGATCGGTGCTGGGGTCGGCATCGGCCACGGCCGCTCGCGGCGCGTCCTCCTCCTTCCCTGCCCTCGCCCCGACGACTCGCGCGCGTCCGCACAGACGCTCGAGCTCCACGTCGTCCACGGTCTGCCAGTTGTCGGGGATGGGTGCCAGCCGACGCTTTACCGTGCCGCTCCCGAAGGCGAGCCAGCCGTGCTCGAGGCCCGCCGACACGGCGAGTGCTTTCTGCGAGCTGCGTCGCACCTCGAAGACCTCCCACCGTGCACCGGTGGCATCCTCAAAGACTCTTGCCGTCACGGCACCACCGCGCAGGGATGAACGCTCCGGCGCACCATGCGCCCCGGAGTCGCACCGCATCGGCGCAAGGTCCGTTCCCGACGAGTCGAACTGCCCGCCCTCCTCGTTTCACTGTCGACTTCCCGACCGCATGCAGAAAGGTCCCGGGCAACTGTGCCCGGGACCCGTTCTGCAATTACACGTCGTTGATCAAGGTGCCGTCGAATCGTAGTAGCCAAAGTCGAGTCCCTCGAAGACGACGTTCAAGTCGTACAGCGTGACACTCGCCTGGTACCCCATCCCGCTCGGGCAGGCCGAACCCGCCGACGGCGAGATCTGGACGAAGTTCGTCTTGGGCGTGACACAGACCGCGTATTGTCCCACCACGACATCACTGAAGCGGAAGACACCGTTCGCGTCGGTACTCACCGACTGGGCGATCGCGCCGTTGAGCATCAGCTGAACCGTCCAGCCAGCCAGACGCGGCTCGCCGAGATTCGGGACACCGCTCCAGTTCAAGTCGATGTACACCGTTCCCGTGATGGCGGTACCCGTTGCATTGGGTGCCGGCACAGGAGCCGGGGCGGGCGCCGGCGGAGCTGAATCAATGACCGCTACCGGCGCGGGGGTCGGTGCCGGAGCGGGTGCCGGAGCCGGAGGGGCCTTCACGCACGCCTTGTCGAAGTGCTTCAGAATCCAGTCGAGGCTCTCGTGTCCGGTCCGGAGGCCCGGCTTCGAGCATTCATCCTTCGACTTGTGGCTCAGCTTCTTCCCCTGCGCCGACGAGACGTCGGCAAGCAGCGGGGTGGCGACGAGCGCCAGAATGACTATTGGAACACGCATGGCGTTCTCCTGTTGAACGGGGCACAATCCCTAGGTCTTGCGAGGGACAATATGGGAGAGCGCGCGTGTGCGTTCTGTGCCATGCGTCACGCAGTTAACTTGTTGAAACACAACGAGTTAAGTGCTGTTTTGCCAGTGGCAAATTGCCGCATTCATTGCATCGCGCACGACGGGTGTCAACCGCTTGCTGCGCATTAGGATGGCCCCGCTCGAGCGGGCACGCAGGTCTGTCGCCGCGAGCCGCCAGGAGCAGGCGTGCGATGGGGGAGACAGCAAAAACGCCGACGCCGTGCAGGTCGCGGGACCATGCACGGCGTCGGCGTTCAAAAAAAGCTACGGCGAACTATTGCCCCTCCAGGGGTCGAACCTGGACTCTTCTGCTCCAGAGGCAGACGTGTTGCCAGTTACACCAAGGGGCATCGCGATGCGCCGGATGATTACACTCATTTGCTCCGTCGACGCAAGGATGAAATTAGCGGGTGGCGGAACCGCCTTCAACCCCCGCGCCGTCGCATCGGCCTCACTGGAACTCCCCTGCCTACCAAGATTCACCGGCCTCGCCGCATGCGTTCCCCGCTCTCGATACATGCGCTGGTCGCGACGGCAGTCCTCACGATCGCTGCGGGATGTCGAGACGGATTCAGCGCCTTCGGGGCCGGCACCCGTGCCCGCACGAACGCGGACCAGCTCCTCGGCTCACTCGCCGATCGACACACCGAGGTCGCTCGCAATCCCAAGTACGAGTATGCGCGAGTC
Organism: Gemmatimonadaceae bacterium; assembly: GCA_039928585.1. Taxonomy (GTDB): domain Bacteria; phylum Gemmatimonadota; class Gemmatimonadetes; order Gemmatimonadales; family Gemmatimonadaceae; genus AG11. The sequence continues at coordinate 7,078 of JBDSSY010000051.1, read as the reverse complement.
AGGATGATGCGGGGCGCTCTCGCCCCGTCACGTGTATTCGACGACTCCACCGTCTGGACGAGCCTGTCGACCAATGTCCGTGTGCTGGAGACCTTCGGCTCGCTCGTCGATGGACGGTATCTGCTCGCTGCCCGCCCGAATCCACCAGCGCCAAGTCGGCCTGCCGACGGCCGGCACCGTACGACGCTGTCGCGGTTGAACGACGGCGAGTACCAGTGGGAGGCCGCCGTCGATTTCGCGGTCGGCAGCGTACGACCAGCGGACGTCGCCTCGCTCGTCACGCGCATCCTCGCCGGTGGAGAGGGCCGCACCGCGCCAATGCTCCGCGCGGAGCTCGCGTCGCTCTCGCCCCGTGGCTCGGCCGCGCTGGGCACCCTCTTCACCCTCGACTCTCTCCATCCGGTCACGCTCGTCGACGGCAGCACGATCACCACACTCGGCGCATCGATTCATTCGGAGAATCTTCGCCGACGGTTTCCCTCCTTTGCCGAGTACGTGCACAAGTATCTCGATCCGGCTCGCTTTCGCTTCGTCCTCACCGATCGAGCCGGGACACCATTTCTCGAGGTATCCCAGAAGGACCGCGTGATCGTGATTCGCCTGCGCACACTTCGCGGTCGTCTCGTGTCGTTGAGCGGAGCGGCGCGCGTTCTGCCTGACTCGCTCCAGCTCCATGCCGACTTCAGCGTGAAGGTGAAGATCTTCCGAGTCGGCTTTCATGAGCTCGTCATGGATTTCGTAAACGCAGCGCGGGGAGATGACGAGCGCACCTGGACGGTGACCGCTCGCAAGGAGCCGCGCTGGGACCTGCCCTTCATCACCGCGCGACTCCTTCGCGCTCCCCTCCGCCGACCGTTCACCGGCGAGGGATCGAGCTTCTCCATCGGAGTCCGCGAGGGAGAGAGCGGTGGGCCGACCCTCCTCCGCCGCCATTCGCGATTGCCGGTGGAGGAAAGCGCCATCCTGAATTTTCTCAACTCCCTCAGCGGTACCGCGATGGACGACTTCGGCAGCACTGTGCAGAAGGAGGAAAATGTCTGGCTTCGGGAGCTGTTCGTAGGCGTCCGTGACGACGCACGCGCGGCGATCGCCTTCCCCTGACACACCGGGCAAAGCTGCGGTTGAGGAGGGCTACCCGACATGGCTCGGAGGTTGCTTCCGAGATGGGGTGGAGTGTGCCCATGGAGCCAGTGATGCAGCACCGCGTGACGACCACGTCTGAGGGCCAGCTTGCCAGCGTAGCCGCGGCGGGCGACCTGCCGGGACTTCGGGAGGTCTTCGAGCAGCGCCTGACGAAGGACGGCATCCTCGGCGCCCTCGCCTTCCTCAACGATCGCACGCGCTTCCGATTCACGGGATTGTACCGGCTCGTGTCTCCGGCGCTGCACAACGTGTCGCTATTCGACCGTGAGAATCCGACGCTCAACGTGTCGGGCGCCGTGTGCGCGCTCGAGGACTCCTACTGCTCCATCATGTGCGCTTCGGGTGATCCCCTGGCGATCGCCGATTCGCGCGCCGATGCACGCGTGGCGAAGCACCCGAGTCGCGACGCCATCCAGTCGTATGCTGGCGTCCCCGTCCAACAGCCTGGGGGGCGTGTGGTCGGGTCGCTCTGTCACTTCGACGGTCGTCCACGACTGCTTCCCGCCAGCGAACTGGCTGTCCTCACGTCGGTCGCACCCCTGCTCGCCGCCTGGCTCGTCGTCGATAGCTGAGGCGTTGGAGTCGCGATCCCGTCAGGGCTTGCGCTGCAGCGCCTCGATGTTCGCGCGTACCATGATGCCGAACAGCTCGCGAGCTGACGCAGGGGAGATGCTGCGTGCCGCGGGGAGAACCCGCCCCCGGATCGGAACGCCATCGAGCAACGAGCGCGCGCGCTGCGTCACGTACGTGGGTGCGTCCTGCGGAATGACGCTCAGGTCATCTCGCCCCACCACCAGAATGTTCAGGTTTTTCGCGCCCGAGGCACCCGCGAAAAATCGCTGCAGCATCTCGCCGAAGTCGACGTCCGCAACAACGGCGTACACGGGCCGTCGAAAGAGCAACGACCACTCGCCGCGCACGAGGTTGGGGCGTACCTCGATGACGCACAGCTGCTTTCGCAACTCGCTCGTGAGCGCCGTGACCCATTCCCGCTGCGCCTCGGTGGTGACCACCAGGTCTGCACGGCGGAGCGCCAACGACGGCTTGGCGGCGGAGCGCACTTCCTCCGCCAGGAGCGCCTCCGGCTCGAATCCGTAGTCGTCCGCGAGTTCCCGGCACAGCCCCGCTCCCTGATCCGTCGTGGTGGTGATGACCGCCACCCGGAGCCGCAGCATCTCGGTACACCGCCGGAGCCACTCGTGCAGTTCGCCAGCCGGAATCTCGCGACTCAGTCCCTGCGCGAGCACATCGGCGAACCAGGCGGCTGGCAGACGTGGGACACCGTCTGCGCCGGAGAGCCGCGATGCGACATAGATCCCGCCGCGCTGCCGGAGCTCGACGAGCTTCTCGTCCGCGAGCGCGCGGTACGCCGACAGCACGACACGATGATCGACCTCCATCTCCTCGGCCACATCACGTGCGCTCGGCAATCGATCGCCCGCGGTGAGCGCCGACGCCTGTAGCGCCCGCAAGATACGGCCTCGGAGGAGATCGATGAGCTCGCTTAGTTCCGGTTTCAATGTAGTCGCATCAATTGCCTGTACATCGAAAATGCCCCACACAGGACGTTTTTTTCGGCCTGATACACATTTTCTGAGCACAGTGGCCCGCATGATGCAAGCCGTGAGGGTGCAATCAGTCGAAAGATGCAGTCATAAGATGATGCGTGTGGATGCCGATCGATTCCCCAGAGGTGCAGATCGATGTCGTCAGGCGAACGGGGTGGCGTGGAGGTTGGGGGGACGCGCCTGACGGCTTCGATCGGGATCACGAACGCGGACCTCCGTGGTGCGCTGCCTCACCGGATCCGCCCATGACGACAAATAAAAACGCCGCGAGCATGCAGCTCTGCGGCGTCATATGTCTTTCCGGTTGGCCAAGCCATCCGGTCTTGCCACGCACACCGTCATTGGAACTCTCCGTCCTACCGAACGGCGGCGGGCAAATACCTGGATTGGCGAGAAGCATGCCAACCGTTTCCGACATGGATGGAGCTGAGGGGGATCGAACCCCTGACCTCTGCATTGCGAACGCAGCGCTCTCCCAGCTGAGCTACAGCCCCGCGCCGGCTTCCGATCGCGAGACGTTTCGCTTCGTCGCGCATTTCAGTCGCCAGACAGCAACGGCCCCGCATTCGTGCGGGGCCGCCGTCACCGACACAAATCTAGCCGGCCACCCCACGCTGTCAACTAGACGGACCACCGCGCGCGAGGTAACACGCGGTCGTCTCGAGGTGGAACAGACGCCTTCCTTCGCCCGTTGCATATCTCTATGAAGCATCCGCTCGGTTCTCCGTACGTGCGCGACCAGATCTCCCTCCGCACGCTGCCGCTCAACGAGAAGCGCCTGCAACCCGAAGGCGAATTCGTTCTCTACTGGATGCAGAGTACCCAGCGGCTCGAGGACAACTGGGGACTGCGACTCGCAACGATCGAAGCGGATCGAGTGGGAAAGCCGCTGCTGATCCATCAGGGCCTCGATCCGAGCTATGCCTATGCGTCGGCGCGCTTTCACACGTTCATCATGCAGGGTGCGCGCGAACTCGCGCTTCGCGCGGGGTCGCTGGGCCTCACGTACCGATTTGCCCTGCGTCGCCGATTGGATGATGATCGCCGAGTGCTCGACCGCCTCGCGGCTCGCGCGGCGCTGGTGGTCACCGATCTTTTCCCGACGGCTGGCGTCGCCGAACGGTCGCAGCGTTTCGCGAACCGGGTGAACTGTCGTGTGCTCGCCGTGGATTCAGTAGGCGTCGTTCCGGCTGCGTCATTCCACAAGGAGGAATACGCGGCTCGCACCATTCGTCCCAAGATCGCCAAGCTGGTCGATCTGTCCATCGAGCCGGTCGACGACCGTGCGCCCAAGCGTACCATGACGCCCTCGCTGCTCTCGTCGCTTGGCGTCGAGTGGCTGGACATCGTGAACTGCGACATCGCGACGGAGGTCTCCCGCTGCGAGATCGATCATGACGTGGGCGCCGTGTCCGCGCAGGGTGGACTTTCCCACGCGCGCTCGAAGCTGGACGAGTTCGTCAGCGACGGGTTGAATGACTATTCCGAGCGGCGTCGCAATCCATCCGACGACGGCGGGTCCAGCCGGCTCTCGCCGTACCTGCATAACGGGATGATTTCGCCACTCGACGTCGTGAGTGCCGTCCGCACCAACGCGCCAACCGAGCAGGGCGATGCGTTCCTGAACGAAATGCTGACGTGGCGCGAGCTGTCGCTCAACTTCTGTCTGCGCAATCCGAATCACGGCGAGCTGTCGGCGCTCCCGGACTGGGTGCACCGGTCAATGAATGCGCACGCTGGTGACGAGCGCGAAATCACATACTCTCTCGACGAGCTGGATCGCGCAGCGACGCACGATCCGATCTGGAACGCCGGCCAGCGCGAGCTGCTGGAGACGGGACAGATGCACAACGTCGTGCGAATGCTCTGGGGCAAGTCGGTCATTACCTGGGCGCCCACCTATGCGGAGGCGCTATCCTGGCTGCTTCACCTCAACAACAAGTACGGGCTGGACGGCCGCGATCCCAACAGTTTCGCCGGAATTCAGTGGTGCTTCGGCAAGTTCGATCGCCCCTTCGCGTCCCGTCCGGTGTGGGGAACGATCCGTCCGATGTCGCTCGAGCGGGCGCATGCCAAGTATGAGGTAGCGGACTACATCTCGCGCTGGAACCAGGACGCCAGCGAGCGACAGCTCGAGTTGGTGTAGGGCGTAGCGGCGCTGGAACCGCCAGCGTCGTCGCCGCGCGCGGGTGATGCATCGGCGACCGACAGTGCGCCTCGACTACCGTGCCGGTGTGGCGGGATTCACCTTTGAGCATGCTGCCTCCCGCTGCCGCAGTGCTCGCCGCCGGTCATCGCCTGCGCGGAATCGTCGACCGCACGCCGCTCGTGCCGTCCCCCGCCCTGTCCGTGCGCGCGAACGCGGACGTCCATCTCAAGTGCGAGTGCCGTCAACGGACCGGATCGTTCAAGATTCGCGGCGCCTACAACGTGCTGGCGACGATGAGCATCGACGAGAAGGCGCGCGGAGTCGTCGCATCGTCGGCGGGCAATCACGGGCTGGGCCTCGCGTGGGCAGCGAGGCACCTCGGGATCCGAGCGACGATCTTCGTGCCGGCGACTGCGCCGTCGGTAAAGCGGGAGGGCATCGTGGCGCTCGGAGCCGTGGTCGACGCATCCCAGCCGGACTACGACGCGGCACACCGTGTGGCGGAGGAGTTCGCGCGGTCACACGAGATGGTGTTCGTGAATCCCTGCGCCGGCGACCTGTTGCTGGCCGGCCAGGGTACGGTGGCACTGGAGATTCTCGAGGAGCTGCCGAGTGTGGAAACCATCGTGGTCCCCGTCGGCGGCGGTGGATTGATCGGCGGCGTTGCGTCGCTGGTCCGCGTCGTTGCGCCTCACGTGCGATTGATCGGAGTGCAGAGCGTGAAGACCAACGCGATGGCGGCGTCACTCGCTGCCGGTCACCGCGTCGACGTGCCGGTCCCTCCTACCCTCGCCGATGGCCTGGCGGGTCAGATCGACGACGAGGGATTCGCCATCGGGCGCGCGTCGCTCGATGAGATCGTGACGGTGACGGAACACGAGATCGCCGAAGCGATCGCCTGGCTATCCCACAAGCATGACATGCGTGTCGAGGGATCGGGTGCAGTAGGTGTGGCCGCGCTACTGCATCAGCGCGCTCCCTCGCTGGCATCGCCTGTGGCGGTCGTCGTGAGCGGCGGCAACATCGACGACGCGCGCTGGCGCGCCATCGTCGATGGTCCAGGAGCCATCGACTGATTCAGCGTCCGTCGTTCACCGCCGACATCCCCTGCCCGCGTCGGCCGCGCAACCGATCGCGCCAGCTTCACCAGCCCGGCGCGGATCGGCACCTGCCGTCACGATATCGCCATCCAGCAGGATGGCGGACGCGTAGCCCATGCGCAGCTCGCCAGCGAGCGAGATGCGCTGGAAGAGGTGTCCCATCGCCTCGAGCTGCCTGATGGTGAACGGTGACATGCCGTCCTCGATCTGCACGAGATACTCGCGCCTGGCGTCGCCACGTTGCTGGCCGATCAGGAAGCGTGGCTGCTCGATGGCGCGCTGAACGTCGAGCTTGCCGTCGATCACCCCCGTGACGATGGAGTAGACGGCCGACGTGATCCACGCATTGCCGGCGGCACCGACGACGAGCACCGGACGTCGCGCCTTTCCTTCTCCACCAAAGACGATTGTGGGTGCGAGCGAGCTGCCGTGCCGCGCATTCGCGAGTCGCGCGCCGTACTCGTCGGGATCGGAGCCGTACGACGTAAGCTTGTCATTGTAAAGAAATCCGAGTCCCGGCGACACGTAGAAGTTTCCGCCCCACGTCCCGAGCGTCTGGGTGACCGAGACCACGTTTCCCGCTGCATCGGCCACGGTGAACGCCGTCGTTCCGGTTCGATGACAGGACAACCGTCGCGATCCTTCATGCTCGTCACATTCGGCACGGTCGGCATCGAGCGCCATCGCGCTCCGCGAGGAATCGGAGGCGGTGGGAATCGCGCGGCCGGCGCACGGAAGGGTGTCGCCCCGAACATCGTCCGGCGCGAGCGCGCGCGTCGCTCGGAAGCAGTTCCACCGAACCCTCGCGGAGTCCTTGCTCAGGAACGCGTCGAGGCGGATGGGCCACAGCCCAGGGTCCGCGATGCGTCCACGTGTCGAGGGAACGAGCTTCCACGCCTCGATCATGGCGTGCAGGGTCGCGGCATCCTCACCGTATGGCTTCGCCGCCGGTTGGAGCTCGAGATGGTTGAGTTGCGCCATGAGCGCCGAACCTCCGGATGCGGGCGGCGCGCTTGAAAAGACGGTGTAGCCTCGATAGCGGCCCGCCACGGGCTCGCGCTCCACGGCGAAGTAGCGCGCGAGATCGCCGACGCGCATGGCGTTGCCTCGGCCTCGCA
>JBDSSY010000050.1:0-13652 GCA_039928585.1 Gemmatimonadaceae bacterium | reverse complement strand
CGTGGGGCTCGTGACCGACCCGGAGACGGGGCCGTGAGCGCGGCGATGCCCCGGGCCTTGTCGCTCCGCCTGCCGATCGCGGCGTCTGCGGCGGCACACGCGATCGTCGTCGCAGCGTTCCTGCTCGTGCGTGGCGCGCCCTCGATTCCGGCGCCGCCGATGTATCGGGTCAGTCTGATCGCCGCGCCACCGGGCCCGCGACAAACCGGCATCGTGCAGCCGCCAGCGGCTTCCGCGCCTACGCCGGCGACGGTAGCGCCCACGCCAGCGGCACCAGCGCGGTCCACACCTGATCCGTCGCGCATGCCGCCGCTCGCATCCCGGACGAAACCCCGTGTTCGAACGAAGCCCGTCAAGAGCGCCACGCCGGTCGCTGGCGACCCCCAGGGCAACGTGAAAGCAGCGCCGGCGCCGGCGCCTGCAGCGGGCGGGGGGCCGCAGGGTGGTCGCGGTGCCGATGTCGCGAATGTACGCGTGGACGGGATCGAGTTCCCATATCCCGGGTACCTCCAGAACGTCGTGCGCCAGATCGCCGTGAACTTCAAGCCGTCGCGCGGCGGCGTCACGGCGGTCGTCGCATTCCTCATTCGACGTGACGGTAGCGTGACAGGCATTCGCCTGACGACGCGGTCCGGGGTGTACTCCTTCGACACCGAGGCGATGGGCGCCGTAGAAGCCGCGGCGCGGTCGTTCGGTCCCCTTCCCGCCGGATTTCCGGACGACGTCCTCCCGGTGATCTTCAGCTTCGACCCTCGCCTCATCCGCTGATGCACCTGCCGCTCTTTCGCGTGCTCGCCGCCGTGCTGGTCGCAGCGCCCTCACTCGTGGTGGCGCAGGACACGACGTCACGCGGGGTCCGCATCGGACTCACGTACGACCCGGGGACCAAGCCGGGCATCGTCGTCCTGCCCGTGTCCACCGCACTCGGCGACTCCGTGGCGGCGATCGTGAGCCGCGATCTCGATCACGGCGATCGGATCACCGTGATTCCTCTCGACGCGTCCGCATCGCGTGCCGTTGCGCGCGCCGGCGCGCCGAACTGGTCACTGCTCGCTCAGCTTGGCGCGGCCGCGGCCATTCAGGTGACGCCCACGCCGAGCGGTCTGCACCTCGCGGTCTACAACGTCGCCACGCGTCGGACGGCGCTCATTCGCGACTTCATGGCGCCGCCCGCGTCCAGTGTGCGCGCGTGGCGGTTGGCCGTCCACGGGCTCGCCGACGAGCTCGAGCAGTCGCTTACGGGCACGCGTGGTATTTCGCGGACCCGCGTGCTCTACACGCGAGGTGGCCGGCTGTGGCTCATCGACAGCGATGGCCATGGTGAGTCGCCGGTGGTGGGCGCGGTGACACCCGGCTCGGCGGCATGGCATCCCAACGGGCGGACGATCACGTATTCCACGTACGTCCCATCGCAGATCGTCGTGCAGGACATCGGCGGCCGAGGGCGCACGGTCGCGAGCGGGCGTGGAGTCTTCATCTCGCCTGTCTTCACCCCCGACGGGGCGAGCGTGGTCTACGCGCACGGCGAGGACGATGGCGTCGACCTGTACAGCGCGCCGGCGAGCGGAGGCGCCGGACGCCGGCTGTCGGTCGGCCGAGGCAGCGACAATGTCTCTCCCTCGTTCAGCCCCGATGGCCGTCGCATCGCCTTCATGTCGGGACGGGCGGGACATCCGGAGATCTATACCATGGATGCGGACGGCACCAACGTCGATCTCCTCACGCCGCTCGACGTCGGCGAGAGCGCGTATCGCGCAAGTCCCGATTGGTCATCCGACGGACGGCTCGTCGCGTTCCAGTCGCGCATCGACGGTCAGTTCCAGCTCCTCACAGTCGGCCTGCGTGACCGCGCACTGAAGCAGTTGACGAGCGACGGCAGTAACGACGATCCGTCGTGGGCGCCCGATGCCCGCCACCTCGTCTTCGTGTCCAATCGCTCGGGCACGCGTCAACTCTGGGTCATCGATGCCGAGAGCGGCCGTGCGCGACAGCTCACGCGCGGCGCGTCGGTTCGCCTGCCCGCGTGGTCGCCGAGACTCGGCGAACCCTGAATCCTGTCACGCACACTTGCGCGATGCTCGTTCCCAACCGGAGATGTACATGAATGCTCGCTCCCTTGTCCTCACGCTGCTCGCCTGTTCCTCGCTCGCGGCGCTCGAAGGTTGCCGGCGGAAGGTAACTCCGGCGGCAACGCCGGTTCCGGCAGGCGCAGACGCCGCGGCGGCGCAGCGACGGGCCGATGCGCAGGCGGCAGAAGCTGCGCAGCGCCGTGCCGACTCGATTGCGGCGGCGAATGCGGCCGCGTCGCGGGATGCTGCGGGTGACCGGCAGGCCCAGCTCGACATGGGGAACATCCTCGCGCAGCGCGTCTATTTCGACTACGATCGCGACCAGCTGCGCGACGACGGCGCGGCGGTGCTCGACGCCAAGTCCGCCGTGCTCCAGGCGAATCCGTCCATCACGCTGGTGGTCACCGGGCACACCGACGAGCGCGGCACCGCCGAGTATAACCTGGCGCTCGGCCAGCGCCGCGCGGCAACGGTGAAGCGATATCTGACCGGCAAGGGTGTGGCGGAGAACCGCGTATCGACGCAGAGTCTGGGCGATTCGCAGCCGGCATCTTCGGGTGGCGACGAGTCGGCGTATCAGCAGAATCGCCGCGCCGAGTTCGAAGTTCGCGGCGCGAGTGGCGTTCTCGTGCGGCCCCGCGACTGATGCGCCGCCTCGCTCTCCTCTCCGTGGCCGCGCTGGCGCTCGGCGGCTGCGTCGCGTCCAAGCGTGACGTCTTCCAGCTGCAGACCCAGCTGAGCACGATGCAATCGGATGCGGCACGTGCCGACACGGCCCGGAGTGCACAGGTCGCTGCGGTGTTGAATCAGATCGTCCAGTCCAACGATTCCGTGCGTGCGGTGAGCGCGCGGCTCGCGAGGCTGCAATCCACCGTGGCAACGGATCACTACGAGATGGGCCGACAGATTCTCCAGATCCAGGAGCTGAGCGGTCAGAGCCAACGTCGGCTGCAGGAGCTGCGCGCGTCCTTGGAGGAGCGGAGTCAGATGGCGGCCGCTCCGCCCGCTCCCGTTTCGGGCGACACGACCCGTGTCGTGCCCTCGGGTCCGGGCCCGGCGCAACTCTTCCAGAGCTCGCTCGATCAGCTCCGTCGCGGCAGTGCGAGAGTGGCGCGTAGCGGGTTCGAGGAGCTTCTGCGGACGTATCCGCGCTCGGAGGACGCTCCCGAAGCCATGATCTACATTGCGGAGACGTACGCCGCCGAGCGGAACCAGGTCGCGGCCGATTCGGTATACGGGCTGGTCGTGCAGCGCTATCCTTCGTCGCCCAAGGCGGCAACGGCGTTGTACAAGCACGCGATCTCCATCCGCGCGGCTGGACGCACGGCACAGGCGCGCGCAGCGTTCGAGCGGATCGTGAGGGACTACCCGCGGTCGGACGAAGCGTCGCTGGCGCGCGAGCAGTTGAAAACGTTCTGAGGACGTCCGAATAACCTTCGACCGGCAGGGCGGGTGACGTGATGGGCAGTACGGGGGAGATGCCGTTTCTCGATCATCTCGAGGAGCTGCGCTGGCGGATCATCTGGTCGCTCGGAGCGCTGCTCGTCGGCGTCGCGATCGCGTTCGCCCTTGTCTATCGATTCGATCTGCTGACATGGATGCAGGGCCCGATCCTGCCGTTTCTGCACGGGCGAAAGCTGGTGTACACGGCGCCGGGCGAAGGATTCTCGATCCTGCTGCAGACGTCGATCATGGTCGGCATCGTGCTCGCGCTGCCGGTCCTGATCTGGCAGGTATACGCCTTCCTCTCGCCGGCCCTGCACCGGCACGAGAAGCGTATCGCCATCCCGGTGATCCTGGGGGTGGTGGGGCTGTTCATCGGAGGGGCGGCGCTGGCGTGGTACTACGTGCTCCCGCTGACACTCAAGTTCCTGTTCAATCTGGGCGACAAGGCGTTCGACCAGATGATCACCGTCTCGGCCTACTTCGGTTTCGTCACGAGCATGGTGCTCGCCATGGGGGCGGTCTTCGAGTTGCCGATCGCCGTCCTGTTGCTCTCGCTGTTCGGGCTGGTGACCCCGAAGTTCCTCGCGAAGTATCGCCGCCACGCGCTGCTCGGCTCGTACGTCGTCGCTGCGATCATCACGCCGGGCGACCTGTTCATCACGTCGGTCGCGCTCATGGTGCCGTTGTACCTGCTGTATGAGGTGAGCATCCTCCTCTCGCTCATCGTTTTCCGGAGGAAGGCGGCAGCGGCGGCGGCGGAGAGCGCGGCGGCCCACGAGGTACCGGCGTGACTCGTCGGCGCCGGATGCCGGGCGCGACGATCGTGCTGATCGCGATCGCGCTTGCGGCGCAGGCACCGGAGGTGGTCGCGCAGGTGAACCGGCCGACGCAGGCCCCCCGATCCATACCGCGCGCGCGCGCCGATACGCTCCGGCCGCGGGGTGACTCGCTGGCGGTGAGCGATACGATCGGGAAGGCCAACTTCGCCGCGCCGGATTCGGTGATGCTCCGGCTGCTCAACACGCCAGGTTACAGTGTCACGCAGTATCAGGGCGAATCGATCTCGTTCGATGCGGTGACGAGAGCCATCCAGCTCACCACAAAGGCCATCGTCCAGCGCGATTCGCAGCTGGTGAAGTCGGATTCGATCAGCTACAGCGGGACAGGGAGCGCTGTCCGGGTCGGTACCGACTCCACCGGTCGCAGCGTGTTCGTCTCGCCGGGGCAGGCACCGATCGTCAGTCGCGGACCGGGGACATACGACATCGCGACCCGTCGCGCGAGCGTCAGCGACATTCGCACCTCGATTCCGCAGAGTGGCGAGATCCTGCAAATCACCGGCGAGCGAGTGGTCGTCGTGGCAGGGCGTGATTCGATCAAGAGCGCGAACGACGCGACCTATTATCTGCGGGAGGGCACGATCACCGCCTGCGACGATTCCATTCCCGACTATCACTTCGCGGCGCGGGAGATCAAGCGCACGGGCTCGTTCGTCGTCGCGCGGCCCGCCGTGCTCTACATCGGCGATGTGCCGGTTATGTGGCTCCCCTTTCTGTTCCAGGATATCCGCGGCGGGCGCCACAGCGGCATCCTCTCCCCGAATGTCGGGGTGAGCGACATCGTCCGCAACAGCCCGTCGTATCGCCGACAGGTGGAAGGTCTCGGCTACTACTGGGCGATCAGCGACTTCATCGACGCGCAGGCGTCGTTCGATTGGCGAAGCTCCGCGGGGCAGCTTGCCCTGAATGACGTCGCGTTCACGAGGTACAACGGCGAGTTCCGGTATCGCTGGCTCGAGCGCTACGTCACGGGCAATTTTGCCACCGCGTATACCCTCCAGGGGAAGCAGCGCAACTCGGCGGTGAGCTGGGGGCATTCGCAGGACTTCACGCGCAACAGCTCGTTGCGCATGGACCTGAACTACGTGAGCAGCACGCAGATCCAGCGGTCGACGACGGTGAACCCGTATGCCGTCCTGTCGACGATCCGCTCATCGGCGTCGTATCACCAGAAGGTCGGTCCGGCCGATTTCACGCTGGGCGGATCGCGCAGCCAGCAGCCGGGCCGCAGCCAGACCGACCAGACCTTCCCGAGCTTTAGCGTGAATACCAGCCCGCTGAATCTCGGGAGCTGGCTGACGTGGACGCCAAGCCTGAGCTACACGTCGCATCAGGTCACGGGCATCGACCAGCCATCATCGCTAGGGTTGCTGCTGCGTCGAGGTGCGACGCCCACCGGCGTCGACTCCATCTTCGGCGACACGCTGCGCCGGAACTCCTACGACAGCAACCTGTCGTTCGATACGCCGCTCGCCATCTTCGGCTACTCGCTCGGCAACCGGTTCACGGTCACGTCGCACCGCAATGATTTTCCGGAAGCGGCGCTCGTGGCAGACGTCACCACCGGTCAGACCGAGCAACGCATCTTCGCGTCGACGTACGGCACACAGGTCGACTGGACGCCGGTGTTCACCTTGCCAGCGCTGGCTCGCAACAACTACAACCTCTCCGCCTCCATGTCGCTGTCGAACGTGGACGGGTCGGCCTACTGGATCCGCAACGAACGGACAAACGGGCGGTGGGTGCATCAGTCGAAGCGACCGAGCTTCAGCGTGTCGGCGTCCCCGACGTTGTTCGGCTTGTTCGGTGGGTTCGGTCCCTTCACGCGGATCCGGCACTCCATTACCCCGCAGATCGGGTACAGCTACGCGCCGAAAGCGGATGTCAGTGATGCGTATCTCGCGGCGCTCGGGCGTACGCGCGCCGGCTCGGATGGCCAGCCGAACGGCTACCTCGGCGCTCTCCAGCAGAACCAGCTCTCCTTCCAGCTCTCGACGAACATCGAGGCGAAGACGCGCTCGATCAACGACTCCAATCCGGAGTCGGGCGACAAGCTCAAGCTGCTGTCGCTGAACTTCAGCGGCCTGTCCTACGACTTCGAGCGCGCCCGGTACACGGGCGACGCGATCCGTGGGCTCACGACCCAGAACTTCAACTACACCGTGCGGTCAGATCTTCTGCCGGGGCTCGACCTCGGGGTGGACTACTCACTGTTCCAGGGCTCGACGGTGAGCGACTCGGCGAAGTTCTCGCCGTTTCGCGAGCGCGTCACGGCGTCGTTCTCCTTCAGCAACACCGCCAATCCGTTCGCGGTCTTCGCGCGGCTGTTCGGCAGGGCGGTGCCGCCGACCCAGGCGAGCACCGACCAGTTGCGGCCGCCGGGCGATGACCGGTATGCGCGGCAGGTCGCCTCCCAACCGGTGGCCGGGCGCGCGGCGCGGAACGCGGGCCTCCTGCCGACCATCACCCAAGGGTGGCAGGCGTCGTTCCAGTTCAGCGCGCAACGGCAGCGACCGGTGGCCGACGGCGCCAACGTGATCGACTTCACCGCGGCGTCGCGCTGCACGCAGTTCAACACGGCGGAGTTGCGCCGAGTCGGCGTGTACGAGCAGTGCATCGCACGCGAGTCGACGAATCCGACGACGGTGGTGCCCATCACGTCGGGGCTGATCGGATCGCCGATCTATCGCTATCCGAATTCCACGTCGCTGAGCGGCAACCTCAGCTTCAACGTCACCCAGCATTGGGCGGCGACCTGGAACACTTCGTACGACTTCGAGAACAAGAACTTCGCCAGCCAGATCGTGTCGTTGCAGCGTGACCTCCACGACTGGCGTGCCATCTTCGCCTTCACACAGTCGCCGACCGGGAGCTTCGCCTTCAACTTCCTCATCTCGCTGAAGGCAGAGCCCGATCTCAAGTTCGATTACCACAAGAGCACCTACAAGAATCAGGGCTTCTAGCGTCGTCGTCGCCCAGCATCACGTGCATCGTGGACGCGTGCGGTCCGTGCGATGCGGAGGCGATCCGGCTGCAACGCGGGATCGTCACCAAGACTTGTATTGTCGCGCCGCACGCAGGACATTGCGTCGATGCCGACCGCCGTGATGCTGGACGGACAGTCTCTCTCTCTCGACGACGTCGTGGCGGTCGCGGACGGCGCGGTGGTCGAGCTCGCGCCAGCCGCTCGACTCCGCATGTTGCGCGCGCATGACGTCGTGACAGCGCTGGTCGAGAGCAACGCCGTCGCCTACGGTGTCACGACCGGGTTCGGCAAGCTGTCCGACGTCTCCATTCCGCGCGCCCGCCTCGGTGAGCTGCAGGTCAATCTCGTGCGTAGCCACGCGGCCGGGGTCGGCGCGCTGCTGCCGGAGCGTGAAGCGCGGGCGATGATGCTGCTCCGCGCCAACGTCATCGCCAAGGGATATTCAGGCGCCAGGCCTGCGCTCGTCGAGTTACTCATCGACATGCTCAACGCCGGGCTCTATCCGCCGATCCCGGAGCAGGGCAGCGTCGGCGCGAGCGGTGATCTCGCGCCGCTCGCGCACCTTGCGCTGGCGCTGATCGGCGAAGGCGACCTCCATCGGGGCGCCGAGCGCGCCGACGCGGCGACGATGCTTGCGTCCGCTGGGCTCAAGCCCGTGCAGCTCGGTCCGAAGGAGGGCATCACCCTCATCAATGGGACGCAGGCACACACCGCGATCGCGGCGCTCGCCGTCGTGGATGCACACCGGCTCTGGCAGGTCGCGCACCTCGCCGGCGCCATGACGCTCGAGGCGCTGCTCGGCACGCCTGTCGCCTTCGATTCGCGAATCCAGGATGCGCGCGGTCAGCTCGGCCAGGCAGCAAGCGCAGCTTTGCTGCGCTCGCTTCTACAAGCAAGCGAGATACGCGAGTCGCATCGTGACAATGATCCCCGCGTCCAGGATCCGTACGCGCTGCGCTGCATGCCGCAGGTCCACGGCCCCGTGCTGGACGCCATCGATTTCTGCGCGGGCGTCATCGGTCGCGAGCTCAACGCCGCCACCGACAACCCGCTCGTCTTCGCGGAGACCAGCGAGCTGTTGAGCGGCGGAAACTTTCACGGGCAGGCCGTCGCCATGGCGCTCGACTTCATGGCGATCGCCTTGACCAATCTCGCCACGATGTCCGAGCGACGGATCGACCGTCTCGTGCATCCAGATCTCAATCAGGGGTTGCCGCCATTCCTGACGATGGACGCGGGCGTGAACTCCGGCTTCATGATGGCGCAGGTGACAGCGGCCTCGCTGGCGAGCGAATGCAAGGTGCTGTCGCACCCCGCGAGCGTGGACACCATCCCGACGGACGGCAACAAGGAGGACGTCGTGCCCATGGCCATGGGCGCCGCATGGAAACTCCGCCGCATCGTGCACAACGTCCGGTACGTGCTCGCCATCGAGTTGATGTGCGCCGCTCAGGGGCTGGACTACCGACTGCCACTGCGCGCAGGCCGCGGCGCGGAACACGGGCGTCGCCTGGTGCGGGAGCTCGTGGCGCCGCTCGAGCGCGACCGCGTGCTCTCGCCCGACATCATGGGGTTGGCGCGTGGTATCGAGCGGGGCCACTTCACCACTGGCGTCGGAGGGTCGGCGTGAGCGCCCTGGCGATTGGAGCAGTGGGCGCTCGCGTCGTGCGCGCGGCGCGCGGCTCGACGCTCTCCTGCAAGGGTTGGCCGCAGGAGGCCGCGCTCCGCATGCTGATGAACAACCTCGACCCCGAGGTGGCCGAGCGACCCGATGACCTGGTGGTGTACGGTGGGACGGGGAAGGCGGCCCGGAGCTGGGAGGCATTCGACGCCATCGTCGCCTCGCTTCGTGCGCTCGAGCACGACGAGACGCTCCTCGTGCAGAGCGGCAAGCCGGTCGCCGTCTTCCGCACGCATCGCGGCGCGCCTCGCGTGCTCATCGCGAACTCCAACCTCGTCGGCCGGTGGGCGACGTGGGAACACTTTCGCGAGCTCGAACGCCAGGGGCTGATGATGTACGGGCAGATGACCGCCGGCTCCTGGATCTATATCGGCTCCCAGGGCATCGTGCAGGGCACGTACGAGACGCTCGGCGCGGTGGCGCGAATGCACTTCGGCGGCTCGCTCGCCGGACGCCTCGTCGTGACGGCGGGATTGGGTGGCATGGGAGGAGCGCAACCGCTGGCGGCGACGATGCAAGGGGCCGTCATGCTCGCGTTCGACGTCGACGAGTCGCGCATCGACAAGCGTCTGGCTACCGGGTATTGCGACGCAAAGGCCAGCACCATCGACGAAGGGATCGCGTTGGCCGAGCAGGCGCGGTGTGACGGCCGAGCGTATTCAGTAGCGGTGACGATGAACGCCGCGCCGGCGCTCGAGGAGCTCGTGCGACGCGGCGTGCGCGTCGATGTCCTCACCGATCAGACGAGTGCGCACGACATGCTGCGCGGCTACGTGCCCGATGGCGTCTCGCTCGACGACGCAGCGGCATGGCGGCAGGGCGACCCGTCCGGATATGTCGCGGCCAGCACGGCAACGGCCGTTCGGCACGTGCGCGCGATGCTGGAGCTGCGGCGCCGCGGCGCCGTGACCTTCGACTACGGAAACAACCTGCGCACGGTCGCCCACGACGCCGGGGTCACGGACGCGTTCGACATTCCCGGCTTCATCCCGGAGTACATCCGGCCGCTGTTCTGCGAGGGCAAGGGTCCGTTTCGCTGGGTCGCGCTGTCGGGCGATCCCGCCGATATCGCCCGCACCGACCGTCTCGTGCTGGAGCTGTTCCCAGACGATGCGCATCTGCACCGGTGGATCACCCTGGCACGCGAACGGATCCACTTTCAGGGCCTGCCCGCGCGCATCTGCTGGCTCGGTCAGGGCGATCGCGCGACATTCGGCATGGCGCTCAACGATCTCGTCGCGAGTGGCGAGCTCTCGGCACCGATCGCGATCGGGCGCGACCATCTCGACACCGGCAGTGTCGCGTCCCCGTTCCGCGAGACGGAGGCAATGCTCGATGGAACCGACGCGGTGAGTGACTGGCCCATTCTCAATGCGATGCTCAACGTCGCGAGCGGCGCGACGTGGGTGTCGTTCCACCACGGAGGTGGTGTGGGCATCGGCAACTCGCTCCACGCTGGCCAGGTCATCGTGGCCGACGGCACGCCGGAGATGCGCGAGCGGCTGCAGCGGGTGTTGACGAATGATCCCGGCATCGGGGTGGCGCGACATGCCGACGCCGGCTACGACGCGGCCCGGTCGGCGGCCGCTCGCACGGGAATCAACATCCCGATGGGGTTGAGGTGATTCGACACGACAGGTGCGCTCAGGACGACAGATACGCTCGAGGCCACTGATGCTCTCGGCGCGGTTCAAGCCGTATCACGTACCATTGTTCATCGGCAAATACCTCTGGAAGGTCGCGAGCCGTCGGCCCGTGCTCGTTCACTTCGAGGTCACCGAGCGCTGCAACGCGCGCTGCGGCTTTTGCGATTACTGGAAGACGCCCGCGTCGGCGAAGCAGTACGAGCTGGACTCGTTCGTCGACGCGACACGCTACTTCAATCCGATGCTCGTCACCTGGACCGGCGGCGAGCCACTCCTGCGCCGCGACCTGGAGCAGATGGTGGCCGATGTCGATCGCGTGCCCGGCCTCAAGTACACGACGCTCATCACGCACGGCGGAATGCTCACGCCCGAGCGCGCGCAGTCGCTCTGGGACGCGGGCATCCACCAGTTCAACATCTCGCTCGACTATCTCGATGGCCGCCACGACGTTGCACGTGGCATTCCCGGGCTCACGGCGAAGATCTTCGGTGCCGTGGACGCGATGCGCGCCCGCGGTATCGACAACATCCGCTTCAACACCGTCATCAAGGACGACAACCTCGACGAGCTGCTGCCGATCGTCGAGCGGGCGGCGGCCATCGGATGCGGTGTCAACTTCAGTGTCTATACAGATTCCAAGAACGGGAATCGCGAGCATCTCCTGGCCGGTCCGCACCTCGATGACCTGCACGATGCGATCGAGTCACTTCTCGAGTACAAGCGCCGGCGGCGCGGTGTGATCACCAACTCCGATGCGTATCTCGAGCAGATTCCGCGCTGGGCACGCGGCGACGCGATGCAGCCGTGCCGCTCCGGACTGCGCACCATCCACCTGGATCCTACCGGGCACGTCAAGCGCTGTCCGGACTTTCCAACCGACTTTCACTGGCGCGACTTCAAGCGCTACGAGCCCATCGACTGCAATGCGTGCTTCTATGCATGTCGGGGCGAGGCGCAGGCGCCGCTCCGACTCTCGCGGGTGCGCGACGTGATGGGCACCGCGCACGCGTCGGCATGACGCCCCTGCAGTTGCTGTTCGTCAACGCGAGGCAGGTGGTGACCTGCGCCGGACCTGGCCGTGGCCGTCGCGGGCCGGAAATGGCGGATGCCGTGATACGCACGGGTGTCGGCGTACTGGTGACGGCTGGCACCATTGCCAGTGTCGATGACGAGCGCACGCTGCGCCGCGACGTAGTGGGCGCGACCGAAGTGGACTGCGCCCGCGGCGTGCTCACGCCAGGATTCGTGGACTCGCACACCCACGCCGTGTTCGGCCGGCCGCGGTACTCCGAGCAGGAGCAGCGCGCGGCAGGCGTCCCGTACATGGAGATCGCACGACGCGGCGGCGGCATCCACGCATCGGTGCGGGATCTTCGGACGCGAAGCGAAGACGAGCTATACGCCCTGGCCGAGCCGCGATTGCGCGCCCTCGCCGCATCCGGGATCACGACGGTGGAGGTCAAGTCCGGGTACGGACTCACTCTCGACGACGAACTCAAGACGCTACGCGTCGTACGACGGCTCGCCGACACGCTGCCGATGCGGATCCTCGCCACCTGGCTTGGCGCCCACGAGATTCCGATCGAGTATCGAGAGCGAGGCAACGGAAGGCGCGAGTACATCGATCTCCTCCTGCACGAGATGCTGCCCGCCGTCATGCGCGCGTCGCTCGCGTCGTTCGCCGATGTTTTCTGCGAGCCCGGCGTGTTCACGGTGGACGAATCGCGCGAGATCCTCTCTGCTGCACGGGCAAGCGGGCTCGCCATCAAGCTGCATGCGGACGAACTCGTGGCCGGCGGTGGTGCCGAGCTGGCAGGCGCGATGCGCGCAATCTCGGCCGACCATCTCGCGGCGGTCAGCGATGGCGGGATCGCCGCCCTCGCCGCGAACGACACAGTGGCGACGCTGTTGCCGGGAACGATGCTGTTTCTCGGGAAGCGTGAGCAGGCGCCCGCTCGTCGGCTGATCGACGCGGGAGTTCCAGTCGCCCTGGCCACCGATTTCAATCCCGGCACGTCGCCGACGACGAACTTTCCGCTGGTGCTCACCCTTGGCGTCAGTCAGCTCCGGCTCTCGGTGGCCGAATCACTGATCGCCGGCACCGTCAACGGCGCGGCAGCGCTCGGGCTGGCCGATCGCGTTGGTCAACTTGCACCCGGCTTCTCCGCCGACATTGCGCTCTGGGAGGTCGAAGATGTACGGGAGCTGCCCTACTGGTACGGCGCCGGCCGTTGCGCGGCATCGTGGGCACGCGGCAAACCTTGTCATGCCCATGACTTAGCACTAGGTTTTCACCGCTGAGCCCCCCTCTTCCTCGAGGCCGGGGACGCCCCTCGCGGAGCCCGCCCCTCGACGATGCCTGATGTCGCCAAGCTGAAGAAAAAGGCAGCCGAGCTCGAGCTGAAGAAGCAGTTCGACAAGGCGCTGGCGGTCTACGTCGAAATTCTCGACAGCTACGAAGGGTCGCGAGACGAGGTGGATGTCACCCTCTACAACCGGGTTGGCGACATTCATCTCAAGCAGGGCAACGTGGCCGACGCCGTCGACTATTACGAGAAGGCAGTCGACCATTACGTCGATACGGGCTTCTACAACAACGCCATCGCGCTCTGCAACAAGATCCTGCGCAGTTCGCCCGGCCGGAACTCGATCTATTACAAGCTGGGAAAGATCAGCGCCCACAAGGGCTTCAAGGGCGACGCCAAGGCCAACTTCCTCGAGTATGCCGACCGGATGCAGAAGTCGGGGAAGCTGAACGAGGCCTTTCGCGCGCTGAAGGAGTTCGCTGATCTGTGTCCGGACCAGGACGACATCCGCCTGATGCTCGCCGATCAACTGCTCAAGGCCAAGCGTGGCGAGGAGGCCATCGAGCAGCTGCAGCTCGTGTACGAGCGATACATGCAGGAGGGACGGCAGGCCGAGGCCGACGCCGCCGTCTCGCGCATGAAGGCCATTGATGCGTCCGTGGTGCCTCGCGCGCCCGGG
>JBDSSY010000049.1:0-10034 GCA_039928585.1 Gemmatimonadaceae bacterium | reverse complement strand
ACGACACGCGCTCGATTCGCGAGGCGCGATGGCAGGTCGCGTCGGCGCCAGCCGATCTGACGGACCGCCGCGTGGAGATCACGGGTCCGACCGATCGGAAGATGATGATCAACGCGCTCAACTCGGGCGCGCGCGTCTTCATGGCCGACCTCGAGGATGCCTGCTCGCCGACCTGGGCGAATCTCGTCGAGGGCCAGCGCAATCTGATGGAGGCGGTGCGCGGTACGCTGGCACTCGACGTCGGCGAAAAGCAGTACCGGCTCAACGAGCGCACAGCCACGCTCGTAGTGCGCCCGCGTGGATGGCACCTCGATGAGCGTCATCTGCTCATCGACGGAAAGTCGGTGTCGGCAAGCCTGGTGGACTTCGGCCTCTATTTCTTCCACAACGCGCGCGCCCTGCTGGACAAGGGATCGGGGCCCTACTTCTACCTGCCCAAGCTGGAGAGCCACCGCGAGGCGCGACTGTGGAACGACGTGTTCGTCTTCGCGCAGGATGCGCTCGGTATTCCGGTCGGGACGATCCGGGCCACGGTGCTGATCGAGACGCTGCCCGCGGCCTTCGACATGGAGGAGATTCTCTACGAACTGCGCGAGCACGCCGCGGGGCTCAATGCCGGCCGATGGGACTATCTCTTCAGTTTCATCAAGACGTTTCGGGATCGCGCCGACAAGCTCCTGCCGGATCGGGCGCAACTCACGATGTCGGTGCCCTTCATGCACGCCTATGCCGAACGGCTGGTGACAATCTGCCACCGTCGCGGTGCCCACGCGATCGGCGGCATGGCAGCATTCATCCCGAGCAGAAAGGACGAGTCCGTGAACGCACGCGCGATATCGCGCGTGCGCGAAGACAAGGAGCGTGAGAGCGCGATGGGGTTCGACGGGACGTGGGTCGCTCATCCCGACCTCGTTCCGGTGGCAACCGAGGTGTTCGATCGGATGCTCGGCCGACAGCCGCATCAGAAATCCGCGCGGCAGGATGCCGTGCTGGGGCCGGCGGATCTGCTGATCGACGCGACCGTCCCGGGCGGGATGGTCACGGAGGGCGGCGTGCGGATGAACGTCGAGGTGGCGCTGCTGTACCTGGAGTCGTGGCTGCGTGGTCAGGGCGCCGTGGCAATTCACAACCTGATGGAGGACGCGGCCACTGCCGAGATTTCGCGCACACAGCTCTGGCAATGGATCCGGCACGCCGCGCCGATCGACGGCGCCGGCTCCATGACTCGCGACTACTATCGACGCGTGCGCGGCGAGGAACTTGCGCGACTGCAAAAGCAGTCGAACGCGGTGAGCCGGATCACGGACGCGGCAGCCCTCCTGGATGCACTCGTACTGGGAGAGTTCGAGGAGTTCCTCACTATCGTTGGATACCAGGTACTTGAATGACGGACGCGAACTTCTACATCTCCGAACTGCGCACCATCGTCGAACGTGAGGCGCCCAGGTTGCTGGGCGCGTCGCCGGACGCCGTGGAGCAGCGTCCCGACAAGGGCGGCTGGTCGGCGAAGGAGGTGCTCGGCCATCTCATCGACTCGGCCGCGGTAAATCATCAGCGATTCGTGCGCGCTCAATGGCAGGATCTGGTATTCGCTGCGTACGCGCAGGACGACTGGGTCTCTGCCCAACACTATCAGGCGGCACCATGGATGGAGCTCGTGGCGTTGTGGCGCGAGTATAACCGCCACCTCGCGCGCGTGATGGCCGCCATCCCGGTGGAGGTGCGGCTTCGAGAACAGCGGAGGCACAACCTGCACGAGATCGCCATGCATCCCGCGCCGGCCGAGCAGCCGGCGACCCTGGACTACCTGATGCGCGACTATGTGCAGCATCTCCAGCATCACCTGACGCAGATCAACAAGCGGCTCACCGCCCACTAGCGCCGACGCAGGGTGTGAGCCCTGAGCTGCACGTCCACGGCCGAGATGAGAGTTGGGAGTCGAGAGCCCTCAGTTTCCATCCACGGCCGAGCTGACAGCTGCGAGCTCTCAGCGTCAGAAGTGAGTACGGCGGCAGTGCCACGGCGTTCCCGCAGTTCGTCACGATGACGCTCCGGTGCGGCGCACTCTCCCCGCGCACCGGACAACGATCAATTCAGACAACTGACAGCCTGGAGCTGTCAGCTCGGCCGTGGAAACTCCCGATTAGGAGGTAAGGCCGTCGTATACTGAGTCTTGCGCAAAAAACGTCGCTACGGCCGCAGCGCGAGCGTTACGTAATAGGCCCACTTTTTCTTGACCGGCTCGTCAACTCCGCGTGCCACGCCGGTGCGGGCGAACACCTCCGGAGTTCCGAGGGCGGCGATGGCCGGCAGTCGCTGGCTGATCTCGGCTCCGTAGCTGCGCAGCGGGTTTCGGTAGAAGTCGGTGCTCGCGCCGGCGTAGAAGAACTCGATGGAGGAGATCGGCACGCCCACGCGATATGCCGTGAAGGAGGAGCCCGCGGCACTCCCCAGCGGATAGGCCGCCGCTCCGACTCGTCGTGCGTCGTACGTCGAATCGATGAGGGGCGAATCGAACCCGCCAACGACGAATCGCTCGGCGATGCGGCCCTCGCCGCCCCCGACCGTTCCGAACGCGACGCGAATGTTCGTGAGCGCCCGTGTGCCCCTGCCGGTGCCGAATGAGGCGGCGCTTCGTTGACGGAGGTACGCACCGCCGCGAGTACGCCCCGCCTCGCCCACCAGCGAGAACTGCTCCTCGAATCGCACGTCATCATCGCGCTGCCGCAATACCGTGCGCGCCGACGCGAGCGCCGCGGTGCGCGCCACACCGAGCTGGCCGGACGGACGCTGGCGCTCCGCGAGTAACGCCACCGCGCCGAACAGGTCGTATCCGTCACCGACGCGCATTCGCTCGGCACGCAGCGCCCCGCCGGCCCGTGACAGGTCGAGGCCAAGTTCGGTCGCGGCATCAAGCTCCCGCGATGGCGCCTCGTGAGACAGCCAACCCGTGACGCCGAACTCGGTGCGCCGGCGGCGTGACGTGATGGTGAGTGCGCCTCCCGCCGGGAGTGCGGCACTGCCTGCCGATCCGAGGAGCGCGACTCCGAGTCGACCCACCGGATCGCTGCGCACGATCGCCAACTGTGTCGTGGTGCCGCCGAACCCGGTGATCGACCCGGGCACGACACGAACGCGCGCCGGACCCGCACCGTAAGCCCGTTCCAGCGGAACGGCGCCGAGCGCCGGCCGGAGCGACGAGTCCTCCGAGGTACGCGAGATGCGCGGAGGCAGGACGGGCGACGCGCTGTCAGCGAGCGCGCCAACGAGCGAACCGGCCAGCACGTTCCCTGCACGCGATGCACTGTCGGGCTGGATGCGGCGCAGATCGTAGCCCTTGCCGTGCAGGGAGAGGAACCACACCGCGCCGTCCGGCGCCACGTCGGCGGCGACGGCCGCGCCGGTGACGCTGGTGAGGGACGCTGGCACTGCTGTCTCGTCGTCGAGGCGCTCGAGATTGGCGATACCACCGCGCTCGGAGGTGGTGATGATGGTGCGTCCGTCACGCGCGAAGGTAGCGTCGTAGCGGGTGACACCGTCGTTCGGGTCGGCGTACCGCAGGGCGCCGGTGAGCGGCGAGACGCGCGCAATGCGCCAGCGGTCGTCGAACTGTTCCGCGACGACGATCTCGCCGGTCGTCTGCGACACGCGTGGGCGGTAGTAGTTGCGCGTGACGCTCCCCGGCTTCACCACGCGCACCGCTCCCGTGGTGAGATCCACCCGCACGAGATCGCACCAGCCTTGTGCGCAGCGCGTCGCGGCCGCCCAGCGTCCATCGGCCGAGGGATCGGCATCTCGGAGGGCTGCGCGACGCGTGACACGCGTCAGGTCACCGTTTTCGGCGTTCCACACGTAGAGATCGGGGCGCAGTGTCCCGTCAGCCGCCGGCGTCGACCGTGTGACGAGCAACCGCTTCGAATCACCGAACCAGCGCGGCGTCTCGTATGGCGCCCCGTCACGGGCGACGAGCGTGATCACGGGCTTCCGTGGCACGGGCAAGGTGGGGCGGTCGGGCACATCTTCCGGATCACGCTTCGCGCGGGCAGCGCGGAGGCGTGCGGCAGCAGTGTCGGGTTGCTCCGTTGTGCGCCACACTACGAGTTCGCTCGGCGCATCCGTGCGCCGGATCGTCAGCGCGACGTGCTGTCCATCGGGCGACACGGCGGGATCGCCGGTGTTGCGAATCAGACGTTGGATGAGCGTGCCCCGTCGGGTGCTGTCGCCGCCCACCTCGCGCTCCACGGCGAGCGCGTTGCCCGTGAGTTCGGCGCTGAATCGTCCGTAGAGTTCCGCCGGCGGCGCCCCGTACACGCCGCTGAACGCCTGCTCGAACGATCGATCCGTCACGGCGGTCATGCGACGCCAGAGGGCGACGAGGCTCGAGTCGCCCTGTCGCCGGACGAGCCATTCCAGGTATGCAGAACCGGCGAGGTAGGCGAAGCTTCCCGACTCCCAGCCTCCGCCGGTACTGTTGAGCTGCCCATAGCTCGGCAGGCGTCCCTCGAGCGCGAACTGGCGCAGCAATGCCGCGCGCCACGCATTGTTCGGCCGTCCGCTTCCGGTCACGCGTCCTTCGACATAGGTCGCGTAGCCTTCAAGGACCCAGCGGGGCGCCTTCATTGCGATGGGACCGAGCGGAATGGGCGAGAGCGACCAAATGAATCGCTTGAAGCGGTTGCGTGAGGGCCGTGCGAGATGGGCGATGTGCGCGTATTCGTGTGTGGCGAGCATCTCCTGCCACACGCGTGCATTCCCGATCTCCTCGCGAGGATCAGGCGGCGTCGGCCAGAGCACGATGGTGGGCGCATCGAGCGGCGTGAAGGCGTAACCATTCGCGTCATTCGTCGGGTCGTCGACCACCACATGCACGCGCGGCGCGGGCGAGAATCCCACCAGTCGTCGCACCTGATCGCGTACGCCCTCCATGCGCCGCGCGAGCGACACCGTCCACTCGCGGTACTCGACGGTGTAATGAAAGACGAAGTGCTCGGTCTCCACCGTGCGCCAGTCGAGCCACGCCCGGGGCGCAGACTGTGCTCCGGCGGCGGGCATGGCGGAGACACAGATGACCGCGGCGCACGCGAGCACGCGACGCACGCGACGCCAGCGATGGAAAAAGGGAAGGGACGCGTGCCGTCGGCACTCGTCCCCTCCCGAAAGCACTGCTACCGCGAGCGGCGTGTGGTCAGCCACGCGCGCGGGCCCTGCCGCGCACTCTGTCCTGCAACCAGGTAAGCGGCACGAGAAACAGTGGCGTCAGCACGAAACCCAGGAGGGTGTTGATCCAGATGAGCGCGATGTAGAAGCCGCACAATCCGAGTCCAGCCCAGAGAATGCCCAACGGGCCATGTGTTTCCAAGCGAATCGCTCCTGTAGCCGTGAGAATCGGAAGTCGCGGTTGAAAAGATAGTGGCGCGCCGAAGGGCGAGCCAGAGGGAAGCCGTCGCACTCTCCGGCTGGCGGCTATACTTCAAGGCGATGCTCCACGACCCTCCTCGAGCCGTGCTCCAGGCCGCTCGTCACGTGGCGCGTGAACACCGCGCGCCCTTGCTGCTTGCCGTTTCCGGCGGGCTGGATTCCATGGTATTGTTGCACGCCATGGCCCGCGTCGCGCGTTCGCGCATCGCCGCGGTCGCGACGTACGATCACGGAACAGGCGTTGCGGCAACCGCGGCGGTCGCGCATGTCGCCCGGGCGGCGGCGGCGCTGACGTTGCCGATGGTGACGGACGTGATGTCGGCGGCGCGAGAGCGCACGACCAGTCGCGAGGCCGATTGGCGTCGAGCGCGCTACCGTTTCCTCCGTGCTTCAGCGCATGCGCTCGGGGCGCGGCTTGTGACGGCGCATTCCGAGGACGACCAGATCGAGACCGTCCTCATGCGCGTCATGCGTGGCAGTGGCGCCCGAGGGATCGCGGCCCTCTACGCACCGAGCGATGTGTGCCGGCCCTTTCTGGGGATCCGGCGGGCCACGCTCGAGTGCTATGCGCGCGACGCAGGTGTGGAATGGCGGGACGATCCCACCAATGACTCGCGCGAGTTCCTGCGGAATCGCGTGCGTCACGATCTGCTGCCCGCCATGCGGCACGCTGATCCCACGATCGAAGACGCGCTCCTCGCGATCGCGCGACGGGCGATGGAATGGCGCGACCACATCGCATCGGTGGTGGACGCTGGCATGTCGGTGGTGCGTCCCGACCGAGAGTCAATCGCGATTGCCCGTGCGGAACTGTCGGGCTATGATCGGGGTTCGCTTTGCATACTGTGGAGCGAGTTCGCCAGTCGTGTCGGTCTGGCACTGGATCGACGGGGAACAGACCGACTCGCGTCGTTTATCACGAAGAGGCCGGCGGCGGGGTGGGTGCAGCTGTCGGGGGGCTGGTGTGTCGAGGCGACGCGCGACGCCTACGTGCTGCGACGTCGTCCGGCGGATGCACCGGACGAGCTGGCGCTTCCGGAGCACGGGGAAGTGCAGTGGGGATCATTCCGGTTCCGGGTCGTCGATGGCGATCAAGTTCCGAGTGCCGCGGTGGACGATCTCGCAAGCGTCTGGCAGGCGGCTTTTTCATCCACTCCGCGTCATGTGGTTCGGCGGTGGATGGCGGGAGATCGGCTGGCGCCCGAAGGAGGGCGACAACGGCGGCGCGTGAAGCGCTATCTGACGGAGGCCGGAGTGCGCGGCCTCGATCGTCCTGAGTGGCCCGTGGTGGTCACGGGCGACGACGTGGTGTGGATTCCAGGTGTGCGCCGCAGCAACGCGGCATCCGAACGGTCCGGAAGGCCGGTACGTCACTACATCTGTGAACGCCTCGATCGCTGATCCTCGTCTCGAAGGCCGCGCCCTGCGGCGCATCGTCTACGATGCGCCGGAGATCGCGCGGCGTGTGCGGGAGCTGGGCGCGGAAATCACCGCCGCGTATCCTGACGGCGAACTGCTGGTACTTGGACTGCTGAAGGGAAGCTTCATCTTCCTGAGCGACCTGGTGCGCGAGATCAACCGACCGCTCCACGTCGACTTCCTCGTCGCCTCGAGTTATGGCGATAGCACGGTATCGAGCGGAAACGTTCGGCTGGTGTACGACCCCGAGACGAAGCTGGAGGGAAAGCATATTCTCCTGGTGGAAGACATCGTGGACACGGGGCGCACGCTCAACCGCCTGATGGAGCTCCTCCGGGCACGGAATCCGCGTTCCCTCCACATCTGTGCGCTGCTGCACAAGCATATTGCCGAAGAGCTGAAGTACGAGACCCGGTTCATCGGGTACGACGCACCGCACGAATTCCTCGTCGGATACGGGCTGGATCATGCCGAAAGCTTCCGACACCTGCCATACATCGCGAGCCTGCTGTAGATGCCCGGACCTATGCCGCCAACCAAGAACGACAAGAACAGCAAGGGACCGACGAACTGGGGGCGCCTGTCGAAGACGCTCTCGTTCTGGATCCTCATCCTGCTCATTCCCATCGCGCTGATCCAGCTGTCGGGGAACCGCGCCGAGTCTGCACCGGAGATCCGCTTCGACCAGTACCGCCAGCAGCTCGAGAAGGGGAACATCTCGGAAGTCACGGTGCAGGCGGGAAAAAATGTGACGGGAAGCTTTCGCGAGCCGGTGACGGTGAACAACAAGCCGGCGCGCAAGTTCACGACGCAACTCCTCGCGAAGGATTCGCCGGCGGAGGTCGACCTGCTCATGCAGAAGGGTGTGCAGATCACCTCGCAGGACGCGAAGCCGAGCCTGATGTCCTGGGTGATCAACTTCCTGCCGTGGCTCCTCCTCATCGGCTTCTATCTGTTTCTCTTCCGCCAGATGCAGGCGGGCGGGAACAAGGCATTCTCGTTCGGAAAGTCGAAGGCGAAGCTGCTGACTGGCGACACGCCGAAGGTGACGTTCGCGGATGTCGCCGGTGCGGACGAAGCGAAGCAGGAACTCCAGGAGATCATTGAATTCCTGAAGGATCCGCAGAAATACACGAAGCTCGGTGGTCGGCTGCCCAAGGGCTGCCTGCTCGTGGGGCCGCCGGGCACCGGCAAGACGTTGCTCGCGCGAGCCGTGGCGGGCGAAGCGAACCGTCCGTTCTTCTCGATGTCGGGCTCCGACTTCGTCGAGATGTTTGTCGGCGTCGGCGCCTCGCGCGTGCGCGACTTGTTCGAGCAGGGCAAGGCACAGGCACCGTGCATCATCTTCATTGACGAGATCGATGCGGTGGGCCGGCATCGCGGCGCGGGACTCGGCGGGGGCCACGACGAGCGCGAGCAGACGCTCAACCAGCTCCTCGTCGAGATGGACGGCTTCGAGTCCAACGACGGCGTGATCCTGATCGCCGCGACGAACCGCCCGGACGTGCTCGATCCCGCGCTCCTTCGGCCGGGCCGGTTCGATCGCCAGATCGTGGTCGATGCGCCGGACCTCCGTGGTCGCGAAGGCATCCTCAAGGTGCACCTGCGCAACAAGCCGGTGGGCGAGGACGTGAACATCACGACGCTCGCGCGCGGGACCCCGGGCATGGCCGGCGCAGACCTGGCCAACCTCGTGAACGAAGCGGCGCTGCTCGCCGTGCGACGCGAGCACGACAAGCTGTACATGGCCGATCTCGAGGACGCCAAGGACAAGGTGATGCTCGGCGCCGAGCGCAAGTCGATGGTGATGAAGGACGAGGAGCGGCGGCTGACGGCGTATCACGAGGCCGGCCATGCGCTCTGCGCCATGAAGATCGTGGGCAACGATCCCCTGCATAAGGTCACGATCGTGCCTCGCGGGCGTGCGCTCGGCCTGGCGTTCACGCTGCCGGAGGACGACCGCGTGTCCATCACCCGCATGCAGCTCGAGGCGATGTTGGTGATGACGTACGGCGGGCGGACGGCCGAGGAGCTGGTATTCGGCTACGATCGCGTGACGACCGGCGCAGCGAGCGACATCCAGAAGGCCACGAGCATTGCGCGTCGCTACGTGACGCAGTGGGGTTTGTCGGACGCCATCGGTCCGATCCTCGTGGGCGACAACGAGCAGGAGCTGTTCCTGGGTCGTGACATCCAGAGCAGGCGCGAGGTGAGCGAGCAGACGGCGCAGCTCGTGGACCTGGAAGTGAAGCGGGTCATCACCAAGGCCTACGATCGGGCGAAGGCGGTGCTGAGTGAGAATCTCGACCTGCTGCACATCATCGCGTCAGCGCTGCTGGAGCGTGAGACGTTAACGGCCGAGGACATCCGCACGATTGCACGTGGTGAGGCGTTGCCGCCTCGGCCGAGCGGACTGCCTCCGGTACCGGCCGCGATTCCCGCCGCGGTGCCCATTGCTCAGCCGCGGCGCAATCCGCCGCTGCTCGGTGGACCGGAGCCGGCGCCGGCGTGACGATGCGTCGGCACGCCGACGCATTCGATTCGAGACTCGTGACGGGCGGGAGCGCACTGGCGCTCCCGCCCGTTCGTCATCGTGGCCGACCCGTTCGACGTGCGGAGAACGCCCTCGTTATCTTCCCGCCATGTCCGCTCCCACCGTCTGGAAGATTCGTGGCCGCGAGCTGAGCCTGGAGCGGCCGCTGGTGATGGGCATCGTGAACGTGACGCCCGACAGCTTCAGCGACGGGGGGCGATACCTGTCCACCGGCGCGGCGCTCGCGCATGCCGCCCGGCTGCTCGCCGAGGGGGCCGACATACTCGACGTGGGAGGCGAATCGACGCGTCCGCAGGGAGCAACGCCGGTGAGCGCCCGCGACGAGCTTCGACGAATCCTGCCCGTGATAAAGGCCCTCGCGGCGGAACGTCCACACGTCGTGCTGTCGGTGGATACCGTGAAGGCGTC
The DNA here is from genome assembly GCA_039928585.1 of Gemmatimonadaceae bacterium. Classification (GTDB taxonomy): domain Bacteria; phylum Gemmatimonadota; class Gemmatimonadetes; order Gemmatimonadales; family Gemmatimonadaceae; genus AG11. Next base: position 235 of record JBDSSY010000049.1, on the reverse strand, counting down.
GGTCGCCGAAGCGGCGCTCGCCGCGGGCGCCCACGTCGTGAACGATGTCTCGGGGCTTCGGCTCGACCACGCGATGGCGCCGCTGTGCGCGACTGCCGGAGCCGGGGTGGTGGTGATGCATTCGCGCGGCACCGTGGGGGATATGTCGACGTTCGAGCACGCGACCTACGCCGGCGACTTCCTGGATGACATGCTCGAGGAACTGTCCCACAGTGTCGACGTCGCGCGCCGCGCC
>JBDSSY010000048.1:0-8907 GCA_039928585.1 Gemmatimonadaceae bacterium | reverse complement strand
CACAGCCGGCGGCGACAAGGAGCGACGCGAGCAGGAGCGCCCGTGAGCCGGACACGGCGCGATGGTGCCGAAGTGGCGAATGCATTCGACGGGAGATGAGACCGGGTTCGCGGGCCGCGTCGCCCTCGATGTGCCAGGCGCGCGTACGCACCGGCTGATAGACGATGGCGCGCGCCATAAGTATCGGCGCGCCTCGCGGTGTCCTGCAGCGCCGAGGCGGCTATCTTTCCCGTCGCCGCTCAAACCGTCCCTCGCCCGTTCGCCCATGCCCTCTCCCTCTCCCACGTCGTCCGGCGCGCCCGCCCCATGGGTCGGGGTCATCATGGGCAGCCGAAGCGACCTCCGCATCATGTCGCATGCGGTCGAGATCCTGACGGAGCTCGCCATTCCGCACGAGGTGCGCGTCGTGTCGGCACATCGGACGCCGGACTGGATGTTCGAGTACGCCGACAGCGCGGAGTCGAGAGGGCTCGAGGTCATCATTGCTGCAGCAGGAGGGGCAGCCCATCTGCCGGGAATGATTGCCGCTAAATCGATGCTCCCTGTGCTCGGCGTACCCATTCCTGCCACGGCACTGAACGGCGTGGACGCGCTGCTGGCCATCGTGCAGATGCCGCGAGGCGTACCGGTGGGCACTCTCGCCATCGGTGAGCCAGGTGCGGCAAACGCGGCGCTGCTCGCGGCCGCCATCGTGGGGTCGCGGCACCCGGAGGTTCGGGAGCGGGTGAGAGCCTGGCGCGCCGCCCGGACCGCCGAGGTCATGCGCGACGTCGACCTCGACTCCGGGACGAGGTGACGGTGTCGATCATCCCGCCCGCCACGATCGGCATACTCGGCGGCGGACAGTTGGGCCGCATGACGGCGCTCGCCGCACGGGCGATGGGGTATCGGGTGCAGGTGCTGGATCCGGACCCGGACTGCGCAGCGAAGCCGGTTGTGGATCGAGTGGTGGTCGCGCCGTTCGACGACGCCGCCGGCGCGGCGGACCTCGCGCGCGCCTGTGACGTGCTCACGCTCGAGATCGAGCAGATCGCCCCGGCGGCCTTGCACGCCGCCGCGCAGTTCGCGCCGCTGCGTCCGGGACTGGAGCTGCTGCAGATGGTGCAGCATCGTGGCCGGCAGAAGCAATGGCTCGCGTCGCACGGCTTTCCCGTTGGGCCGCATGCCATCGTCACGTCGGTGAGCACGCTCGCGCACGCCATGACGTCGCTCGGCCCCCAGCTGTTCGTGAAGAGTTGCGAGGGAGGCTACGACGGCCGAAGTCAGATCCGCACGACGGCCGGTGACGAGGCCGCGCGCGTGTTCGCACTCATGGGCGGGCGCGAATCGGTGGCCGAACGTGCACTCGATCTCGAGCTCGAGCTCTCTGTCCTCGTGGCGCGTCGCCCCGGCGGGCGTGAGGTCATGGTGTACCCGCCGGCCCGCAATCATCACGATCGCCAGATCCTCGCATGGAGCGTGCTGCCGGCCGGCATTCCCGCGACGGTGGAGCGCGAAGCACAGGCGATCGCGCGGGACATCGCCGAGCAGGTCGAGCTCGAGGGCATCCTCGCGGTGGAATTGTTCCTGCTGCGCGATGGTGGGTTGCTCGTGAACGAGCTCGCACCACGGCCACACAACTCCTACCATGCGTCGGAGCTGGCGTGTCCCACCAGCCAGTTCGAGCAGCTGGTCCGCGCCGCGTGCGATCTCCCGCTCGGCGCCGTACTCCCCACCCGCCCGGCCGCCATCGTCAACCTCTTCGGCGACCTGTGGGCGGACGGACACACTCCGGACTTCTCCGCTGCCCTGGCCGTGCCAGGCACCCGGTTGTTCCTCTACGGAAAGCGAGGAGCGCGTGCAGGGCGGAAGATGGGGCACCTGGCGGCGATCGGCTCGACGGGAGATGAGGCGCTCGATCGCGCGAAGGCCGCTTCGGCCCGACTCTGATCAGTCGGGATCCACGGCACCCCCCTTGCTCGATCACGCGGCCATGTCCCTTCCCCTTTCTGCGCCCGATCCCGCCCGCTCGCCTTCGGGCATGGCCCCCTCCATCCTCCTGTTGGGGCTACTGGGGGGAGCCTTGCTCGGTCTGCGCCGGCGCACGTCGTCGGTTACCGGCGCTGCCGCGACTGTGGGAGGGTTGGCGCTCATCGGCGCTGCCGCGCATCGGCCGCTTGCCGAGGCAGTGCGCAAGGCAGGCACGCGCCGGCGATCGGGTACGCTGGCCGTGTCGTTCGTCGTCGCGCACCCGGTGGAAGTCGTGTTCGGCTTCTGCCGCGATTTCGAGAACTTTCCGCAGTTCGTCGGCGCGCTTCGCCAGGTGCGCGATCACGGCGACGGCCGGTCGCATTGGTGCGCGTCCACACCGGCAGGTGGGACGATCGAATGGGATACCGTGACGACGAAGTACGTCCCGAATCGCGTCATCGCCTTCACCAGCGCCGCAGGCTCTCCACTCGAGACAAGCGCGCGCCTGCGGTTCGTGCCCGATGGGGCGGACACGTGTGTCAAGATCGACGCCACGTACCGGGTGCTCGATGGTACGTTGGCTGACGCGCTCGCCGCGCTCGCCACACCTACCCGGTCGGGCGAACTGGAGGCGGACGTCCGGCGTCTCGGTCCCTACCTCGATGCGTTGCTCGCGAATCCCGACGCCCGGCCAACGGACACCTGACGCGACATTGCACGGGCGAGTGGCCCTCGCGTTACGACGCCACCTGCTCGGGCGCGAGACCAAATCGACGATTGCGGGACCGCAGATCCTCGAGCGCCACGGCCAGATCGGCCGCCGTGAACTCCGGCCACATCGTCTTCACGAATAGCAGCTCCGCGTAGGCGCACTCCCAGAGCAGGAAGTCACTGAGCCGCTGCTCACCCCCCGTGCGGATCACGAGATCCACGTCGCGGGCGGGCAGGCGGTCATGGTCGGTACGCGCAAGAAGATCGGAGAATCCATCGCGGCTCATCGTGTCGCCACGCATCGCTTCTGCCGCGCGCAGCACCGCATCCCGAGCCGAGTAGTCGACGGCGACACGAAGGTGCATTCGTGAACCGGTGGAGGTGATGGCCTCGACCTGCTCCACCGTATGTCGCAGCGATGACGGAAGCCGGTCCCGTCGGCCGAGAATCGTGAGTCGCACGCCATTTTCGAGACAGCGCTTCGCCTCGCCGACCAGTGCGCGCCTGAACAATCGCATCAGCGCCGTGACCTCGGCGCCCGGGCGCTTCCAGTTGTCCGACGAGAATGCGTACAGCGTGAGCGTGCCGACGCCTTCGCGGACGGCCGCTTCGACGATGTTGCGCGCCGTGCGCAATCCGGCTTCGTGTCCGGCCGAACGCGAGAGCCCGTGTCCCGTGGCCCATCGACCATTTCCGTCCATGATGATGGCGACGTGCGGACCGTCGAACGTGCCGGACATGGCGGACGAAGCGCCGAGTCGAGTGGATGACATCTCCGCGTCAGCGCTCCCGCGTGGCGCGAATCAGCGCTTCCATGTGGTCGAGATAGCGTTCGAGCGCCCGTCGACCGGCGGCGGTCAGCTTGTACTCGGTCTTGGGGACGCGCCCCTGGAACGACTTGGTGCATGTCACGTACGCCGCATCTTCCAGCTTCCGCGCATGTACGCTGAGATTGCCGTCCGTCGTGCGCATCAGCCGCTTGAGATCGTTGAACGAGAGTGTGTCGTTCACCGCCAGCGCGCTCACGATGCCGAGTCGCATGCGTTCGTGGATCAATCGGTCCAGCGCGAGCGCGCCGTCCGCCGAATCGCTGGGGCGTGCCGCCGCCTCCCCGCCATCTACCGACCGCAGCCCGTGCGCGCCCCGCGACCGCGCGGTGGCCGCGTCACCGTCATTCGCATCGTGCTTCGCCGTTCCGTGCTTAACCACCGTGCCTCCGCGCGATCAGCACGCCAAAGAGGAGATGCAATCCCCCGAATCCCGCCGCCATGCAGGCGGTCGACCACGATGGCGGCGCGAACAGCGCCACCGTTCCGATGCCCATGAACGCGACGCCCATCACCGGCACGATGCGGACGGAAAATGTGCCGGCGGCCACCACGCCGACGCCGTAGAGCAGCATCCACACGCCGGGTAGCAGTCGAAGCAATGCGTTCTCGTAGCACACGAGCGTGAGGAGGGCGCCCACCGCCATTGGCGGCGCGAAGCTGAAGACGATTTTCCGGGCTGGCTCGGACCAGAGCGGCAGCCCGTTGGCGCGCGCCTTCAGGATCATCGTGTACATCGAGACGCCCACGGATACGACGGCCTCGCACATCCAGATGAAGACCCACCGGGCGTCGCTGCCAGCCATTGCCGCGGCGAGTGTCGCGATCAGCGCAGACACGCCGATGAGCATCATGCCCCAGCCAGACACCGCGGTGAATGTGGCGGTCGCGGCCATCGTCTCCCGAATGAAGCGGAGATTGTCCATGGCCCGTGCCTGCATCTCCGGCGCCTCGGCAGGGCGCAGGGGGAGTACGCGTGTCATGGGGGGAGAATGGTGGCTTTGACGCGTTCTGTCAAGTGCTTTACACAGCAAAGCGAGGCGCAATCTCCGCATCCGCCGCCGATCGGACCGCCTGCACATCGGGCGACTCGAGCTGCCGCGCGAATTCCCGCACGATTGCGGCGCAGAACGCGGGCAGGTCATCCGGCTTGCGACTCGTGATCAGACGATGGTCGACCTGTACCTCCGCATCGACCCACTTGCCCCCGGCATTCCGGATGTCAGTCTGCAAACTCGGCCACGACGTCAGCGTCCGGCCTGCCACCGCATCCGCCTCTACGAGCATCCACGGCGCATGGCAGATCGCGGCGACTGGCTTGTCCGCCAGCATGAACTCCCGGACGAACTGCACCGCATGCTCGTTCATTCGCAGCAGGTCGGGATTCGCGACTCCACCGGGAAGCAGCAATGCATCGTAGTCGCCCGGTCGTGCCTCGGCGAGCGTACGATCGACGGGGATGCGCGACCCGTGCTCCTCGTGATTCATCGCTTGAATGGAGCCGTCCATGGGGGCGATGAGATGTGTCGTCGCCCCGGCGTCATCGAGCGCGCGCCGCGGCTGCTCGAGCTCCGACTGCTCCACGCCATCCGTCGCGAGTATGGCGATCCGTCGTCCCTGCAACGCGATATTCATTCGACTCATCTCCGTTCGGTGGCGCACCAATTGTCGTCATGAATTGTGCCGATCCGACCAGGACGCGTACCTTTCCGCCGTGCCTCTCCTTCCCCTCCACGGCCACAAGACACTCCGCTCGCGGTTCGACGACGCCATTTCCCGCGACGCCCTGCCCGGCTCCCTGCTCCTGCATGGTCCCCTCGGCGTGGGAAAGCAACGGCTCGCGCTCTGGCTCGGCCAGCGACTCCTGTGCAGCGGAGTCGATCCGCGTCCGTGCGGACGTTGCCAGCACTGCCGCTACTCGCTCGCGGGGACGCATCCGGACCTCCATTGGTATTTTCCGCGTCCGCGGCTCAAGGACAGCGATGCCCCACCGGCGAAAACCGAGGAGGATTTCCGGGACGCAATCAACGACCGCCTGAAAACCGGCGCGTACGGACCGCCTCCTCCGGAAGAGGGAATTCTGGTGAACACCATCCGGGCCATCGTGTTCTCGGCGGCAATGGCTCCGGCCCTGGCGGCGCGAAAGGTCTATGTCGTGGGCGACGCGGAGCGCATGGTGTTGCGCGACGGGGCCGAGGACTCGGCTGGCGCGTTCCTCAAGCTGCTCGAGGAACCGCCGAGCAGGGCGACCATCATTCTCACGACGAGTGAACCCGGCGCACTCATACCCACCATTCGCTCGCGCCTCGTCGCCGTGCGCGTTCCGTCGCTCGGCGCGAGTGACGTGGAAGCAGTGCTCGCGGAGCCCGGCATGCGCGAAGCCGTGGCGGCAGCGGGCGGGCCCCGCCAGGTGGATGAACAGGTGAGACTGGCTAACGGAGCTCCGGGCACGCTGCTGAGTGGCGCGGAATGGGGCGACGCGCTCGCGCGAGCGCGCCGCATGCTCGACGCCGCATCCGGCGGCGACCGGGGAGAGCAGTCCAGGACTGCGATCATGCAGGGGTCGAGCAAGGCGCGCGGCGCCTTCGCCACCTCCCTCGACGCCCTGACGACGCTCCTGCACGGTCGCCTGCGCGCCGCGACCGAGCGTGGGAACGCGGCGGGAGCCTCCGGCGCGGCGCGGGCGATCGACGCCGTGGAGCAGGCCAAGGAGCGCGCGACCGGAAACGTCAATCCGCAGCTCATCACCAGTGAACTGCTGCGCCACCTGGAGTCCCATCTGACATGACCGACGACGATCTCCGGCTCACACATGTGGCAGCCGACGGCACCGCGCGCATGGTGGATGTCGGCTCCAAACCGGAAACGGAGAGAATGGCGCGCGCCACCGGGCAGATTCTGATGGCGCCCCGTACGCTGGAGGCCATCCTCGCAAACGCGGTTGCGAAGGGCGACGTTCTCGGGGTTGCGCGGGTGGCTGGCATCATGGCGGCGAAGCGGACCGCGGAGCTGATTCCCCTGTGTCACCCGCTCGCCTTGAGCGAGATTACGGTGCAATTCCTGCCGGACTCTACATTACCGGGCATGCGAGCTGAGGCAGTTGTCCGCACAATGGGACGCACGGGCGTGGAAATGGAAGCACTGACGGCCGTTACAATCGCTCTTTTAACGGTGTACGACATGGCGAAGGGAATGGATAAGTCCATGATAGTGAATGACATAGCATTGGCGGACAAGACAGGTGGAGTGGGAGGGCCGTACACAAGGTCTTGATGGCATGCCGGTTGCCTTGTAACGTGTACAAGCAGCGAGCTCGACAGAAGTAGCCAACCCTTTACCAGGGTTCTATTTATGAAGAATCTTCGAGGCACGTACGTGCATCGCGGAGATGTCCAGCGGCGAGGCACTCGGGTCCGTCAGACCGTCCTCGCCGTGAGCTTCTTCAGCGCCAGTGCCTTCTTGCTGGGCAACATGAAGCCGGTGTCCACGGACGCCATCGCGGCGCCCGCTCCCACGAGCGGTTTCCGGATCAATCTCGGATCCGATCGCAGCGTGGCATCGCAGCTCGACTCCGCGCGTGGCGAGCTGGCGCTCGTACATACCGAGCTTGAGCGGGCGAACCGGATCATCGGGTATTCGACGCAATATCGGATTCGCGCTGACCTCGCAGCCACCATCGTCGACGTGGCCTCCGCGGAGGGAATCGACCCGGAGCTCGCGTTCCGACTGGTCAAGCTGGAGAGCGACTTCAACCCGCGGGCGACCAGTCCGGTGGGCGCTATCGGCCTGACGCAGGTCATGCCGGCCACGGCCGGGTACTACGTGAAGGGGATCACGGCCGAGGGGCTGTATGACCCGAACACGAACCTGCGTATCGGGTTCCGCTACCTCCGTGGGCTCGTGAAGGAGTACGGCGGCGACGTGAACCTCGCCCTGCTGGTCTACAATCGCGGTCCCGTGGCGGTACAGAAGGCTCGTGCCGGCGGCGACAACCCTTCCAATGGGTACGACCGCATCCTCACCAAGGGATACCGGGGCAAGGGCACCGTGGAGTAAAGCGGGCCCGGTGGCTAGCCTCTCAGGCGAGTCCGTTCATGCGGGAGACACGACGGGCGCCGGCTGGATAGCCGGCGCCCGTGGTGCATCGAGGTGGCCCGGTCCCTGGCTACCGGCCTCTGGCTGGGTCAGCGGGCGCGGCGCGCTGTTCGGCTGGGCTTGGCCGCGCGACTGGTCGTCGTCCTTCCGCCCGATGACGAGACCACGATGCTCTGACCAGGGAAGATCACCGCGCGCTTCATCCCGTTCAGCTTCATGATCCGCTCAGGCGTGGTGTCGTACCGGCGCGAGATCGTTCGCACCGTTTCCCCTCGGCGAACGGTGTGCACCTTCAAACGCTTGCTCCCGCCCGCGTACTTCTCGATGGAGGGATCGGGCACGTCGACCGCCGCAGACGCCACGGAGGGGCTCGGAATGAGTATCGACTGTCCGGGCACCAGTCGTCCACTGGGCTTCAGTCGACGCAGGTTCGGGTTGAACGCGATCAGCGACCGCGAAGAAATCCGATGCCTCTCAGCCAGGCGATCGACGGTCTCGCCCTTCCGCGATTCGACCAGGCGGGTTGCGACCTTGGCCGCTGCCGGGATCGCATCGAACAGGCTGTCGAATTGCTCGGCACTGCCGGTCGGGATGCGAATGGTGAAGCGCGCGCGCGGAGGTGTCATGCCCCGCAGCAGGTGTGGATTGAGGTCACGGATCTCGGCGATCGAGCTGTTCGCCGCCTTGGCGACCACCAGGAGCGGAGTGCTCGCGGGCACTCGCACCGAGTCGTAGGCGAACGGCTCCCGGGGGTGCAGCGTCATCCCGTAGCGTTTTGGCTCTTTCGCGATGAGCGCGGCGGCAATGAGTTGCGGGACATACTCACGCGTCTCGTTGTGCAGGTAGTCCTTCTCGGCCAACACGAAGAAGGCATCGTCACCCTTCGCGTTCTCCAGGTCGTCGGCATATCGCGCGAGTCCGCGCGCGACGCGGCCCGGACCCCCGTTGTACGCCGCGGCGGCGAGGTACAGCGACCCGAACTGGTCACGCATTCCCTTGAGAAAGCGCACGGCGGCTCTCGTGGAGCGCACCGGATCCCGTCGCTCGTCCACCCACCAGTCGACACGCATGCCCATGCCCCGCGCCGTCGACGTCATGAACTGCCACATCCCCACCGCGGCGGCGCGGGAGTACGCGTTGTTGTCGTATCCACTTTCGATCAGCGCCAGGTAATACATGTCTTCGGGCAAACCGCCCGCCTTCATCGTGGCGCGTATCATCGGCTCGTAGCGCGTACCTCGCTCGAGCTGCGCCGCGATCCGGTCCTTGGACCGGCCGGTGAACATGGTCACGTAGTGCGCCACCCGTTCCTGCGTCTCGTAGC
>JBDSSY010000047.1:0-6782 GCA_039928585.1 Gemmatimonadaceae bacterium | reverse complement strand
CGTATAGAGCGCGCCCTTCGGGACGACGATCTCCGGGCCCATGCGGTGCTTGCTGTGATCCATGCCCGCCATTCCACCCTGCGCGAACGCGGGCGACGAGGCGCCGGCCAGCACGCAGACAACGGTGAATGCGATGATCGAACGAGGGGCCATCATGGCGAATGTGCTCCGGAAGCAGGTCGGCTCCTGGAGCAAGCCGGCAGAGAGGGGTGGATGGAAAGCGCCCACGATCACGACCGAAATACGTGGCGAGCCTCCAGGTCGTTGATATTTATCCGCAGGGGCCGGTGCAACCGGGCGCCGAACTCCTCCGAACTGTTTTCCGTTCTGGCGCTCGTCGCCCTTCTCGCCGTCGGATTGCGATCGCGCAGCTGATGCTAACGCGCGGTCGAATGTCCAGCCCACTTCGCGATGTGGAGCGTTGCTGGTGCCAGGGGCGGCGCTCGGGGCTGTCAAACCGACGGCGCACTGGGGATCGTGAAGTGGAACGTCGTGCCTTCTCCAGGTTTGCTCTCCACCCAGATGCGGCCGCCGTGCGCCTCCACGATGCCCTTGGCGATGGCGAGGCCGAGCCCAGCTCCGAGACCGGCACCTCGCTGCGCCTGCCAGAAGCGGTCGAACAGACGGGGGAGGTCGTGCGCCGGAATACCCGATCCGGAGTCGCGCACGCTGAAGCACATGGCACCGTCAGCGACTCCAGAGGAAATTCTGATACTGCCGCCGGGCGCGGTGAACTTGACGGCGTTTCCAACGAGGTTGGACAGGAGCTGCACGAATCGACCGGCGTCCGCCAGAATTGCGGCCGGGGCAGCGGGAACCTCGACGTCGAAATGCAGGCCCGCGGCTTCGATGATCGGCCTTAACACCTCGACGGCGGAGAGGAGCAGCTGCTCGGCATCATGTTCACGCAACTGCACCGACAGGTGCCCAGAACCAACGCTGGCGACGTCGAGCAGATCCCGGATGAGGCTGGCCATCTGCTGCGCCGAGCGGCGGATGATGTTCAGGTGCTGCCTGCTCGTCTCCTCACTCTCACCTTCTCCGAGCAGCTCGAGCAGCATCGCGGAGGCGAGGGAAACCGTGTGCACCGGATTGCGCAGGTCGTGTGAGACGATCCCCAGCACCTCGTCACGCAGGTGCAATGCGCGCTGCAACTCGCGCTCGACCTTTAGCCGCTCCGCGATGTCCATCCGCAGCTCGATTTCCGTGCTGACGGCGGCGGCGAGGTCCGCGAGGCTGGAGATGTCGTCGGCGGTCCAGTCGCGAACCTTGAAGTCCATGACGCACAAAGTGCCAAGCGCATGCCCATCCGCCGTCAACAGAGGGATGCCGGCGTAGGCGGTCACGCCGAACTGGCTGATCGCGGGGTTATCGCCGACGAGCGGGTGGCTTCGGACGTCGGAAATGATGAGGGGCTTGCCGAGGACGACAGTGTGGCGGCAAAATGAGAATTCGAGCGGTGTCTGGCGTGTGGTCGCGAGGGGCTCGGGAAAGCCTGTGCAGCTCATGTAGAACTGGCGCTCGTCGTCCACGAGGGTGACTGTGGAGAGCGGCGCCTGGAGCAGTTTGCTGGCGAGACGCGTCAGACGGTCGAACGCCTCCTCGGTGGGCGCATCGAGCAGCGCGGTCTTCCGCAGCCGGAGTAGGCGATCAGGATTGGTGAGCACGTCGTGCTCGTGCGCTACTGCCTGCGTGCGGGGAGCGTGGGCTGGCATGAGGGAAGCTACAACAACGGGAATCGGGCCGGAGGGCTGAAGCCGATCGGCGTCGGCGTCAGCGGGCATTCGGACCGTGCGCCGAGCAAACATCAGCCCCGCGCGCAGATCGTAACCATCCCATCGCACGATGGTCTCTTCCGACGCAACGTCGACCAATCTTGAGCGAGGTTTCCGCATGCGCAGTGAACATTGGGTGGCGGTGGGATTCGCTGTTGCTGGCATAGCGCTACTGTCGGTCGGTCTCACGCGCGACTCTGCGCACGTGTGGTACATCGGCACTGGCGGCATGTTTCTCTTCACATCTCTGCGCTGGGCGCTCCGCGCATCGCGTGGGCCGCCGGCCTAACGAAACGCTGCACCAGTCGGGCCTGAGGGCATCATGATGAGCGCGCGTTAACTATCGCGATCGTTCAGTGGTTTCCCCATATTGAGTCGGCACCCGCAACTGAACTAAACGCGTTAGCGAACAACGCGATTCCGTGCGAGCACAGGCCGCGACGTACCTTGCTCCGTCCCGGTGGCGGAACCGCCGGCGTCACGCGTACGTTCTGATCGAGGTCTCAGATCCGATTCGCGGTCGAGCATGTAGTGCGCTCGCAGCGAGCACCCGTGTCGCAGGCGGGTTCCACGGCGCCGACGCTGCGGACGCCTGTGCGTCGTCCGAAATCCGACGACCTCCGACGCGTCCATCATCAGAAGGAGCACTACGTCATGGTCCGGCTAGTCCGAATCGCCGCTCGACCTCTCCTCGCGCTCTCGCTGGCGCTTCCCGCTGCCGCCCAGCAGGGCACAGGGGCAGTAAGCGGCCAGGTGACGGAGGGCGAGTCACGCCGCCCTGTCGCCAACGCGCAGGTCGTTGTCCCCGGCCAATCGCTCGGCACGCGCACCGATGCCAGCGGCACGTACCGTATTGGCGGCATCACCGCGGGAACCGCCGTCCTGCGCATCAACCTCCTCGGCTACCAGAGCGTGTCGCGCAGCGTCCTCGTGACGTCTGGCGGCACGGCGACTCTCAACGTGTCGCTCACGGCGGCGCCATCGATTCTCGGGGCCGTCGTCGTGACGGCGTCAGGCGTCGAGCAGCGCCGCCGCGAGAATGGCGCGTCGGTGGCCACGGTGAACGCCGATACGCTTTCCAAGGCGGCCATCCAGAACTTCAGCCAGGTGCTGTCCGGCCGCACCTCGGGGGTGACCGTCTCGCAGAGCTCGGGCACCACCGGGACGGGCGCCCGCGTCCGCATCCGCGGCGCGAACTCCCTGTCGCTGTCCAACGAGCCGCTGTTGATCATCGACGGCGTGCGCATCGACAACTCCCCCGAGTCGAACACCATTGCCGTGGGCGGCCAGAGTCCCTCGCGCCTCAACGACATCAACCCGGAAGACATCGAGAGCTTCGACGTCATCAAGGGGCCGGCGGCGGCGGCGCTGTATGGTACGGCGGCGGCGAACGGCGTCATCCAGATCACCACGAAGCGCGGCAGTGCCGGTCGTACCATCTGGAACACGTTCGCCGAAGTCGGCACCGTGAACGAGAAGAACAAGTACCCCGCCAATTACGGCGCGTGGACCCGCGACGTGCTGTACAGCATCCCCGGCACGAGCGATTCCAACAACCCGTCGTGCAGCCTGTTCTACCAGGCGCAGGGATTCTGCACCATCGACTCGCTGGCTGCCTACAACACCATCGAGCAGAGCCACCCGTTCCGCACGGGCCATCGGCAGAAGGTCGGGGCAAGCGTCGCTGGCGGATCGCCGCAGGTGACCTACTTCCTCAGCAGCGATGCGCAGGCGGAGGGAGGCGTCTACCGGACGAGCAACCTCAATCGCCTGTCGCTGCGCGGCAACTTCGGCGCGCATCCGTCGCCGGCGGTCGACCTCGCCGTTGCCACCGGGTACATCAGCAGCAAGCTGCAGCTTCCGCAGAACGACAACAACTACTACGGCGTGATCTCCAACGGGCTCGCCGGGTGGCCGGCGAATGGCCCGCAGGAGGGCTACAACCCCATCGGTCCGAAGGAATTCGAGAACGTCAATACCCGGCAGGACCTCGGCCGGTTCACGGGCAGCGCGACAGGCACCTGGCGCATGACGAGCTGGCTCTCGGGCAATGCGACCCTCGGGCTCGATGCGCTCAACCGCTATGACAACGAGACGCTGCAGCCGGGCCAGATCCAATTCAGCGACGCGCCGCTCGGCTATCGCATCTCGAACCGCATCGCGACCACCAACATCACCACCAATTACGCGCTCACGGCCCGGCACGAGCTGCGGCGGTCGCTCCAGTCCACGACGCAGGTGGGGTACCAGTTCCAGCAGGCGCGCCAGGAAGGTACGCTCGCCAACGGAAAGACGCTCACGGCGGGCTCCGGCTCGCTCGGCGGCGTGAACAGCGACCGCCAGGTGGACGAAACCTATGCGGACAACAAGACTGCGGGCGGCTTCGTGTCGGAGCAGCTCGCCTTCCGCGACCGGCTCTTCGTCACCGGCACGCTTCGCGCCGACAAGAACAGCGCGTTCGGCAAGAATTTCGGTCTCGTGAAGTATCCTGCGGCAAGTCTCAGCTACGTCGCGATCGACCAGGGCGAGCGCCTCACCCAGCTCCGGTTTCGCGCGGCGTACGGCGAATCGGGTTTGCGGCCGGGCATTCTCGACGCCATCGCCTTCTCGAACCCTGTCGCGGTGCGACTGAATGGTGGCGACCGGGCAGGCATTACCGTCGGCAATCTTCAGAACCCGAATCTGCGCGCTGAGCATTCGCGCGAGTACGAGGTCGGCTTCGACGCCGGCCTCTTCTCGGACCGTGCGCGCGTCGAGTTCACCGCGTACGACAAGCGGTCGCGCGATGCACTTGTGCTGAAGCCGTTCGCCCAGTCGGTTGGCGGCCCGGCCTCGCGCTTCGTGAACCTCGGCGCGGTGTCGAACAAGGGGCTCGAAGCACAGATCAGCATGTCCCCCATCCAGACGGAGCGCGTCGCGCTCGGCCTCACGCTCACGGCCTCCGGCAATCGGAACCGGATCGTGACGCTCGGAGACAGCGGTGCGAAGCCGATCATCTTCGGGCTGAGCTCCTCACAGCGGCATGCCGAGGGGTTCGCGCCGGGCGCCTACTTCGGCACCACGGTGGACAGCTTCAAGGTGAGCCAGAACGGCGTCGTGCACCCCGACTCCGTGTACGTCCGCAGCGGCGAGAGCGCAGTGCACTACCTCGGCACCTCGCTCCCGGTACGGCAAGGCTCCATCGCCGGAGACCTGACGCTTTTCAAGCTGCTGAAGGTGAGCACACTGTTCGAGCACCACGGCGGCAACAAGCTGTTCAACGCCAGCGAGCAGTTCCGCTGCGCGTTCCAGACCTGCCGCGCGATCAACGATGCCACGGCGCCGGCGGTCGACCAGGCCAATGCCGAAGCGGCATCGAAGAGCTCCAGCTTCTTTGGCGGCTATGTGGAGGACGCGAGCTTCGTGAAGTGGCGCGAGCTGAGCGTCGGCGTCACGGTACCGTCGCGATACCTCTCGCAGCTCCATGCGAATGACGCCACCGTCACGTTCGGCGTGCGCAACCTGAAGACGTGGACGAAGTACACCGGGCTCGACCCCGAGGTGAACTTCGCCGGCCAGTCGAACTTCTCGACCGGCGATTTCCTCACGCAGCCACAAGTGCGCTACTACACGGCGCGCTTCAACCTCACGTTCTGACCGATGCCGCATCCAATGACACTCAACACCTCGCGCGGCGCGACGAGATTCCTCCCTGTGCTGGCGCTGGCGCTGGCAGCGGGCTGCAACCTCGATGTCGTCACGCCCACCGTCGTCCCGCCCTCATCCATCGAGGGGGAAGGCGCCCTGCCCACCCTGCTCGCCGGCGCCGTCGGTGACTTCACGCTCGCCTATGGCGGGTACAACAATGGGAACATCGGCGAGGGCATCGCGCTGCACGGCGGTCTCTTTGCCGACGAATTCATCTCTGCGGACTACTTCTCCACGCACCGCGAGGTGGACCGCCGGATACTGACTTCGACGAATGCGTCGAACAGCGTGGTCACCCTGCACCTGATGCAGGCGCTTCAGAGCGCGCAGCGCACCGCCGGCGCCTTCGCGGCGATTCCGGCGCAGGTCAACACGGCCGGCCACGCGCGGGCCTTGAACCTCGCCGGCACGTTGTTCACGATCATCGCCGAGCACTACTGCTCGGGCGTCCCGTTCAGCAGCGTGGATGCGACCGGACGCCCGATCTACGGTGGCTCCAAGAGCACCGCGGAAATGCTGGCGTTGGCGGTGGCGAAGTTCGATAGCGCCATCGTGGTGTCGTCCGCGGCGAGCAACGAGGCGCAGCTCAACTTCGCGCGGGTCGGGAAGGGGCGTGCACTGCTCGACGCGGGGCAGTATGCCGCTGCGGCCAGCGCCGTTGCGGTGGTCCCGACGAGCTTCGTCTACGCCACCGAGCAGGGGACGGTCGACGACCGTACGAAGAACGGCATCTACTCGCTCACGTATGTCTCGTCGCGCTTCACGACCGCCGATCGCGAGGGGATCAACGGGCAGCCGTTCGTGAGCGCGCGGGATCCACGCGTCCCCACCGACAGCCTCGGCACGTCGAGCTTCGACGGCACGACCAGGCTCTACGCGCCGGCAATGTTCTCGTCGTACGACGCGCCCATTCCTGTCGCGACGGGAGTGGAGGCGCGGCTGATCAAGGCAGAGTCGCAGTTGCGCGGTGGGAGTTACCTCGCCGCCCTGTCCACGCTGAATGACCTGCGCGACGCCTCCGGGCTGGCGCCGCTCGCCGTCGCGGCAACGCCTGCGGCGCAGGTGGACCAGGTCTTCAGCGAGCGAGCGTTCTGGTTGTTCGGCACTGCCCACCGGCTCGGCGACCTTCGGCGGCTGGTCACGCAGTACAGCCGGCCGGCGGCCAGCGTCTTCCCCACCGGCAACTACTTCAAGGGTGACGTCTACGGCAACCAGGTGAACCTGCTCGTACCTCAGGAGGAGGAGCAGGACAACCCGAGCTTCCAGCGCGCATCGTGTGATCCGCTGAAGGCCTGATTGCGTTGTGGCGTGCGGCACCCC
>JBDSSY010000046.1:0-11006 GCA_039928585.1 Gemmatimonadaceae bacterium | reverse complement strand
CGACGTGCCGAGTACCTCGCCTCCATCTCGCAACTCGTCGTGGAGGGGGAGTCGGCAACGCTGGTGGTGGTGCGTGAGGAGCTCGAGCGCGGATTGAGCGGGCTGCTTGGACGACCATTGACCACGGACGGACGACCCCTGCGTGCCGGCGCCATCGTCGCCGGCACGCGCGCGAGCTCCCCGCTCATCGCGTCGCTGCCGCTGGCTGCGTCGCTTCGCGGCGTGGGGCGCGAGGGATACCTCATCCGTCGCATGCGTGTGCGGGGGACGATGGCCACCGTCATCGCGGCCAATAGCGATGTCGGCGTGTTGTATGGAGCGTTCGCGCTGCTGCGGGAAATCCAGACGCACCGGTCGCTCCGCCGCGTCGAGCTCACGAGTGCGCCGCGCGTGCCGCTGCGCATGCTCGATCACTGGGACAACCTCGACCGATCGGTCGACCGCGGTTATGCGGGTGCGTCGATCTGGGAATGGAACCAGCTGCCGGCGGTCGTCTCGCCTCGATACCGGGATTATGCGCGCGCCAACGCATCGCTGGGCATCAATGGCACGGTGCTCACCGCGCCGAACACGAACGCCCGCGTGCTGGCGCCGGAGTTTCTTCGCAAGACGGCCGCCATCGCCGCCGTCCTTCGACCATACGGGATTCGCGTGTATCTCACCGCGCGGTTCAGTGCGCCGATCGAGATTGGAGGTCTTCGCACCGCGGACCCGCTGGATCCCGTGGTTCGGCAATGGTGGCGACACAAGGCCGACGAGGTGTACGCCGCCATCCCTGATTTCGGCGGGTTTCTCGTGCAGGGCAACGCCAACGGGCAGCCGGGACCGCATACGTACGGCCGCACGCATGCCGATGGCGCGAATCTGCTGGCCGACGCGCTGGTCTCGCGTGGCGGCATCGTCATCTGGCGCGCGTACGTCGCCAGCGATCGAACCCCGCCCGATCGTGTGCGCGACCTGTACGACGAGCTCACTCCACTCGATGGCGCTTTCCGGCGGAACGTGGTGCTGCAGGTGAAGAACGGTCCGCTGGATTTCCAGCCGCGCGAACCGTTCAATCCGCTGTTCGGCGCCATGCCCCGCACGCCGCTCCTGCTCGAGCTGCAGCTGACGAAGGAGTATCTCGGCACCGACACACACGTCGTCTTTCTCGGTCCGCTGATCGAGGAAGTGCTGCGCGCGGATACGCATCGGTCGGGCCCGGGGTCCACGGTGTCACGCGTGCTTGATGGAACGGTTCATCCGGGCGTGCGATCCGGCCTCGCGGGCGTGGCCAACATCGGGAATGACCGCAACTGGACCGGTGGCATCGTCAACCAGGCAAACTGGTATGCGTTCGGCCGCATGGCGTGGGACCCGACGCTGTCGGCGCGCCAGGTCGCGGAGGAGTGGGTGCGCGCCACGATCTCCAACGATTCGGGCGTCGTCGCCACCGTGCGCGACATGCTGATGCAGTCGCGCGAAGCGCTCGTGAACTACATGACACCCCTTGGCCTGAGCAGCATGACCTCGGCGCCCAGTCACTACGGGCCCGCGCCGTGGGTCAAGGATGGGCGGCCCGACTGGACGCCCGTGTACTACCATCGCGCAAACGCCCAGGGCATCGGCTTCGATCGCACGACGGAAGGCAGTGACGCAGTTGCGCAGTACGCCGTGCCGGTGATGGACCGCTACGGCAGCCGCGAATCCGTGCCGGACTCGCTGCTGCTCTGGTTCCATCGGGTGGAGTGGGGTGAGCGACTCGCGTCGGGCCGAACGGTATGGGAGGAACTGGCCTACCGCTACAACACGGGCGTCGACAGCGTGCGCGCAATGCAGCGCAGTTGGCGCACGGTGCAGGGGCACATCGATGCCGAGCGATATGCGCAGGTGCTGACGGCACTGGCGATCCAGGAGCGTGAAGCCCGCTGGTGGCGCGATGCGTCGTTGCTCTATTTCCAGTCGTTGAACGGTCTCGTCATTCCCGCGCGCTACGAACGTCCTGCGCTGACACTCGAGCAGTATCTCCGGATCCGCTGTCCTGCTGATCCACGTCGCCCACGATGCGACGTGGTGCGCTGACCGCCGATCGTTTCGCTCCGTCATCGTTCGAGGAATCCATGTCTGTCCATCCGCGCGCCGGCCTGCCTGCCACGCAGGCGATGCTCACGAACGTGCCGCGACTCGTCACCGAGTATTACACGCGGCGTCCCGACCCCGCTGTGCGCGACGAGCGCGTCAGCTTCGGCACATCGGGGCACCGCGGTTCGTCGCTCGTTGGCAGCTACAACGAGCATCACATCCTCGCGACCACCCAGGCGATCTGCGACTATCGTCGCGCGCAGTCCATCGACGGACCCGTATTCGTCGGCATCGACACGCACGCCTTGAGCGAGCCGGCGTTCGCCAGCGCGCTCGAGGTGCTCGCGGGCAACGATGTACAGGTGATGGTGGATTCGCGCCGCGGATTCACCCCGACGCCCGCGGTCTCGCACGCGATTCTCCGGTACAACGCCGGCCGCACGAGCGCCCTCGCCGACGGAATCGTCGTCACGCCGTCGCACAATCCACCCGAGGACGGAGGGTTCAAGTACAACCCACCGCACGGCGGTCCGGCTGACGGAGTGGCGACCACATGGATTCAGGATCGCGCGAATGCGCTGCTCGACGAGCGGCTCGCTGCGGTGAAGCGGGTGTCGCTCGCGCGCGCCCGAGCCGCGGCGACGACACACGAGCACGACTACCGTTCCGCCTACGTCGCCGACCTGGCCAACGTGATCGACGTCGACGCCATTCGCGGCGCCAGCGTGACGCTCGCCGTGGACCCATTGGGCGGGGCCGGCGTCGAATACTGGGGTGAGATCGCTGAACATTTCCGCATCCCGCTCGTGATCTCGAGCGACACCGTCGACCCGACCTTTCGATTCATGTCGGCGGACTGGGATGGACGCATCCGCATGGATTGTTCGTCGCCGTACGCGATGCACAAGGTGATCGAGCTCCGGTCTCGATTCGACGTTGCCTGGGCGTGTGATACCGACCACGATCGCCACGGCATCGTGACGCGGAGCCGCGGGTTGCTCAATCCGAACCACTTCCTCGCCGTCGCCATCGCGTACCTCGCGACGCATCGGCCCGGCTGGCGCGCGGACGTCGGCATCGGCAAGACAGCGGTGAGCAGCAGCATGATCGATCGCGTGGTGAAGCAGCTCGGCCGCCCGCTCGTGGAAGTGCCCGTGGGGTTCAAGTGGTTCGTGGACGGCCTCACGCGCGGCACGCTGGGGTTCGTGGGTGAGGAGAGCGCGGGCGCGACCTTCCTGCGACGGGACGGCGGCGTGTGGACGACGGACAAGGATGGCATCGTCATGGGCCTGCTCGCCGCAGAGATGACGGCGGTAGAGGGCCGCGATCCCGGCGAGCAGTACGCTGCGCTCACGTCCGCGTTCGGCGATCCGGCCTACGCGCGCATCGATGCGCCGGCGACACGCGCGCAGAAGTCAGTGCTCTCGTCACTCTCGGCACGCGATGTCACGACGACTGTACTCGCCGGCGAGCCGATCACGGGGGTGATGACGAAAACTTCCCATCTCGATGCTCCGTTGGGCGGCCTCAAGGTCTCGACCGCCAACGGCTGGTTTGCCGCGCGTCCCTCGGGCACGGAGGACGTCTACAAGCTGTATGCGGAGAGCTTTCTCGGCACGGACCATCTGGCGCGTATCCAGGCAGAGGCGCAGGAAATGCTCGCGCGCGCCTTCACTGCTGGCGGCGCGGGCTGACAATTACGTCGATTCTCTGGCGCAAAGCGGCCGACGGTTCGCGACTGGTGAAACGACTACCGTCGGGAGAACGTATGAATTTGGAATGCGTGCCGCGGTTCCGCCGCACGTGCCCGACTCGCTGATCAGGACCTGTCATGCAGAGAATCGACGCCCCGCCCACACCACCCGATGTGCCACGCATCACGATCGTCCGGCCCGGAAGCACGCCGGTCATCGTCGGCGGTGGCGACAGTCCGCTCGCCGTCTATCGCGCGCAGGTGGCGCAGCGGAGTGAGCTGGGCGATCAGCTGGAGCGGCTGCAGCGCGAGCGGAATTCGCTGCGTGGCGAATTGGACGACCGGCCGATGAGCCCCGCCGATCGCGCCGGCGTGGAGGCGCGGATGACCGCCATTGACGCACGCATCGCTGCCGTCGACAAGCAGATTGGGCAGGCCGACGCGGACGTCGCGCGCGCGGCCGGCATCCCCGGCGCCGTCGTCGAGGATCCGCCGATGCCCCGCACGGGCCCGCCCGAAGCGATGTACGTGCTGAGCGGGATGTTCATCCTCGTCGCCATTCTCCCCATCAGTCTCGCGTATGCCCGGCGCATCTGGCGGCGGAGCGCTGCGGCCGTGTCCTCGCTTCCGCAGGAGGTGGTGGATCGGCTCACGCGACTCGACCACGCTGTCGATTCGATCGCCGTAGAGGTCGAACGAATCGGAGAAGGACAGCGATTCATGACTCGTGTGCTGTCGTCCAAGGGCGAACCGGTGTCTGTGCCGGTGCGGACGTCGTCGGAGCCGGGCGGCCCTCGTTAGCCCCGCGAACGCCGCGCTAGCGTCCGGTGCCGTTGTCGCACACAACTCATTCGCCCAGCAGCACGGCGGAGGTAGCGGCGACAGCGGCGGAGAGCGCCGTGACGACGAGCGCCGCTCGAAGCGACCACGGCATGCGCAACTCGCGCGGGTAGCGCACCAGTCGTCGCCACGCCACGGTCGCCACCAGCCCTGCCACGACGATCAGTAGCGCTGCAGCTCGCGCCAGTAGCTGATGTCCATCGACAGCCGCTGACGGCATGAACGGCCCAGCGAGCGCGCGCGCCGCCAGCCCGCCCGTGAAATACGTGGGAAGAATGGTGATCGCGGCGAGCGCGAGTGATGCGGTGGCATACACCCGGATGCCGTGACGTGCGCGGAACATCGCGAACACGAGCGCGAATGTCCCCGTCAGCGCGAGCACGACAGGAACGTGGTTGATCAGGAGATGAAGACGAACCGGATCCATGGCGTGCCGGGGATGAGGGGTCGGGCATACGTCGTCGGCCGTCCGCGAAAGTCGGGCCGCACGACGCCGGTGTGACGCACGGCACGCGGCGTCGCGCGATCATCCGATGTGCCGCCGCTGGCGTGTGCGGCACCTCCATCTAATTTGCAGCGATGACTCACAAGACATTTGTGCCCTGCAACCGGTCCGTCCGGTGATCGACCGCCCTCGCTCGCTCGACACGATCGAGACGCCGGCGGTGATCGTGGATCTCGATCGCATGGAACGCAATCTCGACGCCGCCGCAAGGTATGCCGCCGCGCACAACCTCGCGTTGCGCCCACACGTCAAGACCCACAAGTCGCCCGTGGTCGCCGAGGCGCAACTCGCGCGCGGCGCGCGCGGACTGACGTGCGCCACGCCGTTCGAGGCCGAGGTGATGTCTGCGGTCTGCGACGACATCCTCGTCGCGTATCCGCCCATCGGTGCGCCGCGCGCACGCCGCGTCGCCTCACTGCCGCCTCGTGTGCGCGTGACCGTCGCGCTGGACTCCGTGCACGCGGTCGACGAGATCGTCGCGGCGGCGCGCGCGGCACGCCGCACCGTCCACGTCTATGTGGAGCTCGATCTCGGAATGCATCGGGTCGGCGTGCCGGGGCTGGACGATGCAGTGGCGCTCGCGGCGCGCGTGCAGCAATCGCCGGGGCTGGAGTTCGACGGAATCGCGTTCTATCCGGGACACGTGCGCGAGCCCGTGATGGAGCAGGACTCCAAGCTCCGAGTGCTGGGCGACGCGCTCGAACACGCCCTGGCGCGATTCAGTGCGGCAGGCATGACGCCTCGCGTCGTGAGCGGCGGATCGACGCCCACGCTATGGCGCACCCACGAGCTCCCCGGCGTCACCGAATTCCGGCCTGGCACCTACGTGTACAACGACCGCACGACCGCCGCGATCGGCGCCTGCACCCTCGATGACTGTGCGCTCACCGTGCTCGCGACGGTGGTCTCGACGGCGGTGCCGGGCCAGGCGGTGATCGACGCGGGCACGAAGTCGCTAGGCCGCGAGCCGGTGCGCGGGGCCGACGGCGAGGGATTCGGACAGCTGCTCGAACATCCGGACGTCGTCGTGGCGCGGCTCTCGGAAGAGCACGGCGTACTGGATTTGGCGCGATCGAGCTGGCGGCCGGTGGTGGGTGAACGTGTCCGCATCGTGCCGAATCACGTCTGCATCGTCGTTCACCTGAACGACCTAGTCTTCGGCATGCGCGGCGATGCCGTGGTGTCGTCCTGGCCGGTCGCCGCGCGGGGACGTGGACCGCGCGCTGACTGACCGCTGATGCGGTGAAGCCCGCGGCAGCGCGTCGCTCGCCGCCCCTTGGAGTTGCGTGCGTGTCCAGGCATCTTTCGAGGCGGCCGCTCGGCGAACCGCGCGGTCGCCGCTCATCACACCGCGCCGATGACCAACGCCCGCCAGAAGCCCGCACCCCAGGATGAACCGGCCACGAATCCCGTGGTGCTGGTTCGCGCTCGCGCCGACGCCCTGTATCGCGCCGCGATCGAATGCTGTCGTCAGCACGATCGGGCCGCGAAGCTGCACCGCGGTCTCGACGAGCCCGAGCTCGAGCACAAACATGTGGACGCGCTCTGCGCGATGAGCGACAGCTCGCTGATCGAAATGTCCGAGGCGTACGAGGGTGCGGCGGCCGACGTCCATCTCGAAAGTGACGAAGGATGGTGGCATCGCGCGAACGGGCTGTGGCATGCGAGCCGTGAGTACTCGCGTCACCGGTCCGATTGCGACGACATGGGGAAGAAAGTGTCGTCCCGGCACAGCGCCGATCAGCTCGGATCCATGCACATGGAGTACGAGCTTGCCGCGTCGGCCCTCCTCGCGATGCGGCATGCTGCCGACGCCTACCGGAAGACTAGGCCGGATCTCGCGTAACCGAGCGCGCGCGTGCGGGAATTCGCGGACGAAGCGGGCCGCCGATGGCAGGTCACGCTCGGCAAGGAATCATGGGGGACGCTCGTTCTGGTATTCTCCCCCGTGGGTGTGGGCGACAGCCGCACGAGCATCTTGGTCGCGGAGACGAGCTTTGCCGCGAATGCGGAGCTTGATGCACTCACCGATGACGAACTACGGGCGCGGCTGCGCGACGGCCGGCCCTGGCCCTAGCCCTCCACATCCACTCATGGCGACGAGAAAGTCCGGCACGAAGCACGGCCACGCACGCTCGAACGTGAAGCGCGCATCGCCGGTACCCGCACGCCACCTCCGCACGAGACAAGCGGGCGCCAAGCGCGGCATTCGCGCGCGGTACCCCTGGAAGGAGGAGCCCAACCCGTACTTCGAGGTGCGGCAGTCCACGATCCAGGGTAAGGGCGCCTTCGCGCTCCGCAATATCAAGAAGGGAACCCGGCTCATCGAGTACGTGGGCCAACGCATCACATGGCGGACGGCCGACAAGCGGTACGACGATGAGAAGATGGGGCGACACCACACCTTCCTCTTCACGGTGGACGATCGCACGGTGATCGATGCAGCGGTCAATGGCAACGACGCACGCTTCCTGAATCACTCGTGCGACGGGAACTGCGAAGCGATCACCGATCGCAAGCGCATCTTCCTCGAGGCCCGCAAGAGCATCAAGGCGGGCGAAGAACTGCTGTACGACTATCAGTATGAGCGCAGCGACGATCACACCGCGGCGGACGAGCGATTCTACGCTTGTCGCTGCGGGTCGCCGAAGTGCCGCGGCAGCATCCTCGCGCCCAAGCCGGCCGAGGACTGACCCATGCCCGCGTCCCGTCCGTCGCCGTCACTGCGCGCGCTCGTGTCGCGCGTCGTCGATTACGCGGGACTCTTTCCGCCCGCCGCGCTTCCGATGCGGGAGGCGGTGGCACGGCAGGCCGTCTACCTGCAATCGGGGGACGCGTGGATGGTGGGCCGGCTCGTTGTCCCCGCATCGAGGCTCAATGAGCTGGTCGAAGCGGCAGGCTCAGTCGACACGATCGAGACGCCGTGGCGTCTCAGCGTCCTGATCGACGACGCAACGAATGATGCAGCCCGTATTCGCGAATTTTCGAATGCGCATGGCGAGCGCTTCGTCGTCGAGGCGGTAGAGGGCAGGGCCGAGAGTGCCGACGAGATCGAGCGGATGGTCGGCGCGTTCGAGCCCGGACTCGAACGATACGTGGAACTGACACCGCACGACGATCCACGAGCGCAGCTGGAATCGGTGCGTCGAGCCGGCGGACGCGCCAAGATCCGCACGGGAGGCGTAACGTCGGGCGCCTTTCCGTCGGCCGCGGAGATCGCGCGCTTCATCACGCGATGCGCCGAGTCCGGGGTCGCCTTCAAGGCGACGGCTGGACTCCATCACGCCGTGCGTGGAAATTATCGGCTCACGTACGAGACGAACGCAGCCAACGCCCCGATGTTCGGATTCCTCAACCTGTTGGCCGCCAGTGCGATGGCGGCGGCGGGTTCGTCCGAGGTCGAGCTTATTCCGCTGCTCGAAGAGCATCGCGGCGCGGCTTTCGCCTTCGATGCGGACGGCATGCGATGGCGCGATCACGTCGTGCCCATTGACCGGATCGCCCACGCACGCCGCACACTGGCCGTCGCCTTCGGATCCTGTTCCTTCGAGGAACCTCGTGACGAATTACGGGAGCTCGACCTGCTGTGACGCTGCAACTCGACGACAGCCACCGCGATGACCTGACCACCTGGGTCGAGAGCGCTGCACGCTCGGACACCGATTTCCCCGTGCAGAACCTGCCGCTCGGTCGTTATCGCGTGGGCGCCGAGGCAGGCCGACCTGGCGTCGCGATCGGGGACGACATCCTCGATCTCGCTGCAGCGGGCGAGGCGAACCTGTTGTCGCACGATCTCGCGGAGCTCGTGTCGCGATGTATCGACGAGCAGGCGCTCAATCCAATGCTGGCCGCCGGTGCCGATGCGCTCGGGCGACTCCGGATGGAGGCAAGCCTCCTGTTGCGGACGGGCACGCCGCAAGGCGACCTGGCGCGCGCGGCGCGCGCCCGCCTGCTCGTGCCGATGGCGCACGCCCAACTCCTGCTGCCGGCGCGCATCGGCGACTATACGGATTTCTACGCGTCGGTGGCGCATGCCACCAACGTGGGGAGCATGTTCCGGCCGGACAACCCGCTGCTGCCGAACTACAAGTACGTCCCCATCGGCTATCACGGCCGCGCGTCGTCCATCGTGCCGAGCGGCACGGTCGTGCGTCGTCCGCACGGGCAGAGCCGCGAGGATGCGGCGGCGCCGCCGGTGTTCGGCCCGACGAGTCGACTGGACTACGAGATGGAGGTCGGCGTCGTGATCGGATCGGGGAACCGGCTCGGCACGACGATTCCGATGGGGGACGCGGAGCGGCATGTCGCCGGACTCTGTCTGGTGAACGACTGGTCAGCACGCGACATCCAGTCGTGGGAATATCAGCCGCTCGGGCCGTTCCTGGCCAAGAATTTCGCGACCACGGTGTCGCCGTGGATCGTGAGTCTTCAGGCGCTCGCTCCCTTCCGGGTGCCGGCGTTCGTGCGCGCCGCCGGCGATCCTGCGCCGCTACCCTACTTGAATGACTCGGCCAACGAACGCTCCGGCGGGGTTGACATCAGGCTCGAGGTGCTGCTTTCGTCGGCGCGCATGCGCAAGGAGGGAGTGCACGCGCTTCGCGTCAGTCTGGGATCGTTCACCGCGATGTACTGGACGATCGCGCAACTCGTGACCCACCATGCCAGCAATGGGTGCGACCTCCGGCCGGGAGACCTGCTGGCGAGCGGCACGGTGAGTGGGCCGTCGCCGGAGTCGCGCGGCTGTCTGCTCGAGCGTACCTGGCGAGGCACCGAGCCGTTGACGCTGCCGACCGGCGAGCTCCGTCGATTCCTCGAGGATGGAGACGAGGTCATCATGCGCGGGTGGTGCGAGCGCGATGGATTTCGCCGGATCGGCTTCGGCGAATGCCGCGGCATCGTCGGGGCCGCCGAGTAGCCTCACCGCAGCGTACGAGCGGCAGCGGCGCGGCACAGCCCCGCCTCAGCGGCGTGCCGGCACCGGCGCGGCGGGGGAGACTGCCGGCGCGACCACCGCCTGAGGTGGCGGGGCCTGTTCCGGCGTTGCGCCGGGTGGAGTGGGCACGGGCTCCTTCGTGATGGGTTTCACGAGCAGTGTCTGTCCGATGCGAATGCGATCGCCGACGAGCGCATTCAGCGATCGCAGCGCGTCGGGCGTCGTGGCGTACAATCGCGCGATGGACGCGATCGCTTCGCCGCGACGGACGGTGTGATACCAGGCGCGCCGTCCCTCATACTGTGCGGCGACCGACGCGCGATCGCGTGCGCGCCGCTCCTCTCGCCGCCGGTATCCGACCTGTCGCAGGAACGTGTACTTGCGGTCGAGCTGTGCCCGCAGGCCGTCCGCGTCCTTCAGTGCGGAGGAGCTCATGCCGAGCGTGATGCGCTGTTCGGACGGGGCGATGATTCGCAGCGCGCTCGCGATGAGGAACAGGGTGCGCGTGGGCCGAACATCCACCAGCGTGTCCACGGGCCATTCGCGCACGTCGAACGTGGGCGGCGCATCGGGTGGGCTCAACGGATCGCGGGGCTGGAGGCCGAGATAGATCAGCCGGCCCCCGTCGGGCTTCAGCGTATCGCCAGGAGCATCGGTGAGGACGAGGATGCCGCGCGTGGCACGGAAATAGTCGATCGGCGGCCGCTGCCAGACGTTGACCGCTGATCGCAGCTTCTCGTTCGGCCGCAGTACCGAGGATCGCAACTGCCGGAGAGCGAATACGGTCGCGTCACGTGGGTCGGAACGCATGGCGTGATACGCGATCTGTCCAACCGTGACGAGCGCCGCCAGCCCAACGCACCAGAACAGGTACTTGAACCAGATGGGGTAGTGGCTCCGCCTGCGCCGCCGCCGATTTCTGCGCGGCATCGCATCCCAGTTCGGCAGATCGGCCGCGTTGCCGCTCCACACCC
>JBDSSY010000045.1:0-4080 GCA_039928585.1 Gemmatimonadaceae bacterium | reverse complement strand
AGGCGCAGCGCGCGAATCATTCCCTCCTCGTCTCGAGCTCGCATCACGATTCCCGCGGCATCGGCGCTGCCGTGCGCGCGATGCGCGGTCGCGTGGACGGTCTGATGGTGATGGCGCCGGACGTCAGCGCGCCCATGCTCGCCGATGTGCTGCCGCGCGGTGTACCGACCGTGCTCCTCAATGGCCCCGCCGTCGACGGCGACGCGTTCGCACTCACCGTGGACAACTACGGTGGCGCGCTCGCGATGACGCGCCATCTCGTCGCGATCGGTCACGTCCGAATCGGTTTCATCGCTGGGGCCGAGCGCAATCATGACGCGAGCGAGCGACAGCGCGGCTATCGCGACGGGCTCCGAAACGCCGGCCTCCCGTACGATGCAGCGCTCGACGTTCGCGGTGACTTCACCGAGGCGGGCGGCTGGCGCGGCACACGGGAACTGATCGCGCTCGTCTCTCCGCCCTCGGCAATCTTTGCCGCGAACGACGCGATGGCGGTTGGTGCACTCAGCGCGTTGCGAGAAGCGGGCATCGCCGTACCCGCGGGCATTGCCGTCGTCGGCTTCGACGACATTCCCGTCGCCCGGTTCCTCAACCCACCGCTCACGTCGGTACGCGTTGGTATCGCCACGTTCGGCGAACGGGCAGCCGCGCTGCTGCTGGCCGCGCTTGCCGAGCGATCGCCGCCCGTCGGCGCTGCGCGCCGCGCCGTGCTCCCGGCGGAAATCGTGATCCGTGATTCGTGTGGTGCGCTTGCGATGTTGATGACTTCCAGAGCTCTCCCTCCTACAAATCCGAGGATACGCTTCGATGACACTCCTGACACTGGCCGGGCGGTTACGATCGCCTGAAGCTGTCGTGGTTCGCCGCCCGCGCCGCCTCCTTGGAGCGGCACTGCTCGGCATGCTGACGTTCGGCTCGCCCGATTTCACGGCTGGCTCGCTCGTCTTGGCGGCGCCACTCGGTGCGCAGACGGTGACCGGAACGATTCGCGGCTACGTGCTCGGCCCGTCGGGCGCACCAGTGGGGGAGGCGCAGGTTGGCGCCCGCGCCACGGCCACCAACCAGCAGCGCGGAACGATGACCTCGATGAACGGGGCGTACACGCTCGGAGGGCTCCGACCCGGCATCTACGAGATCTCGGTGCGCCGTATCGGTTTCGCGCCGGCGACCCGCACGGTGACGGTACAGGTCGGCCAGACGCTCGACCAGAACTTCACCGTTGGGGCGACGGCGCAGACGCTCTCCACGGTACAGGTTACCGCGCAGCAGACGAGCAACGAGCGCAAGACCTCCGAAGTCGCGACCAACGTGACGCAGGCGCAGATCAACAACCTGCCCACGGCGAGCCGCAACTTCCTAGACCTTGCCGCGCTGTCGCCGGGCGTGCGGGTGGAACCCGACCGCATCGACGGCGCGGGCAAGACTTTCCAGTCGGGGGCGCAGTTGGCACAGGCGATCAACGTCTTCGTCGACGGCGCGTCGTACAAGAACGACATACTCAAGGGAGGCGTCGCCGGGCAGGAGGACAGCCGCGGCAATCCGTTCCCGCGCAATGCCGTCCAGGAGTTCCGTATCACGACGGCCAACTTCAAGGCCGAGTACCAGAAGGCGTCCAGCGCAATCATCACCGCAGTGACCAAGTCGGGCACGAACGTATGGACGGGCAGCGCCTTCGCGAACGTGCAGAACCAGAGCTTCGTGGCGCTCGACACGTTCAGCCGCGCTGCGCGCGTGACGAACGCCAACTACGTGCGCCCCGACTACAGCCGCTACCTCGTGGGCCTCAGCGGAGGTGGACCGATCGTGCAGGACCGGCTGTTCTTCTTCGGGTCGTACGAGGGCAATTACCAGAATCGGCAGGGGCGCTTCCAGGCCAACGGCAACAGCGCGCAGTTTCCGGCCAAGGTGACGTCGCTCATCGGTCAGTCGAACACGTCGCCCTTCCGGTCGAACCTGCTGTTCGGGAAGCTCACGTACAGCCCCTCGGAGCGCGCGCTGTGGGAGTTCACGGGAGACTTCCGACGTGAGACGGACATCCGCCGATTCGGCGGACAGTTCGGGCCGATCCAACGCGCGTTCAGCGCGGGGGAGAACTTCAAGAACACCGTCGCCACCGGGCGGGTGAAGCAGACGATGTACGGCACCGACAAGGTCAATGAAGCGCAGGCCAGCTACCAGCACTATCGCTACAACCCCGACCCGCTCGACTTCACTACCGTGGGCGAGGAGTATGATGGGGAAACGCGACTTGGCGGCGCCGACACGCGGCAGGACCTGCGGCAGGGGCGCCTGTCACTGCGCGACGACTACACGTGGACGGGATTCAAGACGGGGGGCGCGCACGCGATCAAGCTCGGCGCCAACTTCGACTTCGTGACGTACGACCTCGACAAGCAGCTGAACGAGAATCCGATCTTCTACTTCAGTGCGTCGAACAACAATCAGTTCCCGGTGCGGGCGAAGATCGGCTTCGGCGACTCGAAGCTGAAGACCAACAACGCGCAGTTCGGGCTGTACGCGCAGGACGACTGGTCCCCCACCGAGCGGCTCACGATCAACGCCGGCATCCGCTGGGACTACGAGTCGAAGATGTTCAACACCAGCTATGTGACGCCGACGGCGGTGCGCGACTCGATCCTCGCGTATCAGAACCTGTTCCTCCTCAAGTTCGACGCCCCCAACTACCTCACCGACGGCAGGCAGCGGAAGAACTTCCTCGGCGCATTTCAGCCGCGCATCGGCGCCTCGTACGCGCTGGACGCCGAGCAGCGAACCAGCATCTTCGGCGGGTACGGCATCTTCTACGACCGCCAGACGTACAACTCGCTGATCGATGAGACGTTTAACCGGCAGCATCCGAACTACGAATTCCGGTTCGCGCAGACGGCGAGCCCCGGCGTGCTCGCCTGGAGCCCGCAGTACTTCAGCAAGGCCGGTCTGCTCGCCGCGCTGTCGGGCGGCAGCGCGCCACCGACGGAAGTGTTCCTGCTTCCCAACGACCTCAAGCCGCCGCGCGCGAACCAGTTCAACGTCGGCGTCCGGCACGACTTCGGCGGATTCAACGCCGCGCTCACGTATACCGGTACCCGGAGCTACAACGGTCTGAGCTTCGAGTGGGCCAACTTCGGGCTGAACCCCGATGGCGGCTGCTGCACCAGCATGAGCATACCGGCCTACCGCAACGTGCTCGTCGCCAACAACACTGTGAAGAGCTGGTACAACGCCATGTTCCTTCAGCTCGATCGTCCGTACCGTCGAATCGAGAACGGGACGGGATGGGGGGCCGGTCTCGCCTACACGCTGGCGAAGGCGGAGTCCCAAGGGGGTGACCTGTTCAGCTTCCCGCGGATCGGCGCGTTCGGCTTTTCGCGGTACGAGATCGGCAACAGCGAGCGGCATCGCATCGTGTCCAACGGCATCATCGACCTGCCGTGGGCGTGGGGACTCCAGGCGAGCACGCTCATCACCCTCGGCTCGGGCAACCGCATCGCGGCGCAGGACTTCTCCGGCCCGCTCCCCTTCTTCAACCGGGGCGGCGGCGAGCTACCCAAGTTCAGCTTCATCATCCCGAGGGCCTTCGCGTATCGCAACGTTGACCTGCGACTGCGCAAGGATCTCGTACCGCTGCGCGGACAACGGCTCGGCATCACCGCCGATCTGTTCAACGCCTTCAACTACAACAACTACGGCTGCTTCAACGACGTGGCCTTCACCAATGAGAAAGGGGTCCGGACGGCGAATCCCGACTTCGGGCGGGGCTTCTGTGTCGTGGCGGATGCGCGACGCCTCCAGCTCGGTGCGCAGTACGACTGGTAGCGTCGGGGTGCACGTGAAGCGCGCTCTGGTGACGGCGGCGCTCGCGATGAGCGCCGTCGTCACCGGCACGGGGTGCGTGCGGGTGACGGTGACTCGGCCGCCGGGCGCACGGAGTGCGGAAGCCTACGTGCCCACCGTGCGGGAACGCGCCTTTCTCGATACGCTGTCGCGCCGCACCTTCGATTTCTTCTGGGAGACGACCAATCCGCGGAACGGCCTCACGCCCGACCGCTGGCCCACGCCCTCGTTCTCCAGCGTCGCCGC
>JBDSSY010000044.1:0-8131 GCA_039928585.1 Gemmatimonadaceae bacterium | reverse complement strand
TACGAAGTGGCGCGTGACGAAATCGCGCTTCGTCAGCTCACGCTCCAGTGGTTCAGGCGCTCCGCGCTGTTCAGCGTGCTGCAGGAGGCTGCCCGGCGGAAGGTGAAGGTGTTGATCACCAGCGATCACGGATCGATCCACTGTCACACGCCCGCCACGGTGTTCGCACGCCGCGACGCCACCCAGAACCTCCGGTACAAGTTCGGCGAGGACCTGCGCGCCGAAAACCCGGATCATGCGTTGCTGTTCAGGAATGAGGAGACACTGAAGCTGCCGCAGCGCGGCATGGGTGTGAACACGCTCCTCGCGACGGGCGATACGTTCTTCGTCTACCCGACCAAGCTCCGCGAGTACCAGAGCCGCTATCGCGGCTCGTTCCTGCATGGCGGCGTGACGCCGGAAGAGTGCATCCTGCCTGTCTCACTCCTCACGCCTCGCCGGTAACGCGTGTACCGTCGACTGCTCCACTACCTGCGCCCGCACTCGTGGCGGATGGCCGGCACGATCGCGTGCAGCGTCGTGGCCGCCGCGCTCGACGTGTTCTCCTTCACGTTGCTCGTGCCGTTCCTGAACGCGCTGTTCGGCGAAGCGCAGCTCATCCCGAGCACGTCGCCGACGTGGATCACGCGCCTACAGCAGTCGCTCGTCGGCGCGTTCCTCGATCCGGCCGATCGCCTCGGCTCCGTCGAGGTGATGATGGTGGCCATCATCGCGATCGTGGCGCTCAAGAACGTCTTCGTCTGGCTCGGTGGGCAACTTGGCGCCGCGCTCCAGGAATACGTCACGCGCGACCTGCGCGATGGAGTCTTTCAGCACCTCCAACGCCTTCCGCTCGGCTATTTCCAGCGCACGAAAACCGGTCAGATCATCTCGCGTGTCCTCGCCGACACCGAGCAGACCAAGGTGCTCGTGACGGAGCTGGTGACGCGGACCCTCCAGAACCTGGCACAGATCGTCGGCACCATCATCATTCTCCTGAACTACTCCGTGCGCCTGACGTTCGTCGCGCTCGTCATCGCCCCGCTGCTCACGCTGTCATTGCAGCCGGTGCTCCGGAAGCTGCGCACCGGACATCGTCGACTTCGCGGCGACTACGGCGAGATCACCAGCGTGCTGCAGGAGGTGGTGAGCGGCGTGCGCCTCGTCAAGTCGTTTCGTGGTGAGCCATACGAGGATCGGCGGTTCGCCGACGCCAGCCTCCGCTACTCGTCCGGCATGGTGCGCATCACGCGGGTGGCGTCGCTGTCGCAACCGATGACCGAGATGATCGGCACCTCGGTGGCGATGCTGATCCTGTGGATTGGCGCGCGTCAGGTCCTCTCCGGCTCGGGCGCGATGGACAGTGCAACACTCATGACGTTCATGATCATGGTGATGCGCCTGCTGCCGCCGCTCAAGCAGCTCTCGCAGGCGCCCACCACCGCACAACAGTCGTTCGCCTCGGCCGAACGGCTGTTCGAGGTGCTCGATCTACCGACCGAACGGCAGCTCGACCGTGGGACAGCCGTCGTGACCGAGCTGCGCGCCGAGCTCTCATTTCAGGGGGTGTCGTTCGCGTACGACGACGAGCCGGTGCTCAAGGACGTGACGTTTCGCGCGAAGCGGGGCGACGTCGTGGCGCTCGTCGGTGCGAGCGGAGCGGGGAAGAGCACGCTGGTCGACCTCATTCCGCGTTTCTACGAGCCGACGAACGGCGTCATCCTCCTGGACGGCGTCGACACGCGGACGATCAGCCTGCCATCGCTTCGCGGACTCACGGGCATCGTCAGTCAGGACACCGTGCTGTTCAACGACACCGTGCGCAACAACATCGCGTACGGGAACGCTGGAACGTACTCCGATGCCCAGGTCCGGAGCGCCGCCAGCGCGGCCAATGCGCACGCATTCATCGAGGAGCTGCCCCAGGGCTACGATACGGTGCTGGGGGAGCGCGGGACGCGGTTGTCGGGTGGGCAGCGCCAGCGTCTCGCGATCGCCCGCGCACTGCTCACCGACCCACCCATCCTCATCCTCGACGAAGCCACGTCTGCCCTCGACACCGAATCGGAACGACTCGTGCAAGAGGCGATCGACCGCCTGCTGGCGGGTCGCACCGTCTTCGTCATCGCTCACCGTCTCTCTACCGTCGTGCACGCAGACCAGATTCTCGTCCTCGACCGCGGCGAGATTGTCGAGCGCGGAACGCATGCTGAATTGCTCGCGCAGCGCGGGACCTATCACCGGCTCCATGCGGCGCAGATGCGGCGCGAGGACGACGCGTCGTTGACGTCCGCCGTCGCGTCCGGAGCTCGCTGAGATGCGTCTCCTGTTCTACCACTCTGCTGCGGATTGGTCCGGGTCGTCCCGTGCCTTTGCCGTTGCCGCGCAGGGACTCGCCGTCAAGGGCGCGACCGTCACGGTCGTCTGCCGGGCTGATTCCACGGCCGAGCAGGCGTTCGCCAGTCAGGGCCTGGACGTCGTCCCGCTGCAGATCTCCGACTCCGTGAGCCGTGACGCGTGGCGGCTCCGCACGGTGCTCAAGGATCGCTTCATCGAAGTGGTGTTCCTGCACTCGGAACGCGAACAGCTCGTCGCCAGCTCGGCGATGCGGTTGGCTGAACGCGGCGCGGTGATCAGGAGAATTGCCGCCGGCGCGGCGGAGTCCGCAGGCCGCGGTTCGCGGCTTGCGCCCAGGATGGCGTCGTCACGTCTGCTCTTCAGCACCGACATGGACCGCGCCAACGCAGGCGCGGTCGACCGGGCGTTCGTCGCTCCGCTCGCCGTGAGCATCGAGAAGGCGGATGAGATGCGCATGACGTCGCGCGGCACCCTTGGCGTGGAGCAGGGCACGCAGTTGATGGTGTGCGTCGCCGATCGCAAGGCGAAGAGCCGCATCACGACCGCGCTCCGCACCGTAGCGCTGCTTGCGCCGCGCCATCCTGAGCTGCGTCTCGCTCTCGTCGGGTCGGGATGCGATGACGACGACACGCACATGCATGCCTCGGCGCTGGGTGTCACGTCGCTCGTGCGGTTCCTGGGCGAGCGCGACGACATGGCGGCCGTGGTCGGTGCAGCCGAAGTCGGCTGGGTAGCGGCCGAAGGCGACGACGGTGCGTTCGGCTGTCTCGATTTCATGGCGGCCGGCGTGCCAGTGATTGCCGAGCGGTCGCCGCTGCTGTCGCTGTACGTGCCGGACGGCATCGCCGGAGTGTTGTTGCCACCGGCGCACCCGAACGACACGGCTGCCACCGTCGCGAACTTTCTTGCCGACAACAACCAGCGGCTCGCCATGGGCAAGGCCGGCCGCGCTCGCGTTGCCCGCGAGTTCACGGAATCGGCGATGATCGAGGGCTACGTCGCGGCCGCGAGCGCTGCGGGCGATCGGACGCTCTGGGCCGCGCGGTGAAGGACGCGCGGTTTCCGCACTACCTCCAGTATTTCGCGCTGCGTGGCGCCGTCACGGCACTCGATCGGCTCAGTCTACCCCGTGCGGGACGCATCGGGGCATGGATCGGCTCCCTCGGCTATCGACCGCTCGGCATCCGCCGCGCCGTCGTCGAGCGTCAGGTGCGTGCAGCGTTTCCGGAGTACAGCGCCGCGGATGTGACGCGCGTCGCGCGTGCATCGTACGCGCACCTGGGGCGCACGACCATCGAGGCGGCGCTGCTGCCGGCCTATTCGCGTGCGCAGATACTCGCGATGTTCGAGCGCACCGAGGGCGCCGACGTCGTGGCGCGTGCGAGGGCACAGGGACGTGGCGTGCTGCTCGTGAGCGGACACCTCGGCAACTGGGAGCTTGCCGGCGCGTTCGTCGCCGCGAGTGGCATCCCGATCGAGGCCGTGGCGCGCGGCATGGAGAACCCGCTGTTCGATCGATATGTGACGGCCACGCGCAATGGCATCGGGATGACCGTCATTCACGACGCCGACGCCGTGCGCCGCGTTCCGCGAGCCACGCGAGAGGGGCACGCGGTGGCCATGCTGGTGGATCAGGGCGCGGCTGGACTCGCTTCCACATGGGTGCCATTCTTCGGCCGGCTCGCCAAGACACCGCGCGGCCCGGCGGTGTTCGCGCTGCGCTTGAAGGCGCCCGTCGTCTTCGCCACCGCGCTGCGCCAGCCGAATGGGAAGTACGTGATGTATTACGAGGAAGTCCCCGTCCAACCGACGGGTGATCGTGAGGCCGACGTCGATCGCATCGTCGCCGACTACACGTCCACGCTCGAGCGCTGGATTCGCCGCGCCCCCGAACAATATTTCTGGCATCATCGTCGCTGGAAGCATCAGCGCCCTGGTACGCCGCCCGAGTTGGGAGACCCGTCATGAACGAGCGCGTGAAGCGTGCGCTGCGCGGAGATGCGCGCGCGTGGTTCGGAGTCTGTGTCATCGTGCTCATCGTTCTCCTGGCGGTGCTGGCGCCGCTCGTCTCGCTGCATGATCCGCTGCGCATCGACCTCGTCAATCAGCTGCAGGGACCGTCGCCGACACACTGGCTCGGCACGGACATCCAGGGACGCGACGTCTGGGCCCGCCTCGTCTACGGTGCGCGCGTCTCGCTCTCGGCGGGCATCGTGTCGCAGGCCATCGCGCTGCTGATCGGATTGTCGATGGGCCTGATCGCCGGCTATTACGGCGGCTGGATAGACGAACTGGTCATGCGGCTCGCCGACGTCACGCTCGCCTTTCCGACGCTCCTGCTGCTCATCGCCATGGCGGCTGCACTCCAGCCATCGCTCGGAGTCGTCTTCCTCACGATCGGCATCGTCGGCTGGGCAGGCATGGCGCGACTCGTACGCGGACAGGTGCTCGTGGTACGACAGCTCGAGTTCGTGCATGCGTCGCGTGCGCTCGGCGCACGAGACACCCGCATCGTCCTGCGGCACGTCCTCCCCAGCGTCGTCGCGCCCGTCCTCATCGCGGCGACGCTTGGCGTCGCGGCCGCCATCATGGCTGAATCGGCGCTTTCCTTCCTCGGGCTGGGTGTGCAGCCTCCCACCCCGAGCTGGGGCTCGATGATCGCCGACGGTCGCGATCTCAACCAGTTGCGCAACGCGCCGTGGACCTCGCTCGCGCCCGGACTCGCGATCGGGTCAGCCGTGCTCGGCTTCAACCTGCTGGGCGATGCATTGCGCGATGCGCTGGACCCTCGTCACGCCGCCAAGAGCGGTTCGATCGATGCCCCTCCGTCCGCGCGCACCTGATCGTGCAGCGGGTGCCTCCGTCACTGTCGCCCGACGTGATCGACGCCGCGCGCCTCCGGCGAGACGAATTTCCGTGGATGGACACCGGTGAGTCGGTCTATCTGAACGCCGCGAGCACCGGTCCGTTGCCCGAATCCTCCGTGCGCGCTCAGGAGGTGTTCACCCGCAAGCGCGCCGCGCCCCACCGACTCGGTCATGACGAACAGTTCGAGACGCTCACGACCGTGCGCCGGCAGCTCGCCACGCTCATCGGTGCCGACGTTGCGGAGATCGCGCTCGCAACGAACACGAGCGCCGGAGTGAATCTCGCCGCGTGGACGCTGCCGCTCGGACCGGGCGACGTCGTCGTGATACCCGACCTCGAGTTTCCGGCCAATGTGTATCCATGGATGGCCGCCGCCGCCGTTCGCGGGTTCACACTGTGGCGCATTCCAGTCAACGAGGGCGTGCTGGATGAGCCGGCCGTGCTGTCCGCACTCGATCGGCCGGATGTGCGCGTGCTGGCCGTCTCGTGGGTCGGCTTCGCGACGGGCGCTGTTGCGCAGCTCGACGTGCTCGGCACCGCCTGTCGCGAGCGTGGCATACGGTTCGTGGTGGACGCGATCCAGGGACTCGGTCCGCTCACGCTCGATGTGTCGCGCGTCCCGATCGACCTGCTCGCCTGCGGCGGACAGAAATGGTTGCTCTCGCCCTGGGGCACCGGCTTCACCTACGTCCGCCGGTCGCTCGTGCAGGAGCTCGCGCCTCAGCCCGTGAGCTGGATGGGCGTGCGCGGTTCAGACGACTTCTCGCGCCTGCTCTCGTACGACCTGACCTGGCGGGACGACGCCCGACGATTCGAGCAGATCACGCTGCCCTTCCAGGACTTCGCCGGCATGGGAGCGAGCCTCGCGCTCCTCCATGCGCTCGGCGCGAACGCCGTTGCGGCGCACGTGCATGCGCGCACCACGGAACTGCTCGATGGCGCGGCAGAGCAGGGGATCGCGCTCGTCACACCGCGGGCACACGTCGCGGGCATCGTGTCGCTGAGGCCCGCGGATCCGCGGAGGACAAGCGATCGTCTCGACGCCGCTCGTGTCGCGCACTCCGTTCGCGAAGGCACCATCAGGCTCGCGCCTCACTGCTACACGACCCGCGACGACGTGCTGGTCGCGCTCGCCGCACTGCGCGAATCGCCCTGATCCTGCCTGCGCTCAGCGCACTCGCAGTACCGCGAAGTCGCGCTTGCCCTTTCCAATGACGATGTGTCCGCTCCGTAACAGGACGTCAGCGCGTGGGAGGAGCCGTTCCGAGCCGCCGATCTTGCGCTTGTTCACCGACACGCCTCCCTGGTCGAGCAATCGCTTCGCCGCGCCGTTCGACGCGGCGAGCCCCGACGCCGTCAGCAGCTTCAACGCATCGAAGCTCGTCGCATCGCTGTCGCTGACGAGTGTCGCCGCGTCGACTTCCGCGAATGGAGCCTCGGCACGCAGGATCGAGAAGGCGTCGTCACTCAGCTCGCGCGGGTCCAACCGGCCGAAAAAGAAGGTCGACACCTGCTCGGCAGCCGCGAGCGCGGCCTCGCCGTGGACGCGACGCGTCACGTCCACGGCGAGCGCCATCTGACCGGCGCGTTGCTCGGGCGAAGTGGATGTCGCGGCCTCGAGTGCCTCGATCTCCGCCTTCGTCATCAGCGTGAAGAAGCGCAGGTACCGCCCGACGTCGTGATCCTCGGCGCCGAGCCAGAACTGATAGAACGCGTACGGTGACGTGCGCGCCGCATCGAGCCACACCGCGCCCGCCTCGGTTTTCCCGAACTTCGTGCCCGATGACGTCATCAGCAGCGGTACCGTGAGGCCGTGCGCTTCGGCCCCGTCCACGCGGCGGATCAGTTCGATGCCCGCCGTGATGTTGCCCCACTGTTCGCTGCCCCCGAGCTGCAACGTCACGCCGTCGCGGCGGCGAAGCTCGAGAAAATCGTAGGCCTGGAGCAGCATGTAGGAAAATTCGGTGAAGGAAATCCCCGCCTCCATCCTCGACTTCACCGATTCCTTCTGCAACATGTAATTCACGGTGAAGTGCTTTCCCGTGTCTCGCAGGAACTCCACCAATGGCAGCGTCGTGAGCCAGTCGCCGTTGTTCCGCATCCGCGCCGCTCCCGGACCGTCGAAGCTGAGGAACCGTTCGAGCTGCGCCCGGATGGACGCTACGTTCGCCGCGACCTGCTCGTCCGACAGCAGTTGCCGCTCATTCACCTTGCCGCTCGGGTCGCCGATCATTCCCGTGCCCCCACCCACGAGTGCGACCGGCCGATGCCCGTGCCGCTGCAGGTGCACGAGAATCATGATCACCACGAGGCTCCCCACGTGGAGGCTGCTGCCGGTGGGGTCGAACCCGATGTACGCGGAGACCGGTCCGGCCGCGAGCGCTCCGGGAACGCCGTCCGTGTGCTGGGCCACGAGCCCACGCCAGTGTAGCTCTTCGAGCACGTCGGTCGTCTGCATGGCACAAAATTAGGTCGACGGGTGTCGAATTGTCAGCGGACGCATGTCGCCGCCTCGTTGGTGCCGGCTGATGCCGCGCATTAAGGTTCCTTCCAGTGTGGCTCGCCGTGGTGACTGCCACGCCCGGGCCGACCCCCAGCCGAGTGTCGTGTGGATCTCCCGTTCTCTCGGAACTTTCGCCGCCGCCATCCGAAGTTTTCCCGCTTTCTCGGCATCGCCACGGTCTTCGTCGTCGCGTTCGGCGTCGGCATGCTGTACGCGAGCTGGGCCCTGGTGTGTCGGGCGGGCGCCTGTCCAGCCGTGGACGTGCTCGACGAGTATCAGCCGCGGCAGACGTCGAAGCTCTTCGCCGCTGACGGTCGGTTCATCGCCGAACTCGGCCTCGAGCGCCGCACCCTGCTCAAGCTCGACCAGATACCGCCCATGGTGCGCAACGCCTTTGTCCTCACTGAAGACAAGCGGTTCTAC
>JBDSSY010000043.1:0-4265 GCA_039928585.1 Gemmatimonadaceae bacterium | reverse complement strand
ACAATCCGGCGAACCCGGTGATCAACACCCGATCGTTCGGTGAAGACGCACACCGCGTGGCGCTCCTGTCGGCCGCGTTCGTCAAAGGCTCGCAGGATGCGGGCGTCGTCGCGACGATCAAGCACTTTCCCGGGCATGGCGATACCGACGTCGATTCGCACATCGGGCTGCCCACCGTGAGTGCGTCGATCGCGCGACTGGATTCCGTGGAGCTTGTGCCGTTCGCCGCGGGAATCGACGCGGGCGCTGGCATGGTCATGACAGCGCACATCGCGCTGCCCGCGGTGCAGGGCGACAGCACGACGCCGGCGACGCTGGCGCCGAGGATCATCACGGGACTGTTGCGCGATCGCCTGCACTTCACCGGGCTCGCCATCACCGATGCGATGACGATGGGCGGCATCGGGAAGGGCTACTCGACGGAGGAAAGCTCGGTGCTCGCAGTGCAGGCAGGCGCGGACGTGCTGCTGAAGCCGACTGACCCCACGAAAGCGGTCGATGCGCTTGTGCAGGCGGTAGAGCGGGGCGTCATCACGCGAGCCCGCATCGACTCGTCGGTGCGGCGCGTGCTCGAACTCAAGGCGCGAACGGGCGTGGCGTTCCGTCCCATCGCACCGCTCGACTCGCTGCGAGACATCGTTGGCAATCCGGCGCACCGGATGCTCGCGGCGGACATCGCCGTCCGTGCCGTGACGCTGCTCCGCGACCGGGACACGCTGGTACCGGTGGCGACTGGAGCGCGCACGGTACTCGTGCAGTACATGCCGGAGACAGAGCTGCGTGCCGGCCGTGCGTTCGCGTCGACGATACGCCAGGCTCTTCCGCAGTCACGGGCGTTCAAGATCGGGCCAGCCGTGCCGATGGCGACACTGGACTCCATCGCGCGCGAGGTGCGCGGCGCCGACCGCGTGATCGTCGCAACCTACGTGCGTCGCATCGAAGGGGAGGGCCGGTTCGCGATGCCGGCCCACATTGCCGCCTGGATCGATACGCTGTCCACGCGTGAACGCGTCGTGGTCGTCTCGCTCGGAAACCCTTATCTCATCCGGCAGTTTCCGCGCGTCGGCACGTACCTCGTCACCTACGGCGTGGCCGACGTACTGGAACGGGCCGGTGCGGCGGCGGTGCTCGGCCGGTCCCCGATTACGGGAAACGTGCCGGTATCACTGCCGGGATTTTTCGCTCGCGGGGACGGGATCCGGCGGGATCCCGTGGTTCGTTAGCGGCGAGCGGTCTGCGGCGCGAGCCTGCCTCGGCCTGATGGCGACGCGGCGCGCGCCTGAGGGTGATGGCGGGGACGAAGATCAAATCCCTGCTGCGGAGTCCGAGCGCTGAGTGATCGTAGAACACGCCGAGCTCGGGGCGGATGGCAAACTCGGCGTCACCGATCTGCACGCCGCCGAACACACCGAGCGTGGGCTTGTCCGTCACCGCGCCTTGCGAAATGGGCACGACGTGCATGGCGCGAATGCCGCCATAGGGCACGAGCGAGGCATCCTCGCGCCCCGATGCGATCAGCGTCGCCTGCACCATGAGGTGTTCGCCACCGTTCACGATGCCGCCACCCGCGCTGTAGGCGAACGCGGTGCCGGCGCCAGAGAGATCGCTGCTCAGGCGGCGCTTGTAGTCGGCGGTCACACCGCCAGGCAGCAGGCGGAGTCCGAAGTCGGACTGTTGGTCGAGTCCGCGGCGATACTCCAGGTTGCTGCCGGCCAACGGACCGGCGACGCTGTCACCGGGCAGCTTGATCGCGTTGGGGATGAAGTACCACGACGTGCTGCGCGTCGTCTCACGCGCCGGCACCGTCTGCGCCGTGGTTCCCACGGTGTAGGGGAGGCAGGCGGTGGTCGCGGCAAACACGACGGGACTGGCGGCGATGAGGCGACGGATGAGCGTGCGCATGATGAGCTCCGTGATGGGATGGAGTTCATGTTAGAGCGCAGCGGATGGCGACCCCATACGTCGAATGACGTAGACGATCAGCTGCGTCTGGCATCGACGCAGTATGGACCATCCGACCGGGCCTCCCGGGCGATTAGAATCAGCGATGTCGCACGCCCTCGCATCCGTACCGCATCCCGGCCAGAAGAAGGCGTACGCCGTGCTCGCCCTCGGTGTGTTCGCCATCGGCTGGTCCGCGCTGTTCGTGCGCTGGTCGGAGCTACCCGGATGGACATCGGCGTTCTGGCGCATGGCACTCGCGCAACTCGTGTTCGTGCCATGGGCGCTCGCGTCGCGACCTACCGGAGTCGCCCGGTTGAATCGCTCCGCCGTGCGGGACGCAGTGATCGCGGGGGTGTTCTTCGCGGCCGACCTCGCGCTGTTCAACAGCGCGGTGATGATGAGCTCTGCCGCCAATGCGACGCTGCTCGGCACCAATGCGCCGATTTTCGTGGCGCTCGGCGCATGGCTGCTCTATCGCGACCGGCCCACGCGTCGCTTCTGGATGGGATTCGCGCTCAGCTTCGCCGGCATGATCGCCATCGTCGGCACCGACGTGCTGCGTCATCCACAGCTCGGCGTGGGCGACGCGTTCGCCGTGGGCGGTGCGGCATGCTATGCCGGTTACCTGCTCTACGTGCGGCGCAGCCGCCAATCGATCGATGCGCTCACGTTCAGCGCGATCTCGGGCGTGGCGGCTGCGTTGACGCTCCTCGTCATCTGCCTGATCATCGGCACGCCGCTGCGCGGCTATGCGACGCAGAGCTGGTGGGCACTGATCGGGCTTGCGCTCGTGACGCAGGTGGTCGGTCACCTCTCGGTGGCGTACGCCCTTGGACGACTCCCCGTCTCGAGAACGTCGATCGCCCTGCTCGGCCAGGCGCCTCTCACGGCCGTCCTCGCCGTCCCACTACTTGGCGAACGACTGACGATGTTGCAGTTCGTGGGCGGCGCGCTCGTACTCGCCGGCATCTTTGTGGTGAATCGCGTGCCCCGCGCCCGGGCAATGGAACCGGAACCGCTGATGGAATGAGTTTATCTCAACGCTCACTGCTTCAAGCTCCTCACTGCAAGCTCCTCGCTCTCGACCTTCACGGTTCACGTTTCGCGATTCTCCCTTCACCGTCCCCCGTTCTCCTGTGAAGCCCGCCGACCTCCACGACTCGCCCACCGGAAAGTCCAAGCTCGTCGCCCTGTCGCTCGCCGCCCTTGGCGTGGTGTACGGTGACATCGGCACGAGCCCTATCTACGCCATGCGCGAGTCGCTGCACGGCGTGCATGGCGTCGCGGCAACCGAAGCCAACGTGCTCGGGCTGCTCTCGCTCATCGTGTGGGCGCTCATCCTCGTCATCTCCGTCAAGTATCTGCTGTTCGTGATGCGGGCAGACAATGGCGGCGAAGGAGGCATGATCGCGCTCACGGCGCTCGTCACGCCCGCATCCCCGAAGGCCCGCCGGCGCCGGGTGGTTCTGGTGCTCGTCGGCCTGTTCGGCGCGTCGCTGCTCTACGGTGACGGCATGATCACGCCAGCGATCTCGGTGCTGAGCGCCGTGGAGGGGCTCCAGATCGCGACACCGATCTTCGAGCCGTACATCATTCCCATCACGATCGCCATTCTCGTCGGCCTGTTCATGGTGCAGAGCCGCGGCACGGCGAAAATCGGCGCGATCTTCGGGCCGGTGATGCTTCTCTGGTTCGCCACCCTCGCCGTGCTCGGCATCGGGCAGCTCGTGGAGAATCCCCGGGTGCTGGCGGCGATGAATCCCGTGCACGCGGTGCGCTTCTTTGCAATCAATG
Source organism: Gemmatimonadaceae bacterium (assembly GCA_039928585.1). GTDB lineage: Bacteria > Gemmatimonadota > Gemmatimonadetes > Gemmatimonadales > Gemmatimonadaceae > AG11. The sequence continues at coordinate 527 of JBDSSY010000043.1, read as the reverse complement.
GATGGCATGGCTACCTGGTGCTCGGCTCGGTGTTCCTGGCCGTCACCGGTGGCGAGGCGCTCTATGCCGACATGGGTCACTTCGGCATCACGCCAATACGCCGAACCTGGTTCGGCTTCGTGCTGCCGGCGCTGCTGCTCAACTATTTCGGCCAGGGAGCGCTCGTGCTGCGCGATCCGTCAGCGGCCGAGCATCCGTTCTTTCGACTTGCACCGGAGTGGGCGCTCCTTCCGTTGGTTGCGCTGACGACGCTGGCCACGGTGATCGCGTCGCAAGCCGTCATCTCCGGCGCGTTTTCTCTCACGCGCCAGGCGGTGCAGCTCGGGTACCTGCCACGTATGGACATCGAGCATACGAGCGAGACCCACATCGGTCAGATCTATATCCCCGGGCTCAACCGCATACTGATGGTGTGCTGCATCGGCCTCGTGCTCGGCTTCCAGACGTCGAGCAACCTTGCCGCCGCGTACGGCGTCGCCGTCACGACGGACATGGTGTTCACGACGATCCTCTTCGCGGTGGTGGCC
>JBDSSY010000042.1:0-4377 GCA_039928585.1 Gemmatimonadaceae bacterium | reverse complement strand
TCGCCGCGACGTCGTCGATGGCGCTGAATGCCGCTCGAGCGATCGACTGGCCTCGCGCGGCGCTCGTGATGGTGGGAGCGCTGGCACTGGCGTCGGGCATCGCGGTGGTGGATGCGAGACTCGTGGGTGTCGTGCACGACGATGCGATGTACGTGATCCTCGCGCGTTCACTCGCGTCGGGCGAAGGCTATCGCTACCTGAACCTGCCCGGTGCGCCGGCCGCGACGCATTTTCCACCGGGCTATCCAGCACTGCTCGCGATGGTGTCGTGGATCGCGCCCGCGTTTCCGGCAAGCCTCGTGGTGTTCAAGGCGCTCAATGCCGTATTCCTCGCCGCGGCCGCGGTGTTGCTCGTTCGCTTCGCGCAGGCGCGCGCGGTGGGGGCGCGCTGGGCGATTGCACTCGGCGCCGTGTCGGCCATCAGCGTGCCGCTGCTCGTGCTCGGCAGCATGGTGCTCTCCGAGCCATTCTTCCTGGCCGTGCTACTGCTGTTGCTGCCCACGCTCGAGTCGCTCGCCGAGCGACCTGCTTCCGCGCGGCGGGCATTGCTGCTGGGTGTGGCGATCGGGCTCTGCACGCTCGTGCGATCGCACGGCATCGTGCTCATGCCCGCGGTCGCCATGGTGCTTGGGCGGCGCGGCCGCTGGCGTGACGCAGCGCTCGTATCGGGAGCCGCCGCCGCGACGCTGCTGCCGTGGCAGGTGTGGAGTGCCGTGCATTCGGGCACGCTGCCCGCTCCGCTGCTGGGGAACTACGACACATACACCAGCTGGTGGGTGCGCGGGGTGCGGCTGTCGGGTATCGGCATGGTAGGCGACACGCTCGCCAGGACGGTGCCCGAGGTGCTCGAGATGCTTGGCGTGCTGTTCTCTCCGCTGCGCGCTACCGGCGCGCGCACCGCCACGGTGATGGCACTCGGCGCACTCGCCGCCGCGGGCGCGTGGTCGGTGCGCCGACGGATGCCGGTGACGCTGCTCTTCGTGGCCGGCTACGCGTGCATCGTGCTCGTCTGGCCGTTCAACCCGTCGCGCTTCGTGTGGGGCGTCTGGCCGCTGCTCCTCCTGCTCGTGACGGCCGGCGCGCATGCCGCCGCAGCGCGTCCGAGCCGGTTCGCGTGGCCCGCTCGCGCCGCGCTCCTCGCGGCATTCGCCTGGATCACCGTCGGCTACGCGGGCTACGAAGCGCGTGGCATCCGGGGGTCGTGGTGGTCGAGCATCGCGCGCGTGAACAGCCAGCGCATTGCGCCGGCGATCGCGTGGACGATGGAGAACACCGCGCCGGGCGACGTGATCGCCGCCGAGGACGAAGGTGCGATCTTCCTGTACACCGGCCGGAGAACCACGCCCGTGTTCTCCTTCACGACCGCGCAGTACCTGCGCGATCACTCCGCCGCCGAGAATGCCACCGAGGGGCTGGGACCCATCCTCTCCGCGTATCCCGTGCGCACGGTGATCGTCGGCAGTCGCAAGACCGTGGACGCCGCCGACTTCCTGGTCAACTCGCCGATGCCCCGGCTCGCGCTGCGCGCGGACTTTCCTGGCGGCGTCGCCTACACCGTCCTGAAGCAATGACATCACCACGATTGCCGTCCGCGCATCTCACGCCCTCCATGGGTGTGCCCGCGCTGACGAAGCTCACGCTGGCGGCCAAGCCACGCGAACTCACGCCGCTCGATCCGGCCACGATGCGCCTGTCGGTGCTCATCCCCGTGTACAACGAGCGCCACACGATCGAGACGATCCTCGATCGCGTGCACGCCTCGCCCGTGCGGAAGGAGATCATCTGCGTGGACGACTGTTCCACTGACGGCACGCGCGAACGTCTCCAGGAGCTGAAGGCGGCCGGCTTCATCCACACGCTCATCCTGCAGCCGACGAACCAGGGAAAGGGCGCGGCCATCCGGACCGCCCTCGCGGCGAGCACGGGTGAGATCGTGATCGTGCAGGACGCCGACCTCGAGTACGACCCGCAGGACTGGCCGGCGTTGCTGCAGCCCATCGTGGATGGCAAGGCGGACGCCTGTTTCGGCTCTCGCTTCCTCGGGGGACCGCACCGCGTGCTGTACTACTGGCATTCGGTGGGCAACACGGTGCTCACCACGTTCTGCAACATGCTGGTGAATCTGAACCTCACCGACATGGAGACCTGCTACAAGGCGGTGCGCGGCGAGCTCGCGCGCAGTCTCACGCTCACCTCGAACCGCTTCGGCTTCGAGCCGGAGATCACCGCCCGTCTCGCCCAGCGCGATGCGCGCATCTACGAGGTGCCCATCTCGTATGCGGGGCGCACGTACGCGGAAGGCAAGAAGATCAACTGGAAGGATGGCGTCGCGGCGTTCTGGCACATGCTACGGTTCGGCCTCACGCGATGACGGCACGCGATCGATTCGCGCTCGGAGCCGTGCTGCTGCTCGCTCTGGCCGCGACCGTCACGAGCATCGGGCACGAGTTCACGTTCGATGACATCTACGTCGTCCGCAACAACGTGCTGGTGCATTCGCTCGCTGGGATCCGGGCCCTGTTCGCGCAGACGTACTGGCCGCCCCAGCTGGGGGGAGATGGGTACCGGCCCCTCGTGATGACGCTGTTCACACTGCAGTGGGTGGCGGGCAACGGTGCGCCGTGGGTGTTTCACGCGGGCAACATCGTGCTCGCACTCTTGGTCGCCGCTGCGGTGCACTGGTGTGCGCGCGCCGTGCTGCCGCCAGCCGGTGCGTGGGTAGCGGCAGCGCTGTTCGCCGTGCATCCCGTGCACGTGGAAGTCACGGGCAACGTCGTCGGGCAATCGGAGCTGCTGGTGGCGCTGTTCCTCTCGCTGGCCGTGGGGCACTATATCCGCGTGCGGCGGCAGGGCATGCCGGGGTGGCGCGACTCGGCCGTCATCCTCACGCTCTTCGCGCTCGGACTCCTCTCCAAGGAGCACGCGATCGTGCTGCCGGCCCTGCTGCTCGCGGCGGAGCTGACGGTCATTCCAGAGCCCGCGTGGCGCGCCGATGCGCGCGCATGGCGTCACGCGCGTCTATTGGCGCTCGCCTTCGCGCTCGTCGCGACTGTCTACCTCTACGTGCGGTCCATCGTCGCGACGAATCTCACGGGGTTCGTGTCATTCCCCGTGTTCCAGTACATCAAGATGGACGCCGTCGACCGGGTGGGCATGATGATGACGGAGGTGCCGCGCATCGCGCAGCTCCTCGTGTTTCCCGTGCGGTTGAGTGGTGACTACTCGCCGGCCGAAGTGACCATTCCCGACGGCTTGGCGGCGGTGGAACTGCCGGGATTCTTCGTCTGCGCCGGCGTGCTTGCGCTGACGATCGCGCTCAGGCGGCGTTCTCCTGTCGCGAGTCTTGGCCTGGGCTGGCTGATGTTGAGCTACCTCCCCGTGAGCAACCTGCTCGTCGCTACAGGGTTCATCACCGCCGAGCGTACGTTGTTCTTCCCGAGTGTGGGCGTCGTGCTGGTGGCGGGCGCCGCCTTCGAGTGGCTGCGCGCGCGCGAGCGACCGGTCCACCGCCGGGCAGCAATCGCCGCCGTTGGCGTGCTTCTGGTGCTCGGCACCGCGCGCAGCATCGATCGGCAGCGCGTGTGGAAGAACAACGACGTGTTCTTCGACCAGCTCGTGCTCGACCAGCCCAATGGCTATCGCGCGCACTTCCTCCGGGGACGACAGGTGGGTGGCGCACATGGCCGGCTGCAGGAGACCGAGGCGGAGTATCGCCGCGCGCTGCGGCTCTTTCCCTACGATGTCTCGATGACACTGGTCATCGCCTCGGACTACCATCGTGGCGGCCTGTGCGAGCCTGCCGTGTCGCTCCTGAAGTGGTCGTACGCCGTGAAGGAAGACATCACCGATGGCCGCTTCCAGTACGTCGAGTGTCTCGGCAAGCTCGGACGATGGAGCGAGGCCCGGCAGGCCGCGCTCGACGGCCTGCGTTTCGTCGACGCGCGGCAATCTCGCGGACTGCGCCGGCTGCTCGCCGACTCGGACAGCGCCCTCGGCCGGCGTCGATGGAAGCGAACGATGCCGGTGCCCGAGCGTGGCAAACCACAAGAAGTTTCGCGGATTCCATGACCAATCATCGATATGGGCCGGGCAGCGGAACGCGTAAGTCGTTGGTACGAAGCAACTTGAATTATCGGCCCGGGTTGGTCCGCCCGTTGCTTTACACCGTACCGTGTTTGGACCGTTTCACAGCAGTCAGCGATGCAGTCGACACATCCCCGCCACTACAGGAACTCCATATGAAGAAGAATCTTCGCAAGGGCTTCACGCTCATCGAGCTGTTGATCGTGGTCGTGATCATCGGCATTCTGGCCGCGATCGCGATTCCGAAGTTCGCGAACACGAAGACCAAGGCCTACACGGCCGCGATGAAGTCGG
>JBDSSY010000041.1:0-4957 GCA_039928585.1 Gemmatimonadaceae bacterium | reverse complement strand
CGCGGCGATCACGCACCCGATCGCTGCCCACCGGAAGCCACGGCTCTCCGCATCCGGCCGCCAGAGCGTTCGCGCAACGAGCGCGGTGATCGCCACGAGCGCGACGAGAGCGGCGGGCTGGCCGAGTGGCAGCCACGTCACGGCGCTCGTCGGAACGATTGAGGCATCGAAGGCGTGCGCCGTGCTCTGGGGATATACCGCCGACAACAGCCAGAGCACGAGCACAAACGCTACCTGCGCGCCGAGGATCGCGAGCCGTCGCAGGCCGACAGCCGAGAGCACGCCACGCTCGCCCACGAACGCCAGCACCGCGAGCGACGCGGGGAGCAGGATCGCCACCATGTGCACAATGACTGGCCCGGCGTGAGGCGCGCCGGATTCGGGCGGGGCGAGCCAGATCATGGCGCGGTCCGCGAGGGCGAGGCCGAGCAACGCGAGCAGCAACCGTCCGCGTTGAAACCGCCAGCCGAGGAGCGCACCTGCGGCAAGGACGACGAACGGATAGACGCGGATGACGGGCGCCGCCGATGGCGCCGTCGCGCCCCAGTGCACGAGCGCCACCGCCACGAGGAGGAGTAATCCCTCGGGAAACACGAGGTCGAGCAGCTTGCGCGTCGGCATGGACGCAGCAAGGACGAGCGAGGGAGGCGCGAGGTGACGAGCTGCGTTTTCGACTGCTTCAGCGTGGATCTACGCGGATCAATCGCGGAGCGATCCTGGCAGCACTCTTCGGTGCCCGTCGCTGCGTGCCGGTCATGCCCGCTCCCAGAAGGGCGGCGGCTCGATGTTCAGCGACCGGAGGTAGACATATCCCTGACCGCGATGATGAATCTCGTTGTCGCGGACGTACAGCAGCAGGTCATAGATCGCCATCTTCCACTGCCCGAACGCGGTGTCCACCTCCTGAAAGCGCGCCGCGGGAATCCTTGGCCAAAGCGAGGTAATCTCTGCGGTCGCATGGTCCCACATCCGGAGTAGCTCGGCCTTGGTCGTCGCCTTGGCTTCGCTGAACTGGGCCCACGTGCCGGTGATCACCCCATTCAGCGTCGGCACCGCCATGCCGATGAGCTCCATCGCGAGCGCAGAGAACGGGCGCATGGAGCCGAGGGAGTACGTGAACAGCTTGTCCTCGGGGAATGCATCGATGACGCGACGCGTCAGAGCGCGGTGTCCCAGCCAATGCTCGAGGAACTGCTGCGACGTCATGATCGGTGCAGCGGTGGAGGTCGACGTCATGGTGATGCCCCGGGGTTGGTGAGCAGGCCAGAGTTCGTCGTGCCGGCTGATTCGCTTCGAAGGCGAGATAGTACTCGCCGGTGACTTCGTCAACCGGCCGGAAATTTCCGCTCGCTGGGCTCGGTCCACTTCGTGTTGCCGCACGAGTTGTCACAGAACGGCATATGCTGCGCACTGCCGCACCGGCAGAGCGCCACGCGATACACTCGTCGCACCGGGTGCCCATCCAGGTCGGATGAGTTGCTAGCACCGGCGCCGGCCCGCTGACGAAACGGCGGTTTGACGCGCGACCCTCTGAACCCCACTCCGTTCAACGAAAAAGCCGGCCGAAGGAACACTCTTCGACCGGCTTCTCCATGATCTCTTCTTCAGTCAGGCCGGCGGGATTTGAACCCGCGACCCCTTCCACCCCAAGGAAGTGCGCTACCGGGCTGCGCTACGGCCTGAAAGACAACCCACGATCGGCTCACGGGCCGAGCGTGCACGGGCAGACGAGGAAGCTATCCCTCATGCGCACCGGATTCAAGCATGGCGAACCGTCATGTCGCCGATCCGATAAAGCGAGCCATATTCACGTGGCCCCGCCTCCCTTCAGCGCCTTCTTGCGTCGCCCGACATGAGTACCCGCCCTCCCCGTTCCTCGCGGTAGCGCTATCGCCGATTCGTCGACGACTATCTGCACCACCGGCTTGACGACCGCGTCGACGCGGACCGGAACGGGAAGATTCCCGACGCCGTCGCCGCGCCGGACGACGACGCTGGCGAGCAACCCACCCTCTGGCGCCGACTCCGCCCACGCGGCAAGCGGCGCGAGTACCTGCGCGACTATCTCCGCTGGCTCCGCCCTCTTCGCGTCGCACTGGGCGTGGTCTTCCTGCTCGCGCTCGTCCGCGCAGGGCTCGAGATGATCGAGCCGCTGTTCATGCGCTACATCGTGGACAAGGTGCTGCTCGACGGAACGCTCACCACCGCCCAGCGGCTGACGCGGCTGCACATGGCCGGCGCGCTCTTCCTCACCGTCATCGTCGTCTCCAGCCTCATCAACGTCACCAAGGATTACCGCCAACGCCTGCTCAACACCCGCGTCATGCTGTCGCTGCGACGCGCGCTGTTCGATCGGCTGCTGCACCTGCCCCTGCCCCGGCTCTGGGAGATGAAGACGGGAGGCATCCTCTCGCGTCTCACCGGCGATATCGATACGACCACGGGCCTGCTGCAGATGGCGGTCGTCAGCCCCGCGATTTCCGTCATCCGGCTCGTCATCGCCGTGGGCGTGCTCCTCTCGCTCAACTGGCGCCTCGCGCTCACCGCGCTGGCGATCATTCCCGGCGTGTTGGTGATGAGCCTCATCTTCGCGCGGCGAGTGAAGCCGATCTACCGCTCGTTGCGCAAGGACGCCGAAGAGATCGATGGGCGTGTTGGCGAGACCTTCTCGGGCATTCGCGTCGTGCGCGCCTTCCGCGGCGAACCGCGCGAATCGCAGGACTACATGCGCGGCCGGCACACGGTGCTGCGCAAGGAGTTGTTCGCCCACCGTCGCGAGCTGGTGCTCTGGACGTCGTGGGGATTGCTCATGAGCGCCGTCAACGTGGCCATCGTATGGTACGGCGGCTGGCTTTATGTGCGCGGCGGTGCGTCGGTCGGCGACATCATGGCATTCCAGTGGTACTCGTTCCTCCTGCTCAACCCCGTCTGGAACATCGTCAACACCTTCTCCGAGCTGCAGCGATCGCTCGCAGCCATGGAGCGCGTGTTCGAGGTCCTCGCGCTCGATGACGACAAGCCCGACCGCGCCGACGCCGTCGACGCACCATCCGTGGTGCACGAGCTGCGGTTCGAGGACGTCGAGTTCGAATATCGCACCGGGCTGCCAGTCGTTCGCGACTTCAACGTCACCGTGCCCGGCGGCTCGGTCATCGCGCTCGTCGGACGCAGCGGCGCCGGCAAGACGACCGTCACCGATCTCGTGTCGCGGTTTCATGATCCCACACGAGGCCGTATTCTCCTGGACGGCATCGACATCCGCGACATGAAGTTGCGCACCTACCGCAACCTGCTCGCGCTCGTGCAGCAGGAGGTCTTCCTGTTCGACGGTTCCGTCGCCGATAACATCGCCTATGGCCGCCATGACGCTAGCGAGGCCGAGGTCGAGGACGCCGCCCGCCGCGCCAATGCGCACGAGTTCATACTCAAGCTCCCCGAGGGCTACGACACCTTCATCGGCGAGCGCGGCGTCAAGCTCTCAGGCGGGCAGCAGCAGCGCCTCGCCATCGCTCGGGCGATCCTTGCGTCGCCGCAGATTTTAATTCTCGATGAGGCGACGAGCAACCTGGACACGGAAAGCGAGCAGCTCATCCAGGCGTCGATGGCGGCGCTGCTCGCCGGCCGTACGACCCTCGTCATCGCCCACCGGCTCTCGACCATCCGTCGCGCCGATCTGATCCTGTTGCTTGCCGACGGTCGCGTGATCGAGCGTGGCACGCACCGCGAGCTGATGGATGCGCGCGGTGCGTATCACGAGATGGTGCTGCGGCAGATGGAGTCGGACGCCCGCGGCGCGCACGACGAGCCGGCGGTCGTGGTGATGGACGCGTAGACCGCGCGCTAGAATCTGAAGCCGACACTGATAGGTGTCCGCCGGTCGCCGTTCGACGCGACTGCCACCTGCGTCTTGAACTGGACGAACGCTCGACCGATGTCGAGCCCCATCCCGCCCTCAACAAACGTCCAGTTCGAGCGCGATTCGCGGAAGATGTACGTCTCGAGGCTGAAGGGGTCAGTGGCGCTGGGACGCCGCCCGAGGCCCGTAAATCCGGCGCGCGTCGCCGCTCCGAGCCCGCCGACGAAGTACGGCTGGATCCCGAAGATCCGGCGCACCGGCCGAGCGATGGCGTCGATCGAGAAGGTACCGTACTTGAGGCTCGAGCCGGTCCACCCTTGGTCAACGCTGCTGAACGCGAGGCTCGCGCGCAGCGGAAGCGGGAAGCTACGAACGCGAAACTCGCCGCTCCCGCCTACCTCGAGATTCGAGGGCGGGCGGTACATGGCGTTTCCCTGCACCAGGATGCTCCCGCCGAACAGCGACCATCGTCGCGTGGAGTCCACCGTTTGCGCGCCGACTGGCCCGACGCAGAGTGTAATACAGACGATGGTGGTCGCCGCGAGGGCAATGCTCTTCGGCCGCATGCGCATCTGTCACTCCGATAGGGTGGGCTTCCTGCCGACGCGCCGTTCGACCCGCCGACGGACGCGGAGGGTTGCCTCACCGCATATTCCAGCCATCCTCATTTCCCGGACTTCCGCGTGACCCTCACCTCCGCCCCCGCGCACACGCCCGACGCGCATCTCGCCGATCCCGACCACAATCCCTCCTTCACAAAAGGGATCTTCCTCGGCGAGATCCGCGAAGACCTCGTCTTTCCCTATCCCGCGCTCTCCGCCGACGAGCGAGAATCGCTCGGCCTGATCCTCGGTTCGTTCCGCGCCTTCGCCGCCGATACGATCGATTCGCACCAGCTCGACGCCGACGGCAAGTTCTCCGACGAGGTGCGACACGGCATGCACGAGCTCGGACTGATGGGAATGAACATCCCCGAGTCGCACGGCGGCTTCGGCGCTTCGGCCAAGGTGTTCAATCGCGTGTTCGGCGAGATCGGCGCCACGGATCCGGCGCTCGCCGTGTACTTCGGCGCGCACCAGTCCATCGGCTGCAAGGGGATCA
>JBDSSY010000040.1:0-10526 GCA_039928585.1 Gemmatimonadaceae bacterium | reverse complement strand
CACGTCGACCGGCTCGCCCCACTGCGCGACGCGCAGTATTCGAGGGCGGCACCCATCACGCCGACACCGTCATTGACCAGTCACCCCTGGCGCCGCGGGCTCCATGCTCGCGCCTCCCTGAGTGGCTGGGGGCGTAATCTATGCTGGCCCAAGGATTTGCGGAAGGGACCTCACATTCCCATCGCCTTGTAGATCACGCGCTTCGGGCGCTGGCCATCCCATTCTCCATAGAATACGCGTTGCCATGGACCGAGATCGAGACGTCCGGCGGTGACGGGCACGATCACCTCGTGTCCCAGGGTGAGTGACCGCAGGTGCGCCGCCGCGTTGTCTTCACCCGTTCCACTGTTATGCCGGTAGAGCTCCGGCGTCCACGGCGCGATGCGGCCCTCGAGCCAATCGAGGATGTCTGCCCACAGGCCGGGCTCGTGATCATTGACGAAGACGGAGGCGGAGATGTGCATGGCCGACACGAGAACCATGCCCTCGCTGATCATCGCGTGAGCCCGGCACGCCTCGACGTCGTCCGTGATGTCGATGATCGTCTGCCGATCTTTCGTATCGAACGTGCGATAGCTCGTGAAGGTGCGCATGACGATGCGTTCAGCATGAACAGGGTGGTTGATGCACGAGGTGGCCTGTATGTTATCGCGAAACCTCCCTTCCGAGCGCCCGTACGGAGATGCAGTGACGCAGGTCGGCTTTCGCGCCCGTCTTTTTCTCATTCTGCTGGGCTTCGCCCTCATTCCGACGGTCGTGCTGGCTGTCGCGTGGGAGCTGACGGTGGTCGGTGCGCTACCGCTGCTCGGCACCACTCCGGCCATGGAGCGGATCGCCGAAACCGGCAGGCGCGCCTCCGAGTCCGTGGAGGGCGCGCCGCTGAGTGCGGCGCAACGTGCACTGCTGATCGACCATCAACGGGCGCTCCGCGAAGGACTCCTGCATGCGAGGCAGATGGAGTTCCTCATGACGCGTCGTGCGCCCGTGGTCGCCGCGATCGTGGCGCTGGCAGCGGCACTCCTCATGGGGTTGGTGGCATCTCGGGTGGCGGGACATCTGAGCCGAAATCTGAGCCGGCCGCTCAGTGAGCTGGTGGGGTGGACGGCGATGATCAGCCGTGGCGATGCGCTACCGGATGGGCCACCGACCAAGGGCGCGCCGGAATTCGTCATGCTCCGTAACCGGATGCGTTCGATGGCGACGGAGTTGCGGCAGGGGCGTGTCCGCGCGCTGGAGGCCGAGCGTGCTACCGCGCTGCGCGAATCGGCGCGACAGGTGGCGCACGAGCTGAAGAATCCGCTGACGCCGATCCGCTTCGCGATCGCGCGCCTGCGGCGTGAGGCGCCCCAGACGCTGGCCGAGACAGTCGACGTGCTCGAGATCGAATCGAAGCGTCTAGAGGAGATGGCGCGCAGCTTTGCGCAGTTCGGACGACTGCCCGAGGGACCGCAGGCGCCGGTCGACCTCGGCGAGCTGGTGCGAGCCACGACGCGCACGGCGGTACCGCCGGAGACCCCGCTCGCGGTGCTCGTGGACAACGACGTACCGATGGTGCCCGGCCATGTGGATGCCCTCGGCCGTGCGCTGACGAACGTGCTGCTGAACGCCGTGGAGGCGAGTCCTTCCAACGCGCCGGTTCGCGTCACCGTGCGGCGCGCGACGCACGACGGCCGCGCGATGGTGGAGGTGGCGGTACACGACAGTGGCTCCGGGATCCCGTCGGCGAGGCTGGACAGCATCTGGGAGCCATACGTGACGCACAAGGCGGGCGGCACGGGTCTCGGACTCGCGATCGTACGGCAGACGGTAATCGCGCACAATGGCGCGGTGGCTGCGGAGAGCGCGACCGGAAACGGAACGACGATCAGGCTATTTCTGCCGGTCGAGACGATGGCAATCACGATGGAGATGTCGGCACATGGCGATTGATGGCGTTCTGGTACCGATCGTGATGTTCAGCATGATTCCCGTGGTCGCGATCGGCGTCCCGATTGCGCGTGCCTATGCACGGCGGCTCGAATCCAGGCCCGTGGCGGCCGTCCCCTCCGATGTCTCGGCGCGACTCGAGCGCATTGAGCAGGCGGTGGACGCCATCGCCATCGAGATGGAGCGCGTGTCGGAGGGCCAGCGCTTCACGACGAAGCTGCTCTCCGAGCGCGCGGGGATGCCGGCGTCGCCCGGCGGGAGCTGACCCCACGCGATGTCGAGCGTCCTGATCGTCGACGACGAACCGAACATCCGTCGCATGGTAGGCGCACTCCTCGTGAGCGAAGGCTACGAGGTGCGTGACGCGGCAGAAGGCGCGGTAGGTCTGCAACGCATCGCCGAGAGTTGTCCGGACGTCGTGTTGCTCGACCTGATGATTCCGGGAGAGCTGGACGGGCTGGCGACGCTGGCGCGGCTTCGCGAGAGCGTGCCCGACGTGCCGGTGATCATGATGAGCGGCAAGGCCGGGCTCAGCGACGCCGTGAAGGCGACAAAGCTGGGCGCGTTCAACTTCCTCGAGAAGCCGCTGTCGCCGGAGGGCGTGCTGCTCGCGCTCGCGTCGGCCCTCGAGCTTCGGCGCGTGCGACGCGAGGCTCGCGCGCTCCGCGAGGATCTCGGGCTGACAGGCGAGATGATCGGTCGGAGTCCAGGAATGGATCGCGTGCGCGAAATGATCTCGCGAATCGCACCGACGGACGCGCGAGTGCTGATCACCGGAGAATCCGGCACGGGCAAGGAGCTCGTGGCGTCCGCCATCCACTTCGGCAGTCCGCGGAGGGAGCGGCCGTTCGTGCGGGTGAACTGCGCTGCCATTCCCCGCGACCTGGTGGAGAGCGAGATGTTCGGCCACGAGAAGGGCGCGTTCACCGGCGCAACGGACCGTCGCATCGGCCGCTTCGAGCTGGCGCACACGGGCACGCTCTTTCTCGACGAAGTCGGCGACCTCGGGTCGGAGGCGCAGGCCAAGTTGCTTCGCGCCATCGAGGCGAAGGAGATCGAACGCGTGGGCGGCGGCAAGTCCATTCGCGTGGACGTTCGCATCGTGAGTGCCACGAACCGCGATCTCACGCGTGCGGTGGTGGACGGCAACTTTCGCGACGACCTGCTGTTTCGCCTGAACGTCATTCCGCTTCAGCTGCCACCGCTTCGGGACCGTCCCGACGACATTCCCATTCTCGTCGCGCACTTCTCCACGCTGCACCGGGCACGCACTGGCCGACAGCCGCCGCAGTGGACGGCGAGTGCGCTATCGCTCATGGCGCAATACCGGTGGCCGGGCAACGTGCGTGAGTTGGCGAACATCGTGGAGCGGCTCGCCATCCTGCATGCCGGCGCCGACGTGGACGAGCGCGACGTGCGAGCGGTGCTGCCGATGGACGGCGGGGTGCGCCGCGCCGACGCGCCGCTGCCAGACCCTTCGCTCCTCGATGAGTCGCTCACCGACACACTCGACGCGCACGAGCGGACGCTGATCGCGCGCGCGTTGTCCGCGGCGGGTGGGAACGTCGCCGAGGCCTCACGTCGGCTCCGGACCGATCGGGCGAACCTGTACCGGCGGATGCGGCGGCTCGGCATTCCCATCGGCGACGAATGATCGGCAACGGCTCCGGCGACCTCCTGACGCGTCGGGGGGTATGACGGCGAATTCCTCGTGCCCGCTGCGTGAACGCCACGCGGACCCCGAACTCCATTCCCCGCCCTTCATGCGGACCTTCGCGCTCACCGCCGGACTGCTATTGGTGCCACTGTTCGTGTCGGCGCAGGTGGATACGGCGGTGGCGGGTGTGCGCCTGCCGCACGAGGTGGCCCGCGAAGTGGCCGCCCTGTACAACGCCACGACGACGCTGCGCACCACCGACCGCACGGTGATTCCGGCGGGGCGCGACGTGCCCGGCGATGTGGCGGTGCTGAACGGACCGCTGATCATCGAGGGGCATGTGGCGGGTCGCGTGCTGGCGATCAATGCGGACGTGCTGCTGCGTCCGGGGGCGCGGATCGATGGCGACCTGCTCGTGGTGGGCGGCGAGGTCGAGGGGCGCGAGAACGCAACGATCGGCGGCGAACTGCGCATTTATCGTCCGGCACTTCGCTATGTCATGGAAGCCGAACGGATGACGGTATCGGCGGAGGAACCACGCGCACCGGAAGACTGGTGGCGGAGATTCGAGCGACGGCGCCACGCCAACACAAATCGCCTCGAGATCGCGAATGCGGGCGTGTACAATCGCGTGGAAGGCCTGCCGGTTCGCGTTGGCCCGGTGCTCTACCGCGATCAGGGTTGGGGGCACCTGCGATTCGCGGCGAACGCGATCGTGCGGACGAGCAGCAGTTTCTCGTCGTCGACGCCCGATGTGGGCCACACGGTCCTCGGCGAGCTTCGGGTGGGACGGCGATACGGCGTGACGCTCGGCGGGCGGCTGTACGACCAGGTGGAAGGCGTCGAGACATGGCAGTTGAGCAACGCCGAAGTCGGGCTCGCGTCGTTCTTCTTCAATCGCGACTATCGTGATTATTTCGAGCGACATGGCGGCCAGCTCTTCGCCGCGCTGCGCGCGACGGAGAACGCCGACCTCACCGTGTCGTACGCCGACGAACGGTGGCGATCACGCGAAGCACGCGATCCGCCAGCGCTGTTCAACAACGGGCGCGCGTGGCGCGCCAATCCGGAGATGGATGCCGGTCGATTTCACGTCGCCAATCTCACCCTCCGGGTGGATACGCGAAACGACACGTTCAACCCGTGGGCGGGATGGTATCTGCTCGCGGATTACGAGCGTGGCACCGGAGTGATCGAGCGTGCCGGCCCCGTTTCTCCCGGCGTACGTGCCATCCCGAGCGGGTCGACACGATATCAACGCGTGTTCCTCGATTTGCGACGGTATAATCGCATCAGTCCCAGTTCAGCGCTCAATGTGCGTGGTGTGCTGGGTGGATGGGTGAGCGGGGATCCGCTTCCTCTCGAGCGGCGGCTCTCGATCGATGGACCCGGCACCGTACCGGGATTCGACTTCCGCTCGGCAGGGGACAACGACGTTGGCACGTGCGCGTCGTCGAGCGCGCCGGCCGGCCGGCCGGCGCAGTGTGAGCGGATCGCGCTGGCGCAGCTCGAATATCGGAGCGATCTGCGCATCTCGTTCTCGGATCGGCGCGCCGGCGCGCGGCGGACGCGGTTTCGCGTCGACGGGGCGTGGATCTTTTTCGCGGATGCGGGGCGCGGCTGGCTGGTGAATGCACCCGGTAGCCCCCTCAACATCGGGCGCCACGACTTTCCGGCGTTGTCGACGTACCGCACCGATCTCGGTGCGGGACTCGACTTCGGTGTCGTCGGTGTCTACGCGGCGAAGGCACTGTCGGTATCGCGGGAGCCGTTGAACGTGTTCCTTCGCGTCCGTCACCGCTTCTAACGCGTGCGCCGTTCCGCCGTCACCGTGCTGCTGGCCCTCGGTCTTCTAGCCGGAGGCAGCAGCAGTGCGCGCGCCCAGCGACGGGTCGCGCTCGAAGTGGCTGCGCCGGTGGCGATGGTGGGCGCGGCCACGGTGACGACGACGAACCTGTTCGGCGACGCGGACATGCGCGACCTGGTACGAAGCGGCTTTCCCGCGTCGTTCCGTTTCCGACTCGAACTGTGGCGGGTCGGCGGGCTGTTCAACGATCTGGAAGGGCAGCGGGATTGGGAGCTGATCGTCCAGTACGATCCGTCGGCGCAGCGCTATCGCGTCGTCCAGCGGCAAGGCGGGAAACTCGAGGACCTCGGGAGCTTCGCCACGCTCTCGACGGCGCAGGCGATGCTGGAGCGCCCCACGCGCATCCTGCTGGCGCCGCAACGCGAGGGTGCGCGCTACTACTACAACTTCGCGCTCACGATCGAGGCACTCTCGGTGAGCGACATGGATCAGCTGGAACGGTGGCTCCGCGGCGTGCGCGGAAGCACGGCGGCATCCGCGTTCGGCAGCGGCATGCGGACGCTGATGCTTCGCATGCTGGGCGGGGAGAAACGCGTGTACGGCAAGCGAAGCGTGACGTTCGCGGCCGAACGATAGCCGGAAAGACACGAGGGCAGCTACACCGCAGCCGCCCCCGGATGTTCCGTCGTCGCCGCCTGCGAACGATACCCGTGTCGATGCTCCAGCGCCTCGAGCTGATGGAGGATCGCATCTCCGTAAAATGTCCGGATGTAGCGCGCCTGCGTGCTGGTGAGACGACGCACCGCCCAGGAGAGATGCACGAAGTGCGGCTCCACCGGATGCGTGAGCGGATGCATCCCGATCTCGTGCGGCAGTCGATTTCCCTTGCGCGTGTTGCAGGGCGAGCAGGCGGTGACGACGTTGGTCCAGTCGTTGGAGCCGCCGCGCGAGATGGGGATCACGTGGTCGCGCGTGAGCGCTTCACGGGGCTTGAGATCCATCGAGGCGCGGCCGCAGTACTGGCACCGATAGTGGTCGCGAGCGAACAGGAAGGTGTTCGTGACCTGGCGCCGGAAGCGTCGCGGCACGTGGATGAACTTCGTGAGGCGGATGACGGCGGGTCTTGGCATGGTCAGCCGCTCCGACCGCACGAGCTTGTCCTGCTCCGCCTCGACGATCTCGGCCTTGCCGTCGATCACGAGGCGGAGCGCCCGACGCATGGGAACCATGGTCAGGGGCTCAAAAGACGCGTTCAGGGCCAGACACCCCAGTATCACAAAGCCTCCGGGACGACACAGTCTGTGGAACTTACGGCTGGGCTGGACGTGCTACAAGAGCGCGACGTCCATGAGAGCGACTGGAGGAAGCGGGAGAACGTCACGCGTGATGCGCGTCACCCACTGCGCGTCAGCCGTCGAAGGCGCCCGTTCGCGAGCCATGTCGTTCCGGATCGTACAGCGCGTCGTCCGGAATACCGAGCCTCCGCGCCATGGCGAGCGGTTCGCTCACGTTGGCCACCTGATCGCGACGATGCCCGTCGGACCCAAGGGCGAGCCGCACGCCGGCGGCCGCCGCGCGCCGCACGAGCCGCTCGTGCGGCGGATAGCGTGCCGATATTTCGAAGGCGATGCCGGACTGCTGCAAGGCGGTGACGGCGCGTGCCTCCTGCTGCTCCGTCCACAGGTCGTGCGGATCGATCTGGCGCAGCGGCGGAGGCACGAGGGTGGGGTGCGCGAGAATATCGACCGGCATTTCAGTCGCCAACACCTCGAGTGACGCGACGTGCGCCTCCATGTACGCACCCGCGGTGAGCGAGGGCGGAAGCTCGAGCGCGAAGGCACGGAAAAACTGGCCGTCGGCGAGGCGGATGGAGTGCAGCGAGCCGAGCCGGTGCGTGAATCGGCGCAGAATGGACGGCGGAATCTCGCGCCACAGTGCATCGTGCCAGCAGAATTCGCCTCCGCGGAGCACGGGGTAGCGATCCAGGTCATCGAGATACTGCTCAACGGCGACGAGCGAGTTCACGTTCGTGGGCGCGTCGCGGGACACATGGTCCGTCACGCTCGGACGAGTGCCGAGCGACGTGGCGACTGCGACGACCTCGGCCACCGTGAGGGCACCGTCCGAGTGCGTGGAATGCGCGTGGCAGTCCGTCGGCTGCCACGCCGTCATTGGATCGGCGGCAGGGTGAAGGGATTCAGTGTGTCGCGCGGGAGACCACGCGTCGTATCGCGCCGGAACGTGGTCGGTGACGTGTCGCGTGGTGTGCGGCCGCCGCGCGTGGCACGCGGCATCGGTGTCGCGCCGGGAACGACGATGGCATCGGACGACGGGAGCGGATACCGCGTACCCGGATAGCCCGGATCAGACGGCTGTGTAGGCTGGGGTAGGGGAGTGTAGCCGGGCGGGTACCCGAATGTCGTGTCGACGCCGAATCCGCTCGGAATGCAGGGCTGCGTCGGATCGGTGCCGATGATGAAGAATTCCGCGACTGAGCCCGAACATCCAGCGCCGGCGAGCATGCCGCTGATCGGATCGATCTGCCGGACGACGATGCCTTCCGGGCGGGGCCAATCCGGGGGTGCGGGCTTGCGACGATACACCTCATTCATGAACGCTGTCCACGCCGGCGCGGCGAGTGCTCCGCCCTGTGCGTTGCTCTTGATCTTCCGAGGCCTGTCGAGGCCCATCCACACGCCGGCCACGAGATCCGATGTGTAGCCGATGAACCACACGTCGGCACCATCGTTCGTCGTGCCGGTCTTGCCCCCGGCCGGAATGCGGAACTGCGCACCGACCGACCCTGCTGCCGTGCCGCGCTGGACGACGTCCTTCATCATGCTCACCATGAGCCACGATTCCTCCGGCGACATCACCGGCGCGCGCAGCGGGGCCGGCTCCCAGAGGACGTTGCCACGGGAGTTCTCCACGCGGACGATCGAGGTGGGACTCGATCGCGTGCCCAGCGTGGCGAACGCGGAGTACGCAGCGATCATCTCGATGGGATACACGTCGGCAGCGCCGATGTTGATGGACGGATAGGGCGGGATCGGCGTGGTGAGCCCGAACTTGCGGGCCATGTCGATGACGCTCTGCTCGCCCAACTCCATGCCGACCTTGATCGCGACGATGTTGCGGGACTGGTAGAGGCCACGCCGCATCGGCATGGGTCCCTCGAACTTTCCATCGTAGTTCTGCGGCGTCCAATCGCCGCCTCCAGCCTGCGGCACCGCCACCGGCGAGTCGTCCACGAGATACGACGGCGGGCGTCCGTTCTGTATCGCGTCGGCGTAGACGATGGGCTTGAACGTCGATCCGGGCTGACGAAGCGCCTGGGTAGCACGATTGAACTTGGAGTCGTCGAAATCGCGTCCGCCGACCAGGGCACGCACGGCGCCGGTGCGCGGATCCATCGCGACGAATGCACCCTGCAGGTAGGGAGAGTTGCCCGCGGCCGGTTCGCCCACGCGACTCGACGCCTTGGCCATGTATGCCTCGAACGTCGGATGGGTGTACGCGCCATAGCGTCCGGATTCCACCGCCTTCAGCTGGCTTTCCAGCGCGCGCTCGGCGGCCGACTGGAGGTCGACGTCGAGGGTGGTGTAGACCTTGAGGCCCTGCTCGTAGAGGCGCTGTCCGAATTGCTGCTCGAGCTGAAGGCGGACCCACTCCACGAAATAGGGCGCCACGTCGCCCGCCTCGGAGCGCCGCGCGAGCTGCAGCGGATACGCCTTCGCGAGACTCGCATCCGCATCGCTGATCGCGCCCTGGTCGCGCATGACTTCGATGACCGTGTTGCGGCGCTGGATTGCCCGCTCCGGGGAGCGCCGGGGATTGTATCGCTCCGGCGCCTTGGGGAGGCCGGCGAGCATGGCCGCCTCGGCGACGTTGAGATCGCGCGCCGACTTCCCGAAGTAGCGCTGCGAGGCGGTCTCGACGCCGAACGACTGGTTTCCGAGCGCGATCTGGTTGAGGTAGAGCTCGAGGATCTTTTCCTTCGAGTACTTGGCCTCGATCGCACGCGCCACCTTCGCTTCCTTCAGCTTCCGGACGAGCGATTTCTCCCGGGACAGGCGTTCGGGAAAGATGTTTCGGGCGAGCTGCATCGTGATGGTGGAGAAGCCTTCGGCGAAGCTGCGCTTCTTGATGTCAGCGTACAGCGCGCCGGGGATGCGCTTGAAGTCCACGCCCTTGTGCTCGTAGAACCGCTTGTCTTCGGTGAGGACGAAGGCGTTGCGCACCATGGGCGGTATCTGGTCGAGCTTGAGCAGGGTGCGGCGCTCGAGGCCGAGTTCGGCGATGAACCGGCCGTCAGCGGCGAAGAGCTTTGACGTCTGGCGCGGCTGATACTCGTCGAGCACGTCCACGGCGGGACAGGCGCCAGCCCGACACACAAGGGCCCAGCTCGCGTACAGCAAACCGACGCCGAACGCGACGACGAAGACCGTGGCGATGCCGAGAAAGCGGGAAAACTTCGGATGTCGGCGGCGAAAGTTCCGAGAGAACGGGAGATCCAAACGACACTCGGCTGGGGGTCGGCCCGAGCGTGGCAGTCACCACGGCGAGCCACACTGGAAGGAACGTTAATGCGCGGCAGCAGCCCGCACCAACGCCGCGGCGACGTGCGTCCGCTGACAATTCGACACCCGCCGCTCTAATTTTGTGCCATGCAGACGACCGACGTGCTCGAAGAACTACACTGGCGTGGGCTCGTGGCCCAGCATACGGACGGCGTTCCCGGGGCGCTCGCAGCCGGACCCGTTTCCGCGTACATCGGGTTCGACCCCACCGGGAGCAGCCTCCACGTGGGCAGTCTCGTCGTGATCATGATTCTCGTACACCTGCAGCGGCACGGGCATCGGCCGATCGCACTCGTGGGTGGCGGCACTGGAATGATCGGTGACCCGAGCGGCAAGGTGAATGAGCGCCAACTGCTGTCGGACGAACAGGTCGCGGCGAACGTGGCGTCCATCCGGGCGCAGCTCGAACGGGTCCTCAGCTTCGACGGCCCGGGCGCGGCGCGGATGCGGAACAACGGCGACTGGCTCACGTCGCTTCCATTGGTGGAGTTCCTGCGAGACACGGGGAAGCACTTCACCGTGAATTACATGCTGCAGAAGGAATCGGTGAAGTCGA
>JBDSSY010000039.1:0-4646 GCA_039928585.1 Gemmatimonadaceae bacterium | reverse complement strand
ACACCCACTCGCGCGTCTTGACGTGGTAGTAGGAGAGATTGATGTGCGGATCGTTCTCGAGTTCGTCGAGCTTGTTGGACGAGACATCGGTGACGAACCAGAGGTCGACGCCGGTGATGCGCTCCTGCGTCGCCATCGGGCGGGAGACGAGATGTCCGTCGGCGCGACGGGTGGTGAACATCGCGGTCTCGATCCCGTCAATCAGCTTGTAGAGGTCGTCGATCTTCTTGCCTGTGGGGGCAGCGGAATCGCGGTTCTTGTGGGAGGTCTTGCTGGATTTCGTGTCGGCCATCGGGCGCTCACGGTAGAGGGTGCGGTGATGCACTCCACTGAAGGGCAGGGAGCGTGCCGATGCGGCTCCCGCCCGCGGTGCGGCTACCTAGGTCACCGACCCCAGCGCGTCCATCACCTCGGCTGCATGCCCTTCGGGCTGCACCTTCTCGAACACGCGCGCGATGCGCCCGGCGGAATCGATGACGAAGGTGGTGCGGTTCACTCCCCAGTACTTCTTGCCGTACATCGACTTCTGGGCCCACACGCCGTACAGCTCGCACACCAGGTGCTCGGTGTCGGCGACGAGGGGATAGGTGAAGCCGTGCTTCGCCTTGAATTTCACGTGCTTCTTCACCGGGTCCGGGCTCACGCCGATCACCGTCGCATCGATTCCCTCGAACCGAGGGAGCGCGTCCTGGAAGCCGGACGCCTCGATGGTTCAGCCGCTGGTGTCGTCCTTGGGATAGAAAAAGAGGATGACGACATGCCCGCGAAGCGATGACAGGCGAAGCATGCTGCCGTCGTCCACCGTGGCCGTGAAGTCGGGGGCCATCGTGCCCGCGGCGGGGATGCTCATGCGATCGCCTCTCCGCCCATCAGCGTGGCCATGATGGCCTTCTGCACGTGCAACCGGTTCTCCGCTTCGTCCCACACGCGGCTCTGCGGACCATCGATGACATCGGCGCTCACCTCTTCGCCGCGATGGGCCGGCAGGCAGTGGAGGAAGATCGCGTCGGCCGACGCCCGCTTCATCATGGCGCGGTCCACCGTGTAGCCGGCGAAGTGCTGCTCCCGTTGCCGCTGCTCCTCCTCCTGCCCCATGCTCGCCCAGACGTCGGTATTCACGACGTGCGCACCATCCACCGCTTCCCGCGGATCGTGGGTGAGAGTGACGTTTGCGGTGGTTCGCGCGCGCGCGAGCAGATGGTCATCCGGCTCGTAGCCCTTCGGACAGGCGAGCGCGAGGTGGAATCCCAATCGGTACGCGGCGTCGATCCAGGAGTTCGCCATGTTGTTGCCGTCGCCGACCCACGCGATCTTCTTCCCCTCCCAGGTGCCCAGGTGCTGCCGCACGGTGAGCAGATCGGCGAGGATCTGGCATGGGTGGAGCAGGTCGGTGAGCCCGTTGATCACCGGCACGTCGGCGTACTTCGCCAGCTCCTCCACGTCCTGATGGGCGAAGGTGCGGATCATGATGCCGTCCACATACCGCGAGAGCACGCGCGCCGTGTCGGCGATGGGCTCGCCGCGGCCGAGCTGTACGTCGCGCGGCGAGAGGAACGATGCGAGGCCGCCGAGCTGATAGGCCCCCACCTCGAACGACACACGGGTGCGCGTGCTCGCCTTCATGAAGATCATCGCGAGCGTTTTTCCCGCGAGCGGCTTTGCCGAGTAGGCCCCGCTCCTCATGCGCTCGGCGAGGTCGAACAGGCCGAGCAGCTCCGGCGTGGTGAAGTCGGGTATCGCGAGGAAATCGCGGTGCGGCGGCATGGTGCGAGCTGGCATGGGAGCCCGGTGGAGGGCGAAGGATGAAGGTAGCGACGACGGCGGTGCATGGAATCCCGCCGGGATTCTATGGTGTGGGAGTGTCGCGAATTGTTGTCGGTCAAACCGACGCGGGCTTGCTTGTTGAAGCCGCGTATGGGTCTTTAACTGCGGGCGATATGTCGAAATGACCTGTAGAATGATCGTGAACGAAGCTTCATGTTCTTTTTATTGACACTTTGACTTGTGGGCGGTACTTTCATCTTGTCTTGATGAGGCCGGCAGATTGTGATGCCGGCGCAAGCCCACAGCCGCGACGACGCGGCTCTCTGCCCGTCCCGACGCCGGGGCGGCGAGGAACCTGAAACCATGTCGCTCTCCATCGAGTACCCGCGTTCGTACGTACGGCCGCTGCCGACCTCCGCGCTCGGCACCGCAGGCCGCATCGATCTGTCCCGCCCCGCCATTGCCGCCGTCCTCGCGCTCTCGATCGTGTGCTGTGGCCTGACCGCTGCGCGGATCGTGCACGTCGAGCGCGACCTCAAGCCCGTCCTGGCGCGGCGTGCGCAGCTCGTCTCCCGCATGGAAGCCAGCCAGCGCCTGCTGCGCGACGCACGACTCGGCGCGACAGACCTGCGCATCGCGCGTGCCGACAGTGTGGCGTCCACCTACCACGCCATCGCGGCCCAGGCGCCGCTCGATTCCGAGCTGCGCATCCGGCTGGAAGGCTACACGGCCGCGTTCACCCAGTACTACGTACAAGCGCGTCGCGCCGCGGCGGGGTACTCCATGAGTGCCGACGCGGATGGCTCCAGCGCGGAGGACGCGCGCCTCGGTTACACGATGCTGCACGAGAATATCGTGGCCGGCATGGCGGCGGACTCGCGGGCTCTCGTGAGCGCCCGCGCGTCGACGGCACCGGTGGAGCTCGCAGCGTGGTTCACGGTACTCCTCACGTCGGCGGGCATCCTGCTGCGCCGCGACGCGCCCGTACGCATGCGCCGCGTGACGGTGGCGAGTGCCTCGGATTCCACAGACGGCGACGCGCCCGAGGGGGAGGAGGTCCCGGAGATTCGTCTCGAGGACGCCGTGGCCCGCATGGCGCGCAAGCGGCTCGCGGCCTCGATCGCCGCGGCGCGGCTGGCGCAGCGCAACAACGAACGGCAGATCGAGATCTCGCGCACCTGGCACGAGCCGACGATCAGTCTCGTGCCGCCCACCAAGCCGACGGTGGAGATGGATGTGTACGAAGACGATGCGCTGGAGCAGCCGGAGTCATTCGGGACGCTGACCCTCATGAAGGTGTAGTCGGAGCAGCAGGACACAGGGGCGCCGATGCTGGCGGTCCTGGCCTCAGGCGGGAGTGCCGACGCTGGCGCTTCCGCCTGAGGCGCGTTCAGCCCGGCCATCGACGTCGGGGGGGGTATTCCGCGAGTCGCGGGGCCAGTCAGGACGCCCTTCGGGCGTGCGTCCATTGGTTGCGCCCGCTTACCCAACTCGTCTCTTGGCGTAGAGCGTCAGGGTTCGGTGTTGCAGCGTGGCTCCACCGAATCCAGCGTCGCGCGTACTTCCTCGTCGAGTCGACGGGCTGCGCCGTTTCGCCGCCTACCCCCAACCCTCCGGCCAATGTCCACTCAACACTTTCGGTTCTTCGCGTTCGCATTGCTTCTCCTGCCCCTGCCGGCGCTGAGCGGCGCGCAGAGCGCATTGACCAGCGCAGAGCGCGCTCCCGCCGCCAAGTCGTCATCCTGGCGCGTGCGGACGACCCTCTCCACGGGGTCGGAATTCGACAACAACGTGTATCTGGCGTCGCCCAACGGCCGAACCGCCATCGACGCGAGCGGCACAACCACGAGCGGACGCTACGACGGCATGCCGAGTTCGAGCGACGTCATCACCACGATTCGCGCCGGTGTCGAACTGGCGCATGACGGGCTGGGTGGACGCAAGCTGTCGGTAACGCCGCGCGCAGGGTACGAATTCTTTGCGCAGAACGCGGCGCGCCGAAACGCGCAGCTTGATCTCTCCGTGGCGCAGGACCTCGGAGACGGCAGCGAGTTCCGACTCCGCGGAGCACTCACGCCGAACACATTCTTCAAGAACTACATGTTCGACGCGGTGGACACCAACGGCGACGGCTCGATCTCGGGAGGAGAGCGCCGGTATGCCCCGGCGGATTTCCGCGAACTCGAAGCGGGCGCCGACTACCGGCGGCGGCTCGACAAGTCGACGTCGACGAGCCCCTTTGGCGCGAGCGTACGGGTTGGTGCGGGCTACTACGCACGGGACTACGACGCCCGGTTCACCGGCCGCAATCTCCGCGGGCCCACGGCGGCGGCAGACTTCGTCCTCAGCGCGCGGCGGGACACCCGCTTCACGCTCGGCTACGACGTTGGAAAGCTCTCCGCGACGACCACGCCAACGGTGGTCCTGCTGGACGAGCCCGTGTACGGGCGCGACTTCAACGGCAACGGACGCGCGACGGACCTCAATGCGCGGAGCCTGCAGCCTGTCGACCGCTCGCGACTGGAGCAGCAGGCATCGCTGAAGGCGCAGACCCGCGTCGGCGCGCGGACTGAGCTCGATGTCGGGTACGCGCGCCGCTGGCGCAGCTTCAGTTCGACGCAGCAGTTCGACGTCTCCAACAACGGACGTCACGACGCGCGCAACGAATTCGCGGGTGACCTCCAGGTGCGTTTGTCGAAGCCCCTGTCGTTGAAGGTAGGCGCGCAGTCGTCGGGACAGCAGCTCAACCGTCCGCTGGACAGCGGAGTGTCGGGCGAGGTGGACGATTACACCCGCCTGCGCGGCATCGTCGGATTGACCTACAAGTTCTGACCCGCGTCCACTCCATCATCCCGGCGGAGAACCAGATGTTGCCCCTGCTC
>JBDSSY010000038.1:0-20423 GCA_039928585.1 Gemmatimonadaceae bacterium | reverse complement strand
GCCCGGACGGCACGGCGACCTATGCGTTCGGCGCGCTCGAATACACGAACGAGAACGAGGATCGCATCAACTCGACGGCCAGCGCGACGTTTCTGGGACGAGAGCTGCGCAAGACGGTGAAGGCGTTTGGTCGCATCGACCAGGGGTGGAGTCCGACGCAGACCACGACGTTGCGCGTGGCGGCGAGCAATGTGAATCGCGCGGGTGAGGGCACCGGCATCGTCGCGCCGGAAGCGGACATCACCGTGCAGCGCATCGGGAGCGTCACTGCGCTCACGCACCGGAGCGCACTCCGCGGCGGACGCGCGAGCAACGAGGCGAGTGCGCAGCTCGGCACATTTCACTGGAATTTTCCGCCCACGCGCAGCGACTTCAACACGCCACAGGTCGCGATCATGCAAGTGCAGCCCAACGGGCGGGGCGGTAGCGACACAGTGGCCGTCGGCGTCGTGGGCTCCAGCAACTTCATCTTCGACGAGCGCGAGCGACAGCTCCAGCTCAAGGATGTCTTTTCCACGAGTCTCTCCAGCGTGCATCAGCTGCGGCTCGGGCTCGATGCGTTCCGCTCGACGTTCCGCCTCACGGGCTCGCAGACCAATCCCAGCGGCGCGTACGCGGTTCTCGACGAGGGGAACATCCCACGACAGCCCGACGGCCGGTATCGCTTCGGCGACGTGCCGGCGAACGTGCGCGTTCTGCGCTACACGATCGACGCTGCGCAGAAGCAGGTGGACCTCGAGCAGTCACTCATCGGCGCCTTCGTCGAGGACGAGTGGAGGGCTACACCGGCGTTGACCGTCACGGCTGGACTGCGATGGGACTACGACGACCTCACGTCGCGCGGCAACAGCTCGCCCGATCTGAACAACTTCCAGCCGAGGCTGTCGGCAAACTGGCTCGCCGGGCCGAACACCGTGCTGCGCGCCGGCGCGGGCGTCTACACCGGCAAGCTTCCGTACGCCATTTACTCCGACGCCATCCAGTTCGGGCCCGATGGCAATCGGACGGTGACATTTCAAGGTGCGCAGGCACCGGCATTCCTTCTGGGGCCGCGAAGCGCAACGCTGGATCGGCGGCAGCTGCCGCCGGGCGAGATTCGCGAGCTGTTCGCGCTCGGCATTCAGGATCCGACGAGCTATCAGTATTCGGCAGGCTGGCAGCGCCAGTTCGGCGATCGCATGGCGCTCAGCGTCGACGCCGTGCTCGCGAACACCGTTCATCTCCCGCGCTCGTGGGATCTCAACCCGGATACGAAGGGAATCGGACCGGCCGACACCGTCTCGCTGCCCGTGAGCGCGGGCGACGCCTACCGGCCCGTCCCGCCGGTGACTGGCGGATTTCGCCGGCACACGACGAGCGAGAGTGGCGGACGGTCCACCTATCGCGCCCTCTACACCGCGCTGCGCTATCAAGCCGCGCGGTCGCTCCTGCTCGACGCCAACTGGGTGTGGTCGCACTCGCGGAACGACACCGAGGACATCAACTTCAACGCGACGCAGGGCAACCGCTTCGATCTCGAATGGGCGGATGCGGTGAACGACCGACGGCACAAGGTCACCGTGCGCACCACTTACACCGGTGTGAATCGCCTGACGCTCGCCACCATCGCCGACTTCCAGACGGGACAGCCCATCAACCGGATCGCGGCCTTTCGTGACCTCGACGGCTCGGGCGACACCTTTGGGAACGGATTCCTCGGAAACCAGGATCGCTTCCAAGGCGTGTCGCGAAATGGAGAGCGTCTGCCGAACACCGTGCTGCTGAACGCGAGCGTTGCCTATGCGCTTCCGGTGTCCGCGCTCGGCGGCCGGGCGGCCAACGGCAGCGCACTCGAGGTTCGCGCCGATGTCTTCAACGCGCTCAATTCCACCATACGATCGGGCTACGCGAACGGCATTCCGGGTGGCGGCACGCGCACGCAGTCGGGGCGCCCAGGCGATCCCATCGTGTACTCGAGTGCCGGCGCGCCTCGACAGCTGCAGTTCTCGCTCCGCTATGCATTTTGACTCACTGACAGTGCGCCGGCACGTCACGAGGCTCGTGACCGTGCCGGTGCTGGCTGTCTTGGCGGGCCTCGCGGCGTGTGGAGCACACGATGGGTTGCCCGCCGGTCAAGCAGACATCGATGCGGTTCGCGGGCTTCCGTGGGACAGCGTAGTTGGGCGCGCCCGCGGCACTGAGGTGGTGTGGCGCATGTGGCGCGGCGATCCGTCGATCAACGCCTACGTGGACGGCTGGGTGGCGCCGCGCCTTCGCGAGCGGTACGGCATCGCGCTTCGCGCGGTGGACGGACATGGACCGGAGCTCGTCAACCAGCTCGTCGTCGAGCGAGGGTCCGGTCGGCGCGCCGGCACCGCGAGCCTCCTGTGGATCAACGGCGAGACCTTCGCCAATCTGCGCAAGGAAGGTCTCCTCGCCGGGCCGTGGGCAACCCGACTGCCGAGCGCGGCATTCGTCGATACCGCGTCGCCGATCGTGCGCCGAGACTTCGAGCAGGACCCGGCTGGCTTCGAGAGTCCGTGGGGCCGTGTACAATTCGCACTCATCTACGACACGCTCCGCACCCCGCTGCCGCCACGAAGCGTCGCCGATCTCGCCGAGTGGATTCGCGCGCATCCGGGACGCTTCACCTTTGACCAGGGTTTCGCCGGGACGACGTTTCAGAAGATTCTCCTGTATGCGTTGAATGGCGGCGTCTCGCGGTTTCAGGGCGGATTCGACTCCACGCGCTACATCGACGCGCGCGTTAACGTGTTCGCGTGGCTCGACTCGCTCCGCCCATTCCTCTGGCGGCGCGGCGAGACCTTTCCCCCGGATGTCGCGGCAATGCATCGGTTGTTCGCGAACGACGAGATCGACTTCTCGATGTCCAACAACCAGAACGAGGTGATCACGAAAGCGGATCACGGGGTGCTCCCGCGCACCGCGAGCCCGTTGCTGCTCCGCGACGGCACGATCGCCAACACGCACTTCGTCGGCATCCCGTTCAACGCGCCGAACGCGGCGGGGGCGATGGTCGTCGCCGACTTCCTGCTCTCAGCGGAGGCGCAGCTCGAGAAGCAACGTCCCGGCGTCTGGGCGGATGGCACGGTGCTCGACGTGGCGCGACTGCCGGAACCGTGGCGCGGACGATTCGCGCGGCTCGGCACCGATCCGCGTCAGTTGCCGCGCGATTCGCTCGCGCGCTACGCTGTCCCCGAAGTCTCGCCGCGGTATCACGAGCTCATCGCCGCCGACTGGCGCGCCCACGCGAGCGCATTCACTCGCAGAGAGGGTGCGCGGTGAGCCGTGATGCACCGCTGGCGGCACACGCAGTCAACCGGCGTCGAGGCAAGTCGGCAGGGCTGCTCGCCGCGGCACTGCTCGCGGCACCCGTGCTCGTCGGGCTCGCCTACGCGATCGGGGCCAGTCTCGGAGTCGTCGCCGCTGCGAACGACAGCCAACCGTCGCTCGCGCGAATCGCGCGGGTGCTCGGTGAGCGGGCCACGTGGGACAGCGTGCTGTGGACCCTGTGGGTTGCCGCATCCGCGACCGGGCTGGCCGTCGTCGGGGCGGTCGCCGTCGCCGTCGCATTTCGGGGCCACGCGCGCGGCGATCGCGTCGGGCGTGCGCTCGCGGCGCTGCCGCTCCCGATGCCGCATCTCGTGGCTGGAATGCTCGGAGTCTGGCTGCTCGGCCAGAGCGGCATCGCGGCACGCGCGGCCTTCGCGCTCGGACTCATCGTGCGGCCGGCAGAGATGCCGCCGCTCGTCTACGACCGGCTCGGTGTTGGGCTCGTGCTCACGCTCGCATGGAAGGAGATGGCCTTCCTCGCCATCGTGTCGAGCGCGCTGCTCGCCACGCGAGGCGCGGCGGCGGAGGAAGCCGCTCGCACGCTGGGTGCGTCACCGTGGGAGACCTTTCGCCGGGTCACATGGCCGCTGCTCTGGCGCGGGCTCGCCCCTGCCGTCGTCGCCGTCTTCGTGTTCGTTGCAGGGAACTACGAGGCGGCGGCGTTGCTCGCGCCGAGCGACCCGCTCGCGCTGCCGCTCCTCGTCGCTCAGCGCGCGACCGATCCCGATCTCGCGAGGCACGCGGATGCGTACGTCGCGTCCGTCCTGCTGCTCGTCATCGCGAGCGCAGCCGTGGCGGCCCACGAGTGGGTGCGGGCACGCTGGGAGCCCTTCGTTCCATGATGGTCTCTCCGCTGGTCGCGCGCGGCGCGGGCGAGCGCACGTGGCGAATCGTACTGCTCGCCGTGCTCGCGCTGTCGTCGGTTGGTCCGATGCTGCTGCTCGCGATATGGTCCGTGAGCGGCGCCTGGTTCTTTCCCGCGCTCCTGCCGCACACCGTGACACTCGTGGCATGGCGCTCGGCGATCGGCAGCCACGCGCTCGCGTCGGCGCTCGGCACCAGCACGGTGCTCGCAGTCGGCACCGCGCTGATCGCGTGCGCCGTGGCGGTGCCGTTCGGCCAGCAGTTGGCCCGGCTCGCGGGATGGCGGCGACACGTCGGCGCCGCAGCGGCGTTCCTGCCGGTGGCGGCGCCGCCGCTCGCCCTGGGCACCGGACTCCAGGTAGCGGCGCTCGCGGCCGGTCTCGGAGGAACGCTGCCCGGCGTGTTGCTCGCGCACCTCGTGCCAGCCGTCGGCTACCTGTCGCTCCTGTTTCTTGGCACCTTCACACTGCTCGACGCCCGGCCTGCCGAGGCCGCGCGAACGCTCGGAGCGTCGTCATGGCAGGCGTGGTGGCGCGTGACGCTGCCGCAGTTGCGCCGGCCGATCGCCGAGGCGGCGACGATCGGCTTTCTCGTCTCGTGGACGCAGTTCGCACTCACGCTCGTGGTGGGTGCGGGCGCCGTGCGCACTCTTCCCCTTGAAGTGTTCGCCTACGTGCAAGCTGGCGAGGATCGCGTGGCCGCCGTTGGTGCCCTGCTCCTGATCATCCCGCCGGTACTGGCGATGGCCGCGTTGCGGTGGGCGGCACTCCGCACGGAGGTACTGCCGGCGTGACAAGCGGACGTGGAACTCCGGCGTCGAACGACGCGACGCTTGTCGTCGAGCGGCTCGCCGTTCCATTCGGCTCGGGCGCCGGATTGACCGAGGTGGACCTCAGCGTTCAGGCCGGTGCGCGGATCGCCATCGTGGGTCCGTCTGGAGTGGGCAAGACGACGTTGCTTCGCGCCATCGCCGGCCTCGCGCCCACGACCGCCGGGCGACTGCTCGTTGCAGGTCGCGACGTCACGGCCCTTCGCCCGGAACAGCGAGACGTCGTCTATCTCCATCAGACGCCGGTGCTGTTCGAGCATCTGTCCGTGGGCGAGAACGTCGCGTTCCCGCTGCGCGTTCGTCGCACGCCCGACGACGTGATGCGCGCGCGCGTGTCCAGCGCGCTCACCGCGGTACGACTCGCCGGACTGGAGAGCCGTGCGCCCCACGCGCTCAGCGGAGGGCAGCGACATCGTGTCGCGCTCGCCCGCGCCATCGCCGCGCGCCCCGCCGTGCTGTTGCTCGACGAGCCCCTCTCCGCACTCGATCCGGCGCTGCGCGACGAGGTTCGCGCGGCGATCGTCGCGGCCCAGGCGGAATCCGGCGCAGCGATGGCGCTTGTGACGCACGATCTGGACGACGCCGGCATGCTCGCCGACGACGTGGCGGTATTGCTCGACGGCCGCGTCGTGCAGCGCTCAACGCCGCGCGAGCTGTTCGACAATCCGGCGTCGCTCGCCATCGCGCGCCTGCTCGGCGTCTATCAGATGCTTGCCGGATGCATGCGCGCGGACGGCGCCGTGGAGTGCGCACTGGGCATCGTTCCCGCGGTCACATCGCTACCGGCCGGCGCCGCCGCGATCGTGGCATTCCGTGCGGAGGCATTGCGCGTCGTAGCCAGCGACGGGAGCCCGTGCACTACGCAGGCGCGGGTCGCGGCAGTGCGGCACCGTCCGCACGGCGCCACGCTCGTGCTCCAGCTCGCGAGTGCGCCTCAGGGTCCACCCCTGGAGGCGCCGCTTGCACCATTTGCAACGGCAACCATCGGCACCCAGGTCGGAGTCCTGCTCGATCCGCGCGGCGTCCGCGTCTTTCCCGGATGACGCGACTCGATGTTTGATCTCTGGCTTCGGCCCATCAAGGAACGGCTCCTGTTCCCATTCGCCAGCGCGCTCGACCGTCGCGTGCGGCCGATGACAGTGACGCTCGCCGGGTTTCTCGTCGGGACAGGCGCGGCAGTGCTTGCCGCTCGAGCGACGTTCGGCCTGGCACTCGGGTGCTGGCTCCTCAATCGCCTGCTCGACGGGTTCGACGGCACGCTCGCGCGTGCGCAACACGCAGAGAGCGACATCGGTGGCTACGCGGACCTGTTGCTCGACTTCGTGGTGTATGCGGCGATTCCAGTGGGCCTCGTGCTCGGTTCATCGAGCGCCGACCGCGCGACACTCGCCGTCGCCGCGCTCGCGCTCATCGGCACCTTCTACGTCAACGCCGCGTCGTGGATGTACCTGTCGGCGCTCCTCGAGCGCCGCGGGATGGGCGCCCGCATGCGTGGCGAACTCACGTCGGTGACCATGCCCCAGGGGCTCGTGGGCGGCACGGAGACGATCGTGTTCTACACACTCTTCTTCCTCTTGCCGGCGCATCTCGTTGCGCTCTTCCTCCTCATGGCGGCACTGATCGTCATCACCATCGTGCAGCGGTTCGTGTGGGCGGTGCGACAGCTCGGTGACTGACGCGCTGCACTCGGCCCGCGCATCCGCGAGGCCCCGCACAGCCGACACCATTCGTGGCCGATCTCGTAGGGAGCTTGACCGACTCGACGGATCGACACCCCTACGGAGTCCCCACAAATGCCTCGATCGACCATCGCCTCCTCACTTCTCGCGTGCGGTCTCGTCGTCGGAGTGGCCGCGACCGTGGCGCTCCTGTTCGGATTCGAGCCAACTCGGCTCTCTCCCTTTCTCGTGAAGATCGCGTTGTTCAAGCTGACATTCATTGCCGCGATCGGGCTGATCGCTGCCGGTGCCCTGCTCGGCCGGCGCGCACGAAATCCACGGCGCGACACCACTCGCATGCGGTAGAAATGCGTTCGGACGTGTCGTGAAATCCACGTACCGTAGCGAAGTCGGCGGCAAGACGCGATGCCCCGACGGCGAGAAATGCCACGGCAATCGGAACCGCGATGACCAGCAGGCTGCTCGGCCGGACCTCGAAGCGACGCCGCAGAAACACCACCGACTCGAGCGCGAACCCCACACTGGCGACGTCCAGCTTGGACCGTCAGGCGCGTGCAGTATGCCAGGCAAGGGCTGATCACCTCGGGCGGCTACCTGCCTCGAGGAGAGCGGAACGCCGGCTCAGGGTGATGCGCGAAGCGTTACGTACAGGCTCCGACCGAGCGACGGTAAAATGCCGGGCCCGGGATACTCGTCCGTACGCCGCGTGAAGTAGCGTCGGTCTGCCAGATTGTTGACGCCGCCCTGGAGTCTCCACCCCCGCGGCAAGGCCAACGTGCCGGAGAGATCGAGCACGGTGTACGCGGGGATCAGGCCCGCCACCGCGTCATCGCTCCGAACGGTGTTGTCGGCGTCGCCGAACGACGCACTCGTGTGACTGGTCAGGAACGTGGTGGACAGCGGCCCGCGCGCGAGGGTGAGCCCGACTCGCTCCACGACCTTCGGTGCATACTCCACCCGGTGCCCGCGGACATCGCCCGCGGTATAGTGCGCGTCTGTCAGCGCGAGGGAGTTGAACACGGTCAGCGTGCCGACGCCGTCGGGTGCCGCAACGGGCGTGACCTCGAGATAGCTTTCCAGCCCCTGATGCACGCTGTTGGCGACGTTGGTCCGCTCTGTGAAAACCACGCCCGACGGATCCGTGCGCGTGCGAAGTCCCACGCGGTCGTCGTAGTTCAGGTGGAAGACACCGACATCGAAGCGCACCCGATCGGCTGCCGCGGTGCCGCGCCAACCCAGGTCCAGACTCACGCCACGCGAATCGCGCATCGCCGGGTCGATCCGGGAGACGCTCCCCACCGGTGTAATGACGCTGTAGTCGAGCGGGCGATAGGCTTGCGACGCGTTCGCGTAGACCGCTGTCGTGCCGCTGGCGATCCAAGTCACGCCGATGCCCGCAAGCGGGATCGTGCGCGACTTCGCCTGCGGCGCGAACGTGGTGTCCGTATAGCCATCCGCCGTCGAGCGCAGATGCTCGATGCGCAGTCCTGGCGCGATGGACAGCCGATCGCTGATGCGCACCGCGTTCTCGAGCCACGCGGCGAGATTGCGCGTCGTGAAGCGAATGTCGTACTCGTACCGCGCCCCCGGCACGAGCGAGAGATCGAAGTCCGATCCCGTTGTGCCCTCGCCACCGCCCTGACGGTGCATGCGTCCATCGAACCATCGCGTGCCGGCGGCGACGGTGGATGGAAAGCCGAACAGTGTGTAATCCGTCCGCAGACGGAGCTCCTCGGTGACGTTGGTGAACGCCTCCGCTTCCACCTCCCTGTTCACGTAGTCGCCGCTCGTGGGATCAATGACGTCGAGCGCCCCCGGACCGCCCTCCTCATTTCGCCATACGAGCGACCGTCCACTCTTCAGGTACGACGTCACGCTCTCCAGGCGCATGGTGCGCGACGGCGTCCACGCCAGTGTTGCGGTCGTGACGTTCCACGGTGACGTGAGCCAGTTGCGCGCGCGGAACGACTGCCTGGCGCCGTCCTCGAACTGATCGTCCGAGAGGCCGCCGGGCATGTGGATGCGGTTGCGGAGCGCCGAGTAGTCGAGCGTCGCGGTCAGCGTCGGCGTGAGGGTGCTCGTGACTGCCACGTAGCTCGTCGTCTGCAGCAGATCGGAGTTGGGACGCCACCCGGTCTGCGATTTCCGTTGCACCGCGCCGAACCACTGGAGCCGGCCCGCCCCGCCGCTGAGCGACCCGAAGGTGTTGTTAAGCCCATCGCTTCCTCCGGTCTGCTGCACCGAGACGCCAAAGGGTCGCGACGAGTCGCCGCGCCGCATCACGTAGTTCACCACGCCGCCGAACTGCGGCCCGAACTGCAGGCCGCTCGCGCCGCGGATGATCTCGACCCGCTCCACCGACTCGAGAGGCGGGAGGTAGTACGTCTCCGGGTAGCCGTACGGGTCCGCGGCGATGCCGACGCCATTCTGCCGGACGTTCATCTCGATCGACTGCGTGGGGTTGAGCCCGCGGACGGCGATCCCGTTCGAGGGAAACCCGGCTCCTTCGGTCTCCGCGACCACGAGGCCGGGAACGCGCCCGAGCACCTGCCGGGCCACGTTCTGCGCGGCGTTTGCTCCCATGCTGTCGATGAGGATGACCTCCGTCTTCGTTCCCGTGAGCAGGAGCGCACCGTGGCGCTCCGGCAGCGAGGTGACGGTCTTGGGCGTCACTCTGGCGGTCACCCGGACCGGGTCGAGGGTGCGGGCGCTGTCGCGCGCGGTGGAATCCGTGCGCTGGGCACGCGCGAGCGCGGGCATGGTGAGGATCGCCGCGAGCGCGACGAGAGCGGCAGTCGAGAAACGGTGCAGTTGGGCAGGCATCGGAACGCGTTCGTGGGGTGGGTTTGACCCTGGTTGGGCAGGTAGCCCGGTCACCACCGAAAGGATATCCAGCAATTCCGACTAAATCAATCGGGATTAGGCCCCAGCTTCTGAACGGGATACCGTTCCTCGCGCCTCGAGCGCGCCTCCGTGGTCATTCTCAGCGCAGGAGTCTGCGTACCTTTCGACGTCTCGGCGAATGTGCAGGGCGGCATCCGGGCGGCCCAGACGGCATGGTGATCGGGTCCTGAACTCTCTCACTGGCCACCGCGACTCCGGCACGCGGCGGATGGTCTACCAGGTTCAGGAGAGTCGGGCCCAGAAGGTCGTGGATCGCCGTCGCTGTTCCTGCTGAGCTAATTGCATCGGCTGCGCGCCTCGGCCACCGGCATTAACGATTGTTCTCGTTGCTCCGCTCCGCGCCGGCCAGCACCTCGAAGCAGCACTGCGGTCGTGCGCCCTTGTCGCATCGCTCCAGCACTGGCGCGCCGACCAGCGCCGCGACGAGGCTCTCCACCGCCCGACATGTGGCCGGGTGGGCGCGCACGGCGTCGGCGAGCGGACAGCTAAAGCCCCGGAGGGCGAGGCCGCCACCATCGGTCTCTTCGACGTCGACGACCCCCCCGAGTTCCGTGAGGACGATCGCCGCCGCCTCGGCCCGCGAGCGCACATCGCCAGAAGCCGACCCCTTCCCCGCGGCCAGCCGTCTCCCAACCTCGCCGAGCAGCGCGTCGAGCTCCTCGGGTGTCATCCGCTCCGCGAGCACGCCGACGAGCTGCGTCAACACGGGAATGTATGCCTTCGTGAATAGGCGCTCGGCCTCCGGCGCCACCTCGTAGGCGTACGCCGGCTTGCCCCCGGTCGGGCGCACGCCTCGCTGACGGACGACGCCGTCGCGCTCAAGCGCCGCTACGTGAATGCGGACCGCGTTGTCCGTCAGAGCGAGGGCCTTGGCCAGCTCGTCGACGGTCCGACTGCCGCGACGGAGGAGCGACAGGACGCGGCCCTTCGTAGTCTCGAAAAACCTGCTGTCCCAACGCGTTACGGCCACGATGCCCTCACCGGAGTCTTGCCCAACACTAACATCGCATGCGCTACTTAGCAATCTTTGTCAATAAAATACTTGACAAAGCTCCCGCCTCATTATTAGCGTTGCTCATCGTTGCAGCGCAGGACCCCCGGCCGCCGTACCCGCACTCGATCTCTCGAAGGGCTACGAGACTCCCAACACCCACCGAAGGAGCGAAGCGGAATGGGCGACCAACAAACGCAACTGACCGGGCCAGATCTGGCTAAGGGAGTCCGGGCGGACGCGATCGCCGACGGCACCATGCTCGCCGGCCACGCCTTTGGTGAGCCGGTACTCTTGGCGCGCTTCGGCGACGCGTTCTTCGCCGTCGGCGCAACGTGCACGCACTACGGGGCGCCGCTCGCCGATGGGATCGTCGTCGGCGAGACCGTGCGCTGCCCCTGGCACCACGCCTGCTTCAGCCTCCGCACCGGCGACGCCCTGCGAGCGCCGGCGCTCCGCCCCCTTCCACGTTGGGCCGTCGAGCGGCGCGGAGAGCTGGTGGTCGCGCGGGAGAAGATCGAGCCGCAGGACGCCGAGCTCGGAACCTCTCTCGCCACTGCTGCGCTCTCGCCGGTACACGCTTCCCCGGCGTCGGCGCGCCCGAAGCAGCACCCGGCGTCCGTCGTCATTATCGGTGCGGGAGCGGCAGGGAGCGCTGCGGCTGAGACGTTGCGCCGCGAGGGGTACGCCGGGCCGATCACGCTCGTGGACGGCGACCCCGACGCGCCCTACGACCGGCCGAACCTGTCCAAGGACTACCTGGCCGGGGTCGCGCCCGAGGAGTGGATCCCGCTTCGCTCGTCCGAGTTCTACCGGGAGCGCGGCATCGAACTGCGGCGCGGTGTCCGGGCCGTACGCATCGAGCCGGGTGCCAGGTGCGTCACGCTGAGCGACGGGTCCAGCCTGGCTTACGGTGCGCTGCTCGTGGCGACCGGCGCCGAGCCGGTGCATCTGCCCACGCCGCTCTCCGGCGGGCGCCGCATCCACTACCTCCGCACGCTCGCCGACAGTCGCATGATCATCTCGGCCGCGCAGGAAGCGCGGCGCATGGTCGTGCTGGGGGCGAGTTTCATCGGCCTCGAGGTGGCCGCGTCGCTCCGGGCCCGCGGCCTCGAGGTGCACGTGGTCGCGCCGGACCACCGCCCGCTGGAGCGGGTGCTGGGGCCCGAGATCGGCGACTTTGTGCGCGGCTTGCACGAAGAACACGGTGTCGTCTTTCATCTGGGGCGCACCGCGAGCGCGATCGACGAGAACGCGGTGACGCTCGACAGCGGTGAGACCCTTCCGGCGGACCTGGTTGTCGCCGGCGTCGGAGTGCGACTCAACTCGGGGCTGGCGGCGAACGCGGGGCTCACAATGGGTCAGGACGTCCACGTGAACGAGTACCTCGAGACCACGGCGCCCGGAGTCTTCGCGGCCGGCGACATCGCCTATTGGCCCGACCCGCACACGGGCGAGCGCATCCATGTCGAGCACTGGGTCGTGGCGCAGCGGCAGGGGCAGGCGGCCGCCCGCAACATGCTCGGCGCGGCCGAGCGCTTCGACGCGGTGCCCTTCTTCTGGAGCAATCATTACGACGTCGCCATCGCCTACGTCGGCCACGCCGAGCGGTGGGACCGCATCGAGCTCGCGGGAAGTCTCGCCGCCCGCGACGCCACGGCAACCTTCCGGCGCGGCGAGGCGGTGCTCGCCGTGGCGACGGTCGGCCGCGACCGGGAGAGCCTCGCGGCGGAGCTGGCGATGGAGCGCGACGGCCCCGAAGCGCGCGCCGAAGCGGCAACACGTTAGCGGACACGGACGACAATGCCCAACGTCACCGTGACGCGGCGCCTCGCGTTCAACGCAGCGCACCGTCTCCACAACCCGGCGCTGTCCCAGGATGAGAACCGCGCGCTTTATGGCAAGGACAACAACCCGCACGGGCACGGCCACAACTACGTGCTCGAGGTGTCCGTCGCCGGTGAGGTCGATGGCCGCACCGGCTACGTGGTCGACCTCGGCGCGCTCAGGCGACTCGTGCAGGAGGAGGTGATCGACCAGATGGATCACCGGCACTTGAACGAAGACGTCGACTTCCTGCGCGAGATCAACCCGACCTCGGAGAACGTGGTGGTCGCGTGTTGGCGCGTGCTCGAGCCGCGCATCAGGCCCGGCCGGCTCGCCCGGCTGCGCCTCCACGAAACGGAGAACAACTATGTCGAATACACAGGACACTGACGGCCGCCGCGGCGCGGCCATGCGGATGCTCACCCCGGAATTCGCGCGGCGGACGCCGCCGCCGGCCACCGCTGGAAGTCTCGCGATCGAGCCCCCACCCGCCGGTAACATCAGCCCGCAAGCCGAGTTCGAGGGGCTCGTGCGCCGGCAGCTCGGGCTCCTCGGTGAGGACCCCGATCGGGACGGCCTCCTGAAGACTCCCGAGCGCGTGGCGAAGTCCCTCGCATGGCTCACGCGGAGCTACGACGCCGACGTGCGTGAGGTGATCGGCGACGCGCTGTTCGAGGAGACGCACCAGAGCATGGTCATGGTCCGCGACATCGATTTCTACTCGATGTGCGAGCACCACATGCTGCCGTTCTTTGGCAGGGCGCACATCGCGTACATCCCGAACGGGAAGATCGTCGGCCTCTCCAAGCTGCCGCGGATCGTCGAAGTCTTTTCGCGGCGGTTGCAAGTGCAGGAGCGCCTCACCGAGCAGGTGGCGCAGGCCATCGAAGACGTGCTGAAGCCCCGCGGCGTAGGGGTCGTCATCGAGGCCCAGCACCTGTGCATGATGATGCGCGGTGTCGAGAAACAGAACTCCAGGACGATCACCAGCGCCCTGCGCGGCGAGTTTCGCGACTGCCCGATGACGCGCGACGAGTTTCTCACGCTGGCACACCGGACTGGGTGATGGGCCGCGCCTGCAGCAACGCTGCCGCGAGCGCGCGGCGCTCGCAGGAGGCGCCGCCTCCCGGCGGCGCAGGGCCGCGCTTCGATCCGCACGTGCGATGTCTTGCGCTGTCCGGTCTCCTGCGCGGGACGCTCTGCGAGCGGCTCGTCCGCCGTCCGGCGCGTCGCGTCCCGGCGAGCCAGTTCCTGTACTTCATGGGCGAGCCAGCCAAGAGCCTCTACTTCCTCAAGAGCGGCCTGGTCAAGACGAGCCGAACGTCGCCCGCCGGTGACGAGATGATCCTCCAGCTAAATAAGCCAGGCGACATCCTCGGTGAGTCCTGCTTCTGCACGGGCGCGCGGCGCGAGTACGCCGTGACACTGGAATCGAGTGAAGTCGTCGAGATCCTCCTCGAGGATCTGCTCGCCCAGCTTCGCGATAGTCCCGAGGCGACGCTCAATCTGGTGACGATGCTGTGCGAGCGGCTTGGCGACATCGCGGACCGGCTCCAGAGTCTCGCGTTGGAGCCCACGGCGGTGCGCCTGGTGCGCACCCTTCTCCTCCTCGCGGATACGCTCGGCGAGACGCACGCCGAGGGCACCCACATCGTGCACTACGTGAGACAGGAAGAGCTGGCGCAGATGATCGCGGCGCGCCGTGAAGTCGTCTCTGCCCTGCTCAATCGACTGCGCGCCGACGGCCTGATCGACTATTCTCGCAAGGGCCGCATCAGCGTGCGCAGGCCCGCGCTTGAGCGATACCTCGTCTCGATTACGACGGAGACGGGATAGTGAGCGGGCTAACAATCCGCATCGCGGCGTCCATATACGCTTCCTGTGCGATTAGCGGCCGGCGGGCGACCAAACAGCGGATGACGGATTTCTTCGGGAGGACCGGACAGTGATCACACCGTATCGGAGTGGCGAACAGGGGCAACGGCCACGGGGCAAAGCGCGTTGGACGCGGTTGCTGCGGCCAACGTTGCTCTGCTGCCTGGCCGTCAGCGTGGCGGGCGGAGTCGTCGTCGCATGCAACAATGTCAGGAGCCCGACGGAGCCGTCGCCGCAGCTCATCGCCGATGGGAGGTCGATCTTCCGCTTCGACACCTTTGGCGACGAGACATTCTGGACCGATACGCTGCGCATGCACGAGGTCATTCAACGCGCCGTCGATCCCACCACGGCGCTCTCGGTCGGCCTGAAGGTCGACACGGACTCGCTCCCCACGGCGGTCGTGCAGGGCATTCAGAACGGCACGATCAGTCTTACGAGCCCCGCCACGACCGTCGCGCTCCTCAAGCTGAACGCCGTCGTCGGGGTCAAAGGCACCGTCAGTACGGTCGGTGGGAAGGACACGCTCCTGCGCGTTGGGATCACGTGCGCTCTGTGCCACTCGACGGTTGACAACTCGTTCGCTCCCGGCATCGGCAAGCGACTCGATGGCTGGCCGAACCACGAGCTGAACTCCGGCGCCATCATCGCCCTCTCGCCGGCGCTCAGCGCAGCGCAGAAGGCTGTCTACAACTCGTGGGGCCCGGGGAAGTACGACCCCCGTTTCAACTTCGATGGCAGGAATGGGCCGCAGGTCATTCCGCCAGCCTACGGGCTCGCCGGTGTGAATCGGATCACCGTGACCGGTGACGGCACCGACGTCGCATACTGGAACCGGTACGTCGGCGTCACCCAGATGCACGGACACGGCACCTTCAATGAGCCACGCACCGGAGTGAGCGTCAACAATACGCCGCCCGACCTCATGTCATCCAAGCTCGCGGCACTCCAGGCCTACCAACTCAGCCTCGCGGCGCCGGCCCCGCCTCCATCGAGCTTCGACCGGACGGCCGCCGCGCGCGGGAGGCAGGTGTTCGAGGGTGCCGGACAGTGCGCGACGTGTCACGCCGGATCGCTGCTCACCGACGCGAACACGCGGTTGCACGCGCCTGCCGAAGTCGTGAGCGAGCCGGAGCCGAACGGCGCGCCGAGTTACGCGTCGCGTAGCGCCACCAAGATGTACCGCACGGCACCGCTGCACGGACTCTGGCAGCATCCGCCGTATTTTCACAATGGGATGGCACCGACGCTGGAGGCCGTGGTCGAGCTCTACGACACGAGGAAGAGCCTCAACCTCACGGGGCAGCAGAAGGCGGATCTTGTGCAGTACCTCAAGTCTCTCTGACCGTATCTCCACTAATCGGAGCCCAGCGCGAAGCGGCTTGCGAATCGTCCGGGGCGGCGATCGGCGTAGGCTGTGAGCGCTCGTCATACGGTTATCTCGTTTCCGGGCGGGGCTGCTTATCCGACCGACGACGATATCGCCCGACGTGATCCGATCCTCGACGCGGAGCGGGTGCGGGGTGGCACTTCGCCGAGAGAGTTCGTCAATCGATGCGTGACGGACGGGCTGGCGGTTAACCTTGGAAGCGTCTCCGCCACAGTGCGCTTCATCTCGTTACGCGGGTGAAACGGCTCGATACACGAGTAGCGCCGACGCCCATTTCCGAGATCGCGCGAACGCCAGACGCGACTTGGGCTTAGCATTGATGCGCTCGCCTCCCATCGGGGAGCGCGACGATTGCAATGTCACGTCGACGCGACGGCCGCCCGGACGTCGTTGTGCCCGTACGCGTCGACGTTCCTCTGCCGTTCGCGCCGCCGTGCATGGGCCCCACCCGGCAGCGTGGAGGAGAGTCATGCGCGCAACTTCGAGAAGGTACAGGGCTCACGCGACCATTGTGCTCGTGACGGCGCTCGCCGCGTGTAGCGAGACCCCCACGGTACCCGCGGGCCCGTCACCGTCCGTCGCGGCGGCGGACAGAAAAGACGCCGGAGACGACGAACCGAACGCGGCCCGACACCGCGGACGGGTGCAGTGCGACGCGGACAACGGCGGCCTCACGCTCCCACCGGGCTTCTGCGCTGTCGTCGTGGCGGACAATCTCGGCGCGGCGCGGCACATGGCGGTCACACCGAATGGCGACCTCTTCGTTGCGATCAATCAAAGGAGTCCGACCACTCCTCCGCCCTTCGGAATTCTCGCGCTTCGGGACGTAAACGGCGACGGCAAGGCTGACGTCATCCAGGGGTTCAATGCCGGGAAGGGCGGGAGCGGCATCGAGTGGGGGAACGGCCGCCTCTACTTCGGCGAGAACGATCGCGTACTCCGGTATCGACTTTCCTCTGGCAGCCTCATGCCGAGCGGCGCACCGGCGGTCGTCGTCGCCGGCTTACCGGACATCGGAAATCACATCAGCAAGACGCTGGTCCTGCGGGATGAGCGCACGCTGTTCGTAAACATCGGCTCGGCGACCAACTCCTGTCAGATATTGGATCGCGTCGCCCAGTCGCCGGGAATCTTCCCTTGCCCGGAGCTGCCGATTCGGGCCGGCGTGTGGGTGTTCAACCCGCTCGGCACGAACCAGACGGAGAGCGATGGCCAGCGCTTCGCGACCGGCTATCGCAACATGGTCGCACTCGACCTGTTCCCCCGCAGTCACGAGCTGTTCGGCGTGCAGCACGGGCGCGACAACCTGTTCCAGAACTGGCCGCAATTTTACACGGCAGCCCAGGGCGCAGCGCTTCCCGCGGAGGAGTTCGTGCACATCACTCGCGGCAGCAACAACGGCTGGCCGTACTGTTACTTCGACGCCGTATTCCACCATCAGAAGATGCTCGCGCCGGAGTATGGCGGCGACGGCACGAAGGTACGGGGCGGACCAGGCATCGACTGCGCGTCGTACAATCAACCGCTCGCGACGTTCGGTGCGCACTGGGCACCCAACGGTCTGCATTTCTACGCCGGCCACCAGTTCCCGCGCCACTATCGAAACGGCGCGTTCATCGCCTTCCACGGCGGGTTCAATCGTGCGCCGCTGCCCAACGAGGGCTTCAACGTCACGTTCGTGCCGATGACGAAGGATGGCCGACCTTCCGGACCGGCGGAGGTCTTTGCGGACAACTTCGCCATGTCATCCGGCCCGTTGCCAGCGACCGCGAAGCACCGCCCCGTGGGAGTTACCGAAGGACCCGACGGCTCGGTCTACATCTCCGATGACAAGGGTGGACGCATCTGGCGGGTGATTTTTGTTGGCACGCACGGGAACGACGACGATCGTGACGATTCCGACAGATGATCCAGGAGCGGCACCCCAGGTTCTGTTCGCCGGCCGAGATCGGCTCGGCCGGCTGTCGTCCGCCCTACGGGGCTGACAGCCCACCACCAGCAAGGGGACCACCATGACAATCAGCAAGGCGGGATGCGCCATTCTTCTGACCCTCGGGTTCGCGTCCGCATGCGCGAAGGATCCCGTGAGCGTCGATCGGCAAAGCGCCGACGCTCTGCGCTCCGACGCGGCCGCAACCGCCAGCCGCTCCAGCAGCGAGGGTGACGAGGATCGCCGCACGGCCATCGCGATCAGAGACGATTGCGATCCGCGTGATCCCGCCTGGACCCGGAGCGGCGGCTGCCTGCGCCGTCGGGGGAACGTGAACTTCGCGGAATTCTCGCGCGAGCTCAGCTCGCCGCTTAGTCTGGCCGTGGTCGGCCACCAGGCGTGGCGGAACGACCCGTCGTATCTCGTAATCCCGAGCGGCAGCACCGTGCACGTCCGCAACGAGGGCGGCCGTGCGCATACCTTCACCGAAGTCGCGCAGTTCGGCGGCGGGAAGATCCCCAGCCCGGCGCTCAACAAGGGGTTGGTTACCGCGCCGGAATGCCCTGGCTCCATCAACATTCCGCCCGGCGCGAGCGTGAACGTGGCCGGCCTCAGCGTGGGTGATCACCACTTCCAGTGCTGCATCCATCCGTGGATGCGAGAGCTGATCAAGGTGAAGGCTGGCCAAGCGGACGAGGATCGCTGACCTTCACCCGGGTCATCCGCGTCGCTCGCGTCACTCTCTGAGAGCACCCCGCTCGTAGTCGCGGGCGGGATGCCGCTCAGCGCATGCGATGTGCATCATCGCGCAGTCTTCGGCGACGTTCAGTGCACGGGGTGTGGTCGCATAGCGTTGAGCTGTGGGTGATACCGACGTCTCACTTCGGAGGAGCTAGTCACAGTCACCTGGTCCCGCAAAGCACGCTGTCGCCCAACTGCGCTCCTGCGTTCTGGGTGCACTCTGCCTCGGCGCGTTCGTGCCGTGCAGCGGTGGAATGCCTCCCGCCCCGTCACCGGAAGGGATGGCGAACGGCCAGCAGATCTTCCGGTTCGATACCTTCGCCGACGAACAGTTCTGGACCGACACGCTGCACCTCGAGCGCGTGGTGCAGCAGGCGGTCGACCCCACGACTGCGCTGGGCGTCGGCCTCAAGGTCGACATGGACGCTATTAAAAGAGCGGGCGACCGGACTCGAACCGGCGACGTCCAGCTTGGGAAGCTGGCATTCTACCAACTGAATTACGCCCGCGAGCGCTGGTCACCGCCAGCGATCGAAATCTAGGTCGCGCGCCGGACCGTCACAAGACGAACCTCCCCGCTGGGGCCCGCGGTACCGAACTGCTGACTTCGGATACGAAGCACGCGCCAGGATCGTCCTGATCAGCCGACCACCGTCGCGTCCACTTCGACATCCTGTCTCCATTTCATGCGATTTCACCGGAACCTCGCCTTCGGGCTCAGCGCGCTCGTGGCCGCCGTGCTCGTCGCGCTGCTCGCCATCCCCTTCGTCTTCCGCGATCGCATCGCCACGCGCCTGAAGATGGAGGTCAACTCGTCGGTGAACGCACGAGTCGACTGGAATCGGGCAAGCCTGAGCGTCCTGCGCGACTTTCCGAACGCGACCCTGACTCTGGCGCGGTTCTCCGTCGTCGGAGCCGGACCGTTCCAGCGTGACACGCTGGTGTCGATGCGCCAGGCGCGTCTGGTGCTCGACATCGGCAGCGTGATCGGCCACCTCAAGTCCGGCCGCCGCATCGTCGTGCGCGAGGTGGTCCTCACCGAGCCGGCCGCCAAGCTGCGCGTGCTGGCTGACGGACGAGCGAACTGGCACATCGCGCGCGCCACGGCAGGCGACGCGCGCGACACCGCGCGATCGGTCGCGGTCACCCTGCGCGACTTCCGCATCACCGATGGCCGCGTCACGCTCGAGGACGAACGGTCGCACGTCTCCGCGTCACTGACAGGGCTCCACGAGTCATTGCGCGGCGACTTCGCGCGCGACCGAGTAATGCTGGCCACGC
Organism: Gemmatimonadaceae bacterium; assembly: GCA_039928585.1. Classification (GTDB taxonomy): domain Bacteria; phylum Gemmatimonadota; class Gemmatimonadetes; order Gemmatimonadales; family Gemmatimonadaceae; genus AG11. The sequence goes on along the minus strand of JBDSSY010000038.1, from coordinate 779 downwards.
GGACGCGCATCGACACCGTGTCGTTCCGCTTTGCCGGCGTGCCGTACCTGAGCCGCGTGCGCGTCGAGTTGAACGCTGACGTGAACGCCGACCTGCGCGCGCGGCGATTCACCTTCGCCAACGACTCGATTCGCCTGAACGATCTCGTGCTGGCGTTCGCGGGCTCCGTGACGATGGGCGATCCGAACGTCGCGCTGGACCTCACGTTCGCGACTCCGAGCACGGCGTTCCGCGATCTTCTCTCCCTGGTTCCCGCCGTCTACGCGCGAGACTTCGACCGGCTCCAGACGGCGGGCACCATGTCCACGTCGGGTCGCGTGCGCGGGGCGTACGGCCCCAGCGCCTTTCCGGCGCTGGCGCTGCGGGCGCGCGTCGCCAACGGCGCCTTTCGCGACCCTCGGCTCCCGCTCCCGGCGCGAGACATCTTCCTCGATCTCGCGATCGACAATCCGGGCGGACACGTGGACAGCACGGTTGTGGACCTGAAGCGTCTGCACGCGGTGATCGGCGGACGGCCGCTCGACGCGCGATTCACGATGCGCACGCCGGTGAGCGATCCGCACGTGGATCTGCGCCTCGTCGGCGCACTGAACCTGGCCGACGTCGCACGCACGGTGAAACTCCATGGCGTGAGCGAGCTCGCAGGCGTGGTGTCCGCTGACATCGCGATGCGTGCCCGTCTGTCGGACCTCGACGCGGGCCGCTACGATCGAGTCGCGGCCGGCGGGACGATGAATGTCGCACGACTCTCGGTTCGCGCGTCCGCGCTGCCGCATGCC
>JBDSSY010000037.1:0-6782 GCA_039928585.1 Gemmatimonadaceae bacterium | reverse complement strand
TGTGGCTCAAGCAGCAGACCATGCTCATCAATCACTACGGGCTCAACGTGATGGACCCGCAGGCACGAAGCTTCCTTACCAAGAACATGGAGGCCTTCCTGTTCAAGAAGGGAGGCGAGGAAGATGTGGACACCACGAAACAGGGAACGATCGCATGGTGAAACGACCGGTCGGACGCACGTTGCGCGGCACCCTGCTTGGCGCTGCGGCGTTGAGTAGTACCATGATCGGCTGTGCGGCCGGCGGCTCGCTGGGTTCTGCACCGGTGCCCACGAGCGGGACGACGATCGTGTCCAGCACCGGCGCCGCACCGGCCATGCGAACCGACCGAGCCGGCGATGTCCGGTGGGCCGACTCCGTGCTCGCCACGCTTTCGCTCCGCGACAAGGCCGCCCAAATGGTGTGGCCATGGGTCCTTGGCGACTACACCCCCGATGACGACGCGAATTTCCGGCGCATCCAGGGACTCATTCGCGATCAACACCTCGGTGGCCTGATCATTTCCGTGGGATCTCCCACCGAGATCGCCTCCAAGCTCAATGCCCTGCAGCGGTCGAGCAGGCTGCCACTCCTCGTCGGCGCCGACCTCGAGACCGGCGCCGCCTTTCGGGCGCGCGGGGGTTACTTCCTTCCCAACGCCATCGACCTCGGCGGCGCTACCAGCTTTCCGTACGCGATGGGCATCGGCGCCACGCGTGACAGCGCGCTGGCGTACGCCATGGGTCGGGCCACCGCCGTGGAAGGACGCGCCATCGGAATCCACATGGCGTTCGCACCGGTGGTCGACGTCAACAACAACCCGAAGAATCCCGTCATCTCGCTTCGTTCGTTCGGCGAGAACCCACAGCTCGTGGCGCGACTCGGCGCCGCCCTCGTCCGCGGCATCCAGGAAAACGGCATGCTCGCCACGGCCAAGCACTTTCCCGGTCATGGGGACACCGAGCAGAACTCGCATCTCGAGCTCTCTCGCGTCGATGCGCCACGCGCCCGGATCGACAGCGTCGAACTCGTGCCGTTCCGTGCCGCGGTGAACGCCGGCGTTCGAGGCGTCATGACGTTCCACGGGGTTCTCCCGGCGCTCGACACCTCGTCGCTTCCCGCGACGCTCAATCCGCGCATCATGACCGACCTGCTGCGCGGCCAACTGGGGTTTCAGGGACTGGTCATCACGGACGCGCTGGACATGAACGGCGTGCTCGGCAAGATGACCATGGCCGAGGTGACGCAGCGTGCCGTGCTCGCGGGCGCTGACGTCCTGCTGATGCCCACCGACAATGTCGGCGCCATCGATGCGGTCGTGGATGGCGTGCGCACCGGAGCCTTCTCGGAATCACGCATCGACGCGTCGGTTCGGAAGCTCCTCGCCGCCAAACACGAGATGAGCCTCGATCGCCAGCGGTTCGTGGACGTCCAGGCGATGCGCGCCATCGTCGGTGACAGTGCCAATCAGAGCGCGGCCCGCACATCGGCCGAGCGCGCGATCACCCTCGTCCGTGATTCATTCGCCCTCGTGCCCCTCGGCCGCCTGCCGCGCACGGCGCGCGTCGTCAGTATCACCATCGCGCCCAAGGTGGATCTCGGCGCCGGATCCGCCTTCAATGGCGAGCTGGCTCGAGCGTTCCCGGCGCTGCGGACCCTCACCCTGTCTCCCGAGTCGTTGTACGGTGCCGCATCCGGCGCTGGCGCTGGTGCGGCAGTCACGGGCGGCACATACGTCGCGAGCCCGCAACCGGCCCTCTTTCCCGCGTCCGTCGAGAACGCCCTCCGCGCGGCGCAAGGAGCGGACGTCGTCATCGTTTCGTCATACTTCGGTGCAAGTTCCTCCACTGCCCGCCTCGCGGCACCTGACGGAATGGCGGCCCTGATCGACGGACTGCACCGAAGCGGAACCAAGGTGATCCTCGCCACCTTCTCCAACCCCTACATCGCGACGGAACTCCCGGCGACATCCGCATATATTATCGCGTGGGGCAGCATGCCGGTGTCGCAGCGCGCCACGGCGCGCGCGCTCCTCGGCCTCGCGCCCATCTCCGGCCAGCTCCCGATCACCATTCCGTCAGTCGCGGGATACGGTGCGGGACTGCGGCGCGACGTCCTCACCACGCCACAGCCGGCCACGTCAGCGCCGTAAGCGCAAACGCCGTCGACGATTCCAACGACGGCCGGCACGTCGCTCGCGACGTCGATGACGTGCCGGCCGTCTTCTTGCCACGGCGCCCGCGCGTTGCGTGACACAGTGCAACGGGGATGCGATGTCGCGGACTGCCACATCGTCCGTTGACTCGGCCACGAGAAGCTAGTATATCATCGTCTACGCCGTCGCGAGCCATTTGAAACATAGTGTTACTATTCCGGCTCCCGGCAATGCAGGCGCCCTTGACATTAGTGACTTTTTGTTACTAATTCGCGCGACATGCGCGAGCGCCATTCTCTTCCGATGAAGTCAGCCGTTCGCCGGACGACGCTCGCCGTCGACGTCGTGGTCTTGTCGCCTCGTGACGACGCGCTGGCCGCGTTGCTCGTTCGCGCGCCGGCCGGCGCGCGCGAGCGATGGACCTTGCCGTGGGACGCCCCCCGGCCTGACGAAGGACTCGAGGACGCGGCATCTCGCATCGCGGAATCGGTCCTGGGGTCCGCACCGGCATTCTTCGAGCAGGTGGGCGCATTCAGCGATGGCAAGCGCCATCCGGGTGACGCGGATGTTTCCGTCGGTATCGTCGCGTTGGTGCCGGCGCGTGACGACACTCCCACGCCCGAGACCGAGTGGTTCCCCCTCACCGCGCTCCCCACCCTGGCGCCACGCCATCGGACAATCGTCGAGCGCGCTGCGGCCGTCGCCCGGCAGCGCGTCGACCAGTCCCCGCTCGCCTTCCGGCTCCTCCCCTCCACCTTCACGCTCAGCGATCTCCAGGGCGTGTATGAGCTGCTCCTCGGCCGCCCGCTCCACAAGGCGAGCTTTCGGCGCGCGCTACAGGCCAGCTATCTCGTCGAGCCCACCGACGAATGGCACAGCGAGGGCCGGGGGCGCCCCGCACAGCTGTTCCGCTTTGCGCCGCGGAAGCGGCGCGGGGCCCGGCGCGGCGTGCGATTCGACCTCTTCACGGAATAGCGAGTCGCCCCTGAGGGTGCGCGCCCTGGCGCGCTCTTGCGCATGGCACATTAGTCGCAATATGTTCTTTACGTACAATCACGGGGCGACCATGCTCGACTATCTGGACGGCCTCTGCGCGGCGTTGCTCGCGCGCAATGGAACGGAGATACGACGGCTCCTTCGCCACCCGTTGGCAAGGGCGCTCCCGCGACGCGTGCGCGAGGAAGGCTACGCCATCGCGCGCGCGGGCCCCGAGAGCTTTCGCGCTCCCGTGCACACGCTCCACTTCTACCATCAGACGCTGCACCTGCTCGGCGCGCGTCCCTCCGCCGGCGCTGGCACCGCGGATTCATCGCGGAGCGAGAGCCGCCAGATCGAGATCCCGCTCCGCGCGGCCGGCGGCTGACCGACTAGTCGAAGCGTCCCGCCTGCAGACGGCGGCGTAGCACCCGCCGCGCGATCGCCGCGTTGTCGCGCGCGATCCGAAAACACTCCGCGACGACTGCTTGCTCGTCGTCCCCCTCGATCTCCTCGACCACGAGCAGTGCCGAACCGTCGCGACGACGCGCCGCGTCGCGAGGCTCGATCACGACTCGACCCAGGCGACGCGCCCGTGCGGCATCACCTCGATTACTCGCGACGACATCGACTCGAACGTACCCACCCCCCGGCATCGGACGCGAATAAAGCGACTGCCCGGCATTCCACGTGCCGCCTCTACCCACGTCGTACTCTTGTCGGTCGAGCATCCGCACCTCCGGTTCAACTGCGTGTTCGCGTACGCCGCGGCGTCGCCGCCGACAACGCCGTGTCCAGCACTACCAGTGCGCGAGAGAGAACCCGCGTCGTCGCGGGGTGATCGGTCAGCACCTCGCCGAACGGGTCACCCACAGCCGCCACCCGTCGAGACATCGTCTTTACCGTGAACGCTCCCATGCGCAGACGTCCCGTGAGTTCGCGCGCCGCGATCGGCGCCGAGACCGTCGCCTCCTCCTTCGCCCGCACGCTGTACGCACTTGCCGCGCTCTTGCCCCGCGCGTTCTGCAACGCGTCAACGTAGATCGTGCCCACGGGTCGCGCCTTGATCGAGCGCTCCACCGTCGCAACTTCCGGTCGTGCCGCGACGACGACCTGCGCGATCTGCATCGCGAGCCGGGCCGACGTCTCGTACGACGTGCGCTTGGGCAACGCGATGACGAGATGGACACCACGTGAACCAGATGTCTTCACCGCCGCCGCGAGACCACACTCCTCCGTAATTCGCAGCACGTCGCGCGCCAGACCGACCACGGCCGAGAACGGTACGTCTGCCCCCGGATCGAGATCGATCAGGCAACGGTCCGCGGAGTCGATGTCCGCGACACGCGACAGCCATGGATGCACCTCAATGGCGCCGAGCTGCACGGTGTAGAGCAGTGTCGCGAGGTCGCCCCCGATGATGCGACGGCGCGTTCCCTTGTCTTCCGTCTGCAGCATCTCGGTCTGCACGACGTCAGGCACGTGCGCGCCGGCATCCTGCTGGAAGAACATCGGCCCGCCCACGCCGTCGGGATACCGCTTGAGCACGAGCGGCCGACCGGCCAGATGCGGCAGCAGCACGGGAGACACGCGGGCGTAGTACCGCATCAGGGCGCCCTTCGTCAGCTTCGCCTTTGGGAAGTAGACCTTGCCGAGGCTGGACACATGCAGGCCGGCGCCGCGTCCCAGGTCGAGCGTGCCCTCGCCCGGCCCCCGTTCGATCGCTGCCAACTGCGATTCGATTGCCGCCGGCGTCATCGAGTTACGCGGCGTCATTCGACAGCTCTCCGGTGCTCCATCGCTGCAGGCTCACTCCCTCGATCGTCACGTCGCGGGCCCGCTTGTCGTCGCGCACGCCGAGGAAAATCGGCTGGCGTAGCAGGCGATCCTTCGTCCACTCCGCGAACTTCACTTCCACCACGACCGACGGAGTGACCCAGTGCGCTCGCTCGTTCGTGCGAGGCGCCACGGCGAACGGCGCCGTGCGCCGCGCACGTTTCGCCAGCAGGGCGGACATCGCGGCGAGTCCGTCGCGAGTGAAGCCGCCGCCGGTATGTCCCACGTACACGAATGCGCCCTGCGTGTCGAACGCGCCGAGGAGCAGCGCACCGATGTGCTGGCGAGAGTTGCGTGGCTCGGTGAATCCGCCCACCACGAACTCCGCGCGGTAGAGCAGCTTGAGCTTGAGCCATGCATCGGTACGAACGCCCGGCCGATATGGCGCGTCAGTGCGCTTCGCAATGATCCCTTCCCAACCCGCTCGGCGCGCGCGCGCCAGCATCGTGGATCCGCGAGGCGACGTGTCGCTCAGCAGCAGCGTCGCGTCCTCCGGATCGCCGACATCCTCGAACAGTGCGTCAAGCCGCGCGCGTCGCTCGCTCCACGGCTTCGCGACGAGGGACGACCGTCCGTCGCGCAGCATGTCGAACATGACGAGCGACGTCGGTGCCGCGATCGCAAGTCGCACGATCGCATCCGCGTCCGTGAGGTGCATGCGGGCCTGGAGTTGCTGAAACTCGCTTGCCTCCGGCGCTGTCGCTCCGGCCGATGTGGCTGCCGCGCGGCGCGTACGGCGCCGCTTGCACGCGACCACTTCACTATCGAGGAGCAGCGTGCGGCCGGCCCGCCACGCCAGCGCGCGCAGCGCCAGGACCAACTCGGGAAACTGCGTGCTCTTGTCCCGTCCGTTCCTCGTGACCAGCCGCACCGTTCGCGAACTGACCTCGGCGATCACCCGCATGCCGTCATACTTGGGCTCGAACGTCCAGCCGGTGCCGGTCGGCGGCTGGTGGCCCAGCGTAGCGTACATCGGCTCGGGAACTCGGGATCTCGAGGTCGGCACACTCTGGAAGGGCGCAAGACGAATGCCCGCAGTGGACCGCTCGCAGACGCCGCGCGCCCCGGAGCCTGTGCTCCGGGGCGCGCGAGGTAGTGATGATATCAGGCGCTCTTGGTCACGTCGGCCGCCTGCGGGCCCTTCTGGCCCTGGACGATCTCGAACTCGACCTTGTCTCCCTCAGCAAGCGACTTGAAACCGTCGCCCTGTACTGCGCTGAAGTGCACGAACACGTCCGGACCACCCTCCCGCGAGATGAAGCCGAAGCCCTTCGCGTCGTTGAACCACTTCACCGTGCCGTTGATGCGAGCCATGAATCGTACCTCGTACCAGAACAGAGCCTGATCGAGCCTCGAGCACGCGGCCGTGCGAAGGTCGCTGGCTCGTTCAACGCGATCCGTGTGATGCCCCGTCGCGCCACATCGCGGCGCTCGGAGCGGAACGTGCCCTCCAATCGGGCAAGTTTTGTGCACACCAGGGTACGCAGCGCCTCGCTCGATGATCCAGACGCGAAACGGGGCCGAACCTGGCCCCGTTTTGCACGATCTGTCACGCATTCCCATCAGGCCCACGACAGCCAGTGAGCTGCGGGCTGTCGCCAGCCCTACGCAGCGCCGGCGATGTATCGAGCCAGACGTCCGCATGCCCGACATTGCAGTGTGACGTGCGACCGCGGAGGTGGCGGAAAATCGTCGGGCGTTCGTTCGATCTGGCCAGAGCAGGACGGACAGCTCAGCGGCGAGCCGTTCCGATCGTTCGCGATGAGGTGGAGCGCTTGCACTGGGTTATACGTAGCCGGACGCGGCTTGCGCATTGGCCCTCCAATTGAATTTCGCA
>JBDSSY010000036.1:0-2898 GCA_039928585.1 Gemmatimonadaceae bacterium | reverse complement strand
ACTATGTGCGCAGCGAGCGGGTGCTGACGCTCGAACAGGCCGTGCACAAGATGAGCGGCATGCCCGCCGCGCGCCTGGGACTGAGGAATCGCGGCGTGCTTCGAGACGGGGCGGCGGCGGACGTGGTAGTGTTCTCGGCCTCGACCATCGCCGACCGCGCAACGTTCGACGCGCCACATCAGTACGCGACGGGCATCGATGCGGTGATCGTCAATGGCGTGCCCGCCGTCCTGAATGGACGGTACCAGGACGTTCGACCGGGGAAAGTATTGCGACGGGGGCAGTAATGAACTCGAGGTACCGTCGCTCGGCAATCGGCGGATAGACAAACATCTTGCCGCGGGAACGCGTAGTCCTTCCGGCGGCCCGAAACCCTTGTTCGTCCCCGGGGTGTCCAACTCCCCGTCAGCGCCGGCCACCCCTCCGAAACCCGAACGACCGTGATCCGTCGCATTCGATCTGCGCTCCTGCTGGCGCTCCTGGTGTTGCTCACGTCGTCGCGGGCGGCGAGCGCCCAGGGCGTTGACGTCATCCGCGGCCAGGTGACCGGCCCCGACGATGTCCCGATCGAGAATGCCAACGTCACCGCGACCTCGGTGAGCGGCGGCGTGAACCGATTTGCGCGCACGGATCGGGGCGGACGCTTCACCATCACCTTTCCCGGTGGTGAGGGCGACTACTTCATCACCTTCACGTCCATCGGGTTCGTGCCGAGGCGGTTCGAGATCAAGCGGACGGCGGATCAGGAAATCCTGGTTGCCGACGCGAAGCTGCAGCGTGCCGCTCCCATGCTGGATACCGTGCGAGTGGCGGCCGAGCGCAATCGCGTCGCGCGCACGGATGGCAGAACGGCGCCAGACATCAGCGGCACCGAGCAGGCCGCCACCAACGCCGCCGTCGCCGCGAACCAGCAGGGCGACCTCAACGCCATCGCCGCGACGATTCCGGGCGTCACTCCGGTCACCGGTGCTGACGGCGACCCGGCGGGCTTCTCGGTGCTGGGCCTGTCCGCCGACCAGAACAGCACCACGCTCAACGGCAATCCGTTCGGCAGTTCCACCATTCCGCGCGAGGCGAACGTATCGACGTCGGTGGTGACCACACCGTACGACGTGAGTCGCGGCGGGTTCAGCGGTGCGCAGTTCAACATCCGCACCGGTGCGGGCTCGAACTTCATCCGGCGCAGCAACTCGCTGAACTTCGACGCGCCGCAGCTTCAGTGGACCGACCCGACGGCGCGCGCCCTCGGTCAGCAATACACCAACGTCTCGCTCGGCGGCTCGCTCGGCGGCCCGCTCGTGATGGACAAGGCGTTCTACAATGTGTCATACCAACTCGGCCGGCGATCGAACGATCTCTATTCACTTCTCAACACCAGCCCGCTCGGACTGCAGTCGGCCGGTATCTCCGCCGATTCCGTGGCGCGGCTCATCGACCTGCTGGACGCGGCGAAGGTGCCGACGCTCGTCAATGGCGTGGCGCCGAGCAACCGCCTGAGCGACAACGGGTCGATGTTCGGGAGCCTGGATTTCACGCCGCCTGGTTCGAGCTCGGGGCAGACGTTCAACGTCGTGTTCAACGGCTTCTGGTCGCGGCAGACGCCAGCGGGTCCGCTGACGAGCGAGTTTCCCGCGCACAGCGGCGACCGCACCAACTGGAACAGCGGCGTCACCGGGACGCACACCGCCTACGTGAAGTCGCTGCTTAGCGAGAGCAGCATCGGATTCAACGGCAACCGGCAGTACGGATCGCCGTACACGAACATTCCGAATGCCAGCGTGCTCGTGAACTCCAGCTTTCCTGACGGCACGAGCAGCGTGGGGCAGGTGAGCTTCGGCGGCAATCCGTTCATCGGCACGAGTGGGCGCAACCTCGGCCTGAACGCGGGGAACCAACTTTCCTGGTTCAGCAGGAGCAACAAGCATCGCATCAAGTTCACGAGCGAGATCAGGCAGGATGCGTACGAGCGCGATCAGACGACCAACGCGCTGGGAACGTTCTACTTCAACTCCCTGGCCGATGTCGCCGCCAACAGGCCGGCCTCGTACACGCGTGCGCTGTCGCCGCGGGTACAGAGTGCCAGCCAGACCTTCGGTGCCGTCTCGCTCGGTGACTCCTGGAAGCGCACGCCCAATCTCCAGATCCAGTACGGCATGCGTCTGGATGCGAACCGGTTCTCCACGTCGCCGCTGCTGAACCCCGACGTCGAGTCCACGTTCGGGCGTCGCAACGACGAGACGCCGAATCGCGTCTACGCGAGCCCGCGCGTCGGGTTCTCCTGGACCTACGGAGCGGCGACGCAGATTGCCGCGTTCGAGGGTGCTGCGCGCATCCCGCGCGCCGTCGTGCGTGGTGGGGTCGGCGTATTCCAGAACGTGTCGCAGGCATCGCTGCTGGGATCAGCGATCGACAATACCGGCCTGCCGGGCGCCATCCAGCAACTCACCTGTGTCGGGAGCGCCGCGCCGATCCCCGATTGGAACGCGTACATGCAGGATCCGAACGCCATTCCGTCCGCGTGTGCCGATGGATCCACAGGCGGTGCCTTCGCGAACAGCGCGCCGAATGTGACGATGTTCGCGCGGGATTACTCGGCACCGAGGAGCGTGCGCGGGAATCTCCAGTGGAATGGGCCGATCCTCGGCAACCGGTTCAGTGCGACGGTGGAGGGCACGTACTCGAGCAACCTGGCCATCAGCAGCTTCGTCGACCTGAACTTTTCGGCCAGTCCGCGCTTCTTCCAGCCCGATGAGGACGGCCGGCCCGTCTATGTGCAGCCGGGCAGCATCGTGCCCGCCTCGGGCGCCGTTGCATCACGCGATGCGCGCGTGAGCACCCTGTTCAATCGGGTGAGTGAGCAGCGCTCCGACCTTCGTGGCGTGAGCCGCCAGCTCCGGC
>JBDSSY010000035.1:0-11931 GCA_039928585.1 Gemmatimonadaceae bacterium | reverse complement strand
TCTCGCTGGTCTCCGTGCGACCAACATTCGCGCCATGCGCGACTGTGGTGCGCCCTTCCTTCGCTGCACCGATCGCCAGCAGGTGGCGCTGCTCACCGCGCTCGACGCGGAAGCCTATCTGCCACGGCAAATGCCCGCGAACGCGGAGCCGCAGGTCGCCGAGCTGCAGAAGATGCGCGATTCGCTGGCACGGGCGGGGAGCACGATAACCGGCTCGGTCCAGCCGCCAGCCGCCGCGGTTGATGGGATGCCGGAGGAGGTGCGCCGGGAACTTCGATCGGGGTGGTTCTTCCGGCGCATGAAGGAGCTCACGCTCCTCGGCTACTACACGTCGGCTCCCGGAGCAACGCAGGAGCTGCACGTCAGCCCGATGGGCGCGTTTCGTGGCGATCTGCCCTATCGGGCGGTCGGACGGGCATGGGCATGACGACGTGCTACCGGAGCAAGACATGAGCGACCTCCCGCGCGAGTACGACGCCATCGTCGTCGGCAGCGGCATCTCCGGCGGCTGGGCGGCCAAGGAGCTGACGGAGAAGGGACTGCGCACGCTGATGATCGAGCGCGGTCGCAACGTGGTCCACCAGCGGGACTACGTCACTGAGCACAAGGCGAATTGGGAGCTGCCCCTGCGCAACGCACGGCTCGCGCGCGACAAGCAGGGTGCTGAAGAGTTTCAGGTGCAGGCGCGCACCGGTCAGTTCCGTGAGTCGACCAAGCACTTCTTCGTCAACGATCGCGAGCAACCTTACGAAGAGGTGAAGCCCTTTACCTGGATCCAGGGCAATCAGGTGGGCGGCAAATCGCTGACCTGGGGCCGGCAGGTCTACCGCTGGAGCGATCTCGACTTCGAGGCGAACCTTCGCGACGGACACGGTGTGGACTGGCCGATCCGCTACAAGGACATCGCACCATGGTATCGCTATGTGGAGCGGCACATCGGAGTGAGTGGCGAGACACTTGGACTGCCGCAGCTCCCCGACGGAGAGTTTCTCCCTCCGATGGAGATGAACGCCGGCGAAAAGCATGTGAAGGCTGGCATCGAGCGCGCCTTCCCGGGTCGGCGGATGACGATCGGCCGAGTGGCCATCCTCACACGCAATCACAAGGGACGCGCCGCGTGTCACTACTGCGGACCGTGCGAACGCGGTTGCTCGACTGGCTCGTATTTCTCCACGCAATCGTCGACACTGCCGTACGCACAGGCTACCGGGCGACTCACCGTGCTGCCGGACACGATCGTCCACTCCCTCGTGTTCGATGAGAAGCGCCGGCGTGTCTCGGCGGTGCGGGTGGTGGATACACGCACCAACGCCATGCGCGAGTACCGCGCACGCATCGTGTTCCTGTGCGCCTCTACGCTCGGCAGCACGCGCATCCTGCTCAACTCGCGCTCGTCCAGCTTTCCGGATGGGCTGGCGAACTCCAGCGGCGTGGTGGGTCACTACCTCATGGATCACCATTTCCAGACTGGCGCGTCAGGACGGCTCGAGGGTCTCGAGGACCGCTACTATCAGGGCAACCGTCCGAACGGCATCTATGTGCCACGCTTCCGCAATCTCGGTGACGCCGCGTCGGCTCGCGCCGACTACGTCCGTGGCTTCGGCTATCAGGGCGGTGCAGGCCGTGAAGGATGGGGACGCGGTGGATCCGCTGCGGGATTCGGCGTCGAATTGAAGCGCCGGCTGCACGACGCCGGACGCTGGAACATGAGCCTCGGAGGCTTCGCGGAAACGCTGCCCCGGCACGACAACGTCGTCACGCTGTCCGACCAGACCGACGAGTACGGCATTCCGATCCCGCGCATCGACTGTAGCTGGGGGCCCAACGAGTTCGCGATGCGCAAGGACATGATGCAGTCCGCCGCCGAGATGCTCGAGGCGGCGGGGTGCAAGGAGATCCGCGCGTACGACAATCACAAGGATGGCTCGCTCGGCGCTGAGCCGGGACTGGCGATCCATGAGATGGGCACGGCGCGGATGGGCCGTGATCCCGCCTCGTCGGCGCTCAACGGTTGGAACCAGGCGCACGACGTGCCGAATCTGTTCGTCACCGATGGCTCGTGCATGGCGAGCACGGCCTGCGTGAACCCATCGATCACCTACATGGCGCTCACGGCGCGGGCTGCCGACCATGCGGTGCGCGAACTCAACGCGAGGAACCTCTGATGAAGCGTCGGGAATTTCTGTGGCGGAGCGGGACGGCGGGACTTGCCGCGGCGCTGGGCGCCGGCGCGTGCGCGCGCGCCGCGGGTTCGACGGAGGGTGCACGAGGGAAGTCCTTTCCGCTCGGCGCGGTAGGGCTTCAGCTCTATACAGTGCGCACGCTCATGCAGCAGGACGTGGAGCGCACGCTCGCGCTCGTCGCAGCGGCGGGATATTCGGTGGTGGAGACCGCCGGCCTGTACGACCGGCCGCCGGCCGCACTCCGCGCCCTGTTCGCGCGCCATGGCCTGCGCTCCTCGTCCGGGCACTACCCGCTCGAGCAGGTCGAGAGCGGTGCGGCATTCAGCACGGCCACCGCCCTCGGCCAGGAGTTCGTCGTCGTGCCGTCGCTCCCGGGTGCACTGCGTGGGTCGCTGTCCGCGTACGGCGAACTGGCGGATCGCTTCAATCGCATCGGAGAGAGGGCGCGAGCCGCGGGACTGCGTTTCGCATACCACAATCACAGCTTCGAGTTCGAGAACTTCGGGGGCGCCGCGCCGGCGTACGACACGCTCCTCTCGCGGACCGATGCGGCACTCGTCTCGTTCGAGCTGGACGCGTACTGGGCGTACAAGGCCGGCTACGATCCCGTCCGCTACTTCGAGCAGCATCCCGGGCGATTCGCGCTGCTGCATGTCAAGGACGGCACTGCCTCGCCGGAGCGCGCGATGGTGGATGTCGGGAACGGCGTGATCGACTTCCGCGGCGTGTTCGCCGCCGCGCGCAGAGCGGGGCTGCGGTATGCTTTCGTCGAGCACGATCAGCCGGCTGATCCGTCGGCGAGCATCCGGTCGAGTCATGACCATCTTGCGCAGCTCCTCCGCGCGCGCTGACGTGGGCGCGCGCCGGCCGCTCGCCCAGCCACTCCCGGCGTCACCACACCCTCCCCGACTCTGGCCGACATGATGGAGCACTCCCGACGTTCCCGCGCTCTCCGCACCGTCTCGCCATGGTGCGTGCCCGTCACACTCGTCACGCTCATGTCATTCGGCATGCTCGCAGCCTGCGCGAGCGTGCATTCGTCCACGTCCCCCGCGGCAGACACCCCATCCGACCGGGGAAGCATGAACCAGCTCACCACTGCCGAGCGCGAAGCGGGATGGCGCCTGCTGTTCGATGGCCGGTCGTTCGCCGGGTGGCGCGGCCTGGGCTACCCGACAGTCCCGGCCGAGCACTGGACGATCGAGGACGGATCGATCAGGAAGATCGCGAGTGGCAGGATCCCCGTGCAGGCGGACGGCCAGCCGCGCGAAGGAGGGGATCTGATGACGGAGGCCACCTATCGCGATTTCGAGCTGTCGTGGGAGTGGAGGATGTCCGCCGGCGGCAACAGTGGCGTCAAGTACAATGTCTCCGAGCAGCTCTCCACGGCGATGGCACCACCGCACGCGGCGAAGGGGTTCGAGTACCAGATGCTCGACGACGATCGCCACGCTGATGGCAAGCTCCCCACCCACCGTACCGGCGCGCTCTACGACCTCATCGCGCCGCCCGATAACAAGCCGATCAATCCGATTGGCGAATGGAATCGCTCGGTCATCATCTTCGACGGCAGACACGGCGAGCACTGGCTCAATGGCCGGAAGGTGGTGGAATACGACCTTGGCTCGTCGGCCATGCGAACCGCACTCGCCGCGAGCAAGTATGCCCCGATTCGCTGGTTCGCCGAGCGCCGCAGCGGACACATCGTGCTGCAGGACCACGGCGAGGATGTGTCCTTTCGCAATCTGAAGATCCGCAAACTGTCGCGCTGATTGATCGCATCGTTCACGCGTAACCCACTTCACCGAGGCATCCGACCGTGCCGACCGAGTTCGATCGCCGCACCTTTCTGAAGACCGCGTCCGCCGCCGGCGTCGGTACCTGGATCGCGAGCCGCGCATCGCCGGCGTGGGGCGCGGCGTCATCACCGAACGAGAAGCTCGTCGTGGCCGTCGTGGGAACAAACGGGCGAGGCCTCGTGCATGCGCAGGGATTCGCCAGCGCCGCCAACTCGGAGGTCGCGTACATCTGTGATGTGGACGATGCGGCGATGGCGAAGGGGATCGCGACCACCTCGAAGTTCCAGCGGCGTGCGCCGAAAGGCGTGAAGGACTTCCGTCGCGTGCTCGACGACAAGGCGGTGGACGCGATTTCGATCGCTACGCCGGACCACTGGCATACGCCGGCCGCCATCATGGCGCTCAAGGCTGGTAAGCACGTGTACGTGGAGAAGCCGTCCGGCCACAACCCGCGCGAGGGAGAGTTGCTGGTCGCGGCGCAGCAGAAGTACGGCAAGGTGGTGCAGATGGGAAACCAGCAGCGCTCCGGCCCGCGCTCCATCGAGGCCATGGCCGCCATCCGCGAAGGGGCCATCGGCCGCGCGTATTACGCGCGCGCCTGGTACGCCAACGCGCGCGCCTCGATCGGGCGCGGCACGGCGGCGCCCGTGCCAGCGGGGCTCGACTACGAGTTGTGGCAGGGACCCGCGCCGCGCACACCGTATCGCGACAACGTCATCCACTATAACTGGCACTGGTTCAGGCGCTGGGGCACGGGCGAAGTGTGCAACAACGGCACGCACGAGATCGACGTCTGCCGCTGGGCACTCGGCGTGGACTACCCCACGCGAGTGACCTTCACCGGCGGCCGCTATCACTTCAAGGACGATTGGGAATTTCCCGACACCCAGACGGTCGGGTTCGAGTTCGAAGGTGAGCGGGCGATCGTGTGGAACGGTCAGAGCTGCAACGGCTTCGCGGCGGAGCGCAGCGGGCGCGGCGCGAGCATCCATGGAACCGAGGGCACCATCGTGATCGACCGCAACGGCTACACGCACTTCGACACGAAGAACAAGCTCGTAAGGGAGAACAAGGGCGACGAGCGGGGTGACGGACTCGACACGCGCGCGCAGGACCGGCTGACAGATCTCCACATCGCGAATTTCATTGCGGCCGTTCGCACGGGAGTCAGGCTCAATGCGCCCATCGAGGATGGACGCAAGAGCAGCCTGCTGTGCCATCTTGGCAACATCGCGTATCGCACCGGCCACGACCTGCGCATCGATCCGAGTGATGGACATATTCTCCGCGATGCGGATGCGCAGCAGCTCTGGAGCAGGGAATACGCTCCCGGCTGGGCGCCCACCGTCTGATGACGACGCGCGGGAGCGCATTTGAGGCGCCATCGAGCGCGCTCGCCATTCAGGTCCGGGCGCGCGCCGTCAGGCAGTCGGTCTGCCGCCCGGGTTCCCCTCTCTTCCCGGCACCATTCCGATTCCCGACATGCCGTTGACGATTCCTCGCGCCAGCGAACGGAGCGGCCTCCACGATGACCGTTTCTTCGATCCCGAGCCGACGGTCCGTCGCGCCGCCCGGGCCATCTACGAGGAAATCCGTGGGCTGCCGCTCGTGTGCCCGCACGGTCACGTCGACCCGCGCCTGCTCGCGGAGAACGAACCGTTCCCCGAGCCGACCGCACTGCTCATCATACCGGATCATTACGTCTTCCGGATGCTGCATTCGCGCGGCGTTCCACTCGAGGCCCTCGGCGTGCCAACACAAGACGGTACCGCGGTTGAGCAGGACCCGCGAAAGATCTGGCAGCGGTTTGCCGAGCATGCCTACCTGTTTCGTGGCACGCCTTCCGGCGCGTGGCTCGACCACGAGCTGGTCGAGGTCTTCGGCGTCGACCGCGAGCTGAATGGTGACAGCGCGCTTCGGATCTACGACGAGATCGCCGAGAAATTGCACGCGAGCGAGTTCCGCCCGCGGGCGCTGTACGAACGTTTCAACATCGAAGTGCTGGTCACAACGGACAAGGCGAGCGACACGCTCTCCCAGCACCTGGCAATCCGCGAGTCGGGGTGGACGGGTCGCGTGCTGCCGACGTTCCGCCCGGACGCATTGTTCCGGATCGCCATGCCCGCGTGGTTGGACGAGCTTTCAGCACTCGAGCGCGTACATGGTGCTCCAGTGCGCGACTACTCCGCCTTCATCGAAGCGATGCGGTCGCGCCGGGCCTGCTTCAAGGAGATGGGGGGGACGGCCACCGATCACGCGGTTCTCGAGCCGCGGACCGAGCGCATCGCCGATGCGGACGCGGACCGCCTGTTCCGGCACGCCCTGATTGGCGAGGCGACGCCGGCGGATCAGACACGCTTCGAAGCGCACATGCTGATGGAGATGGCCCGCCAGTCGACCGAAGACGGGCTGGTGATGCAGCTCCACGCGGGAGCACTGCGCGATCACGATTCGTTCGTCGCTGGCCGGTTCGGGCCCGACACGGGGGGAGATATCCCGGTGGCCACCGAGTTCACCCGGAACCTGCGGCCGCTCCTGAACGCGTATGGGAGCGACCCGCGGCTGACACTCGTCATCTTCACCCTCGACGAGTCCACCTACGCACGTGAGCTGGCGCCGCTGGCCGGCCATTATCCCGCGGTGCGACTCGGCCCGCCCTGGTGGTTTCACGACTCCATCGAGGGAATGCGGCGCTTCCGCGAGCGAACGACCGAGACGGCGGGGATCTACAACACGGCCGGCTTCAACGACGATACACGCGCCTTCTGCTCCATTCCTGCCCGCCACGACCTCGCGCGTCGCATGGACGCCAACTTTCTCGGCGGACTCGTGGCGCGGCACATCGTCGGACCAGGAGCAGCGCGCGAAATGGCGCGTGCACTGGCGTACGACCTGCCGCGAGAGACCTATAAGCTCGACACGCCGGCGCCGGTGACGGCCCGCGTCAGTATGCCACGTGGGAGTGCATGACCGCACCTGAAGGCGCACGCCGCGAACGCCTACCAGACAGCACCCAGCGGATGGGCCGGTATCGCTGGACGATCTGCGCACTGCTGTTCTTCGCGACGACGATCAACTATGTCGATCGTCAGGTCCTCGGCATCCTCGCGCCCACGCTGCAGCGCGAGATCGGATGGACCGAGGCCGATTACGGTGCCATCGTGAGCTGGTTCACGCTGGCGTATGCGCTCGGATTCCTGGTCGCCGGCCGGATGATGGATGCATTCGGCGTTCGGCGCGGTTTCGCCGGCGCGATCGTTACCTGGAGTCTGGCCGCAATGGCGCACGCGCTCGCGTCGACGACGGCAGGTTTCAGTGCGGCGCGGTTTGCGCTCGGACTGGGCGAGTCCGCGAACTTTCCCGGATCCATCAAGACGGTGGCCGAGTGGTTCCCGGCGCGCGAGCGCGCATTTGCGACAGGCATCTTCAACTCCGGCACCAACGTTGGCGCCATCGTCACGCCGCTCCTCGTGCCATGGATCACCCTGCGATGGGGATGGCGGGCGGCATTCATCGCCACCGGCGCCCTCGGCTTCGTCTGGCTCGCTGTCTGGCTGGCTGTCTATCGCCCGCCCGCGAAGAACCCACGCGTCTCCGCGACGGAGCTGGCGTACATCCAGAGTGACGGCGTTGAGCCGACGACCCATATTTCCTGGTTCAGCCTCCTCGGGCACCGGCAGACGTGGGCGGTGATCGCGGGGAAGGGCCTCACCGATCCGGTCTGGTGGTTCTATCTTTTCTGGCTCCCGAAGTTTCTCGACGCGAAGTACGGAATCAAGCTTGCCGGCCTCGCGGCGCCGCTCATCGTCATCTACCTCATCGCCGACGTGGGCTCCGTCGGCGGCGGATGGCTCTCCGCGCCTCTGATCAAGCGCGGCTGGACGATCAACCGGGCGCGCAAGACCGCGCTGCTCATTCCCGCGCTGCTGATCGTGCCCACGATGCTGGCGCCGCGCGTCGACGGGCTGTGGATGGCCGTGCTCATCGTCAGTGTCGCCGCGGCCGCGCACCAGTGGTGGTCGGCGAACATCTATACCCTGAGCAGCGACATGTTCCCGCGCCGCGCCGTGGGCTCGGTGACAGGGATCGGCGGGTTCGCCGGCGCCACGGCGGGATTCATCTTTCAGCGCATCACCGGCAATGTCCTCCAGGCGAATGGCAATAACTACGTGCCGATTTTCGTTGCCTGTGGACTGGCCTATGTCACAGCCTTCGCAATCATCCAGCTACTCGTGCCGCGGCTCCAGCCCATCGACGATCGTCAGCGGAGCGCCTGATTCCATGCCCGCGATTCACCTCCGTGCCCGCCCGTCATGCAGATGACCTTTCGCTGGTACGGTCCTGACGATCAGATCCCGCTCGGGCACATCCGGCAGATTCCCGGCGTCGATGGCGTCGTCAGCGCCCTGTACGACGTGCCGGTCGGAGACGCGTGGCCGAAGTCGTCGCTCGCGAGGCTCGCGGACACCATCGACGACGCGGGACTGCGGTTCGCCGTCGTCGAGAGCATCCCCGTCCACGAGGACATCAAGCTGGGCCGACCCTCGCGCGATCGTCTCATCGATAACTACTGCGCCAGCGTGCGCGCGATGGGGGAGCTCGGCATCGCCGTGCTGTGCTACAACTTCATGCCGATCTTCGACTGGACGCGCACCGACCTCGCGATGCGGCTCCCCGACGGATCGACGGCGCTCGCCTACGACGAGTCCGCGTTGGCGCGTATCGACCTCTCGCGCGGCACGGGCGACCTGCCCGGTTGGGCGGCCGCCTACGACGCGACGGCGCTCCAGGCGCTCCTCGCCGCGTATCGAGACGTGACGGAAGAGCGGCTCTGGGAGAATCTCGCGTACTTCATCCAGCGCGTCGCGCCCGAAGCCGAGCGGTCGGACGTTCGCATGGCGATCCACCCGGACGATCCTCCCTGGTCCATCTTCGGACTGCCAAGGATCATCACGAGCGGGGCAGCGTTCGAGCGCATGATCGATCTGGTGGACTCGCCGGCGAATGGCGTCACCTTGTGCACCGGCTCACTCGGTGCCGATCCGTTGAACGACCTTCCGGCCATCGCGCGGACGATCGGCGCGCGGGGACGCATTCATTTCGCCCATTGCCGCAACGTTGCCATCACGGGCGCTCGGCAATTTCACGAGGCACCGCACCCGTCGCGCTTCGGCAACGTACCCATGCGCGACGTGCTCGCGGCGCTGCGCGACACCGGGTTCGCCGGTCCGATGCGACCGGATCACGGGCGCATGATCTGGGGCGAGCGCGGGCGTCCCGGCTACGGACTGCACGATCGCGCCCTTGGCGCGATGTATCTACAGGGACTCTGGGAAGGTCTGGCGCCCGATTCCCTGGCAGACGCATGATGTCCATCGCCCCATGAGCGCCGCCAGTACCGGCGCCCAACGTCTCCACGCCGTACGCGTGCACGCGAGCGACGACGTCGCTGTCGCCGTGGAGGCGCTCGCGCCGGGCGACGTCGTGTACGTGGACGAGACGCATCTCGAAGTGCGCGACGCCGTACCCACCGGGCACAAGATCGCTTTGCGCGCATTCGACGCAGGCGACGCGGTACGGAAGTACGGCTGGCCCATCGGTCGCGCGACGGTCGCGATCGAGCGCGGCGCATGGGTCCACTCCCACAACCTCGAAACCCGGCTCGACGGAACCCTCGCCTACGCGTACGAGCCCGTCGCCGCGCACACGGCGAATGTTCCCGCCGGCATGCCCACCTGGCAGGGCTTTCGCCGCAGCGATGGACGCGTTGGCACGCGGAACGAGATCTGGATCATCAACACCGTCGGCTGCGTCAACTGGGCCGCGGAGCAGATCGCGCGATCCGCGAGCGAACGATTCGCCGGCCGGGTCGACGGCGTCCATGCCTTCGCTCACCCGTACGGCTGTAGCCAGCTCGGTGACGATCTCGGGAACACGCGGCAGGTGCTCGCCGGTCTCCTTCGCCACCCGAACGCCGCCGGTGTCCTCGTGCTCGGGCTGGGGTGCGAGAGCAACCAGGTCGAGGCGCTGTTGAGTGCCGCGGGCGAGGTGGATCGCGGCCGCATCCGCTTCTTCAACACGCAGGACGTGCTGGACGAGAAGCAGATCGGCATGGACATGGTGGCCGATCTCGTGGAACAGGCCAGCAGGGCGACGCGCATCACCGTGCCGGCGTCCGACCTGGTGCTCGGCCACAAATGCGGGGGATCGGACGGCTTCAGCGGCATCACCGCCAACCCGTTGGTGGGACGCGTGGCCGATCGGCTCACCGGGCTCGGGGGCACGGTGCTCCTCACCGAGGTGCCCGAGATGTTCGGCGCCGAGCAGATCCTGATGAATCGCGCGGCGAACCCGCACGTGTATGGCGGCGTAGTGACGATGGTGAACGCGTTCAAGGAATATTTCCTCCGCCATGGTCAGCCGGTGTATGAAAACCCCTCGCCGGGCAACAAGGCGGGCGGACTCACCACGCTGGAAGAAAAATCACTCGGAGCCATACAGAAGGGAGGCGACGCGATCGTCACGTCGGTGTTGCGGTATGGCGAGCGTGTCGACACTCCCGGTCTCGCGCTGCTCGAGTCTCCCGGCAATGACGGCGTGTCGTCGACGGCGATGGTCGCGAGCGGTGCCACCGTGCTGCTCTTCACCACCGGTCGCGGCACGCCGCTGGGCTTTCCGGTGCCCACAGTGAAGATCTCGTCCAACTCGGCGATCGCGACAAAGAAACCGCACTGGATAGACTTCGACGCGGGGCGGCTCCTCACGGAGCCCAACCCGATGGCCGAGCGCGCCGATGCACTCTTCTCGTACGTACTCGATGTGGCGAGCGGAACGGCCCGAACAAACAACGAGCGCAATGGCATCCGTGAGATCGCGATCTGGAAGGAAGGAGTAACGCTCTAGATGCCTGGCTCCTCTCCTCACCCCACGCTTTCGCGCGCCCTCGTCCGCTCGAACGCCCTGCACGGGCGCTCGGTCGACCTTCCCGCCGCGGACATGCTGGAACTGCCGGAACGCGCGCTCCAGTTCGGGACGGGCGCGCTGCTGCGCGGTTTCGTGGACTTCTTCCTGGACGAGGCGAACCGGCGTGGCCAATTCGGCGGACGCGTGGTGGCGGTCAGCTCCACCGGCAGCGGTCGCGATCGCCGCCTCAACGATCAGGACGGACTGTACACGCTCGTGGTGCAGGGACGGTCCGACGGCGTGGCGCGGCGGGACTGCCGCGTGATCGCGTCGGTGAGCCGCGCGCTGTCCGCTGCGGACGACTGGAGCGAAGTGCTCCGGATATCGGAGAGTCCGGCACTGGAGTTCATCTTCTCCAACACGACGGAAGTTGGCATCGTGCTCGACGAAGAGGACGCCGCCGCCGGGGCGGGAGGTGGACCGCCGCGCTCCTTTCCCGCCAGGCTCACGCGGCTGCTGCTGCACCGGGCACGCCAGTGCTTGTACGACCTGGCGCGCGCGCCCGCGGTGATCCCCTGCGAGCTGATCGAACACAACGGCGACACGCTGCGCGGCATTGTCCGGTCACTGGCTGAGCGCTGGATGGCGGAGTCCGAATTCATGACGTGGCTCGATGCCGTCCCGTTCTGCAACACGCTCGTCGACCGTATCGTACCGGGTGCGCCCAGCGGGGAGCAGGCGCGTGAGCTCAGCACGTCACTCGGCTATGACGACGCGTTGATCACGATGTGCGAGCCCTATCGCCTGTTCGCGATCGAGGGCGACGCCGCGCTGCGCGCCCGCCTGCGGTTCGCCGGCGCGGACGCGGGCATCATCGTGGCCGCGGACATCGCGCCCTATCGCGAGCGCAAAGTGCGGCTGCTCAACGGGGCACACACCAGTCTCGTGTCACTCGCGCTGCTCGCGGGCTGCACCACGGTACGCGACGCGGTGGAGCACCCGCTGCTTGGCGCGTTTCTACAGACCCTGCTGTTCGACGAGATCGT
>JBDSSY010000034.1:0-57921 GCA_039928585.1 Gemmatimonadaceae bacterium | reverse complement strand
CAGGATCCGCGCATCACGGCGCCTGCGGCGGAGATCGCCGCACGGGATTCACTCGCGCGCACCATCAACGCGCGCGTCGGCGCCATTCACGACGCGCTGATCCGGTTGCGCGACACGAAGGCCCAGGTGGCGAGCTTTCTCGATCGCACCAAGGATGTGCCGAGCGGCGGCGCCATCGCGGCGAAGGGGAAGGAAATCGTCGGCGTGGTGGAGCTGCTCGAGCCGCAACTGTCGACGAAGGCAGCCAATGGGCAGGACGTCATCAACTACCGCAACGGGCTGAACGCGCAGTATGCGTTCCTGCTGTCCGCCGTGGAGGGGAATCACGTCGTCAGCCAGCCGTCTCGCGAGCGCTTTGCCGAGTTGGAGCGTCTCTGGTCGGCGGTGCTGGGGCGCATCGAGGCGCTCGAGCGTCAGGAGATCCCGGCGTTCAACAAGCTGCTGCAGGACGGAGGGGTGAACGGCGTCATCGTGCGAACGGTCAAGCCGAAGCTTGTGACCTGACCAGCACGATCGCGCGTCGCCGCGGAGGGCGAATCAGGGGGTTGGCCCGCCAGGTCCGTCGCCGCCGCCCTGCGACCCGCCAGATTTAAGCGCGACGACGGCGAGCGCCACCAGGCCGCCGGTGATTCCGAGGGCCGCGAGGACGCTGCCGGTACGGTTGAGGGTGTGCTGCTGCACGCTCTGGATGTAGGTGGCGGGAATCGCGACGCCGCCTTCGCCCATCCATGGCTGGCGCACACCGCCCGGCGTCTGCACCCATTCCACGGCGACGGACATCGTGCCGTCCGGCTGCACGGTCACGAGCGTGCCCTCCACCTGCTCGACCCGCGGACCGAGATACTTCGCGAGCTCGGTCGTTCCCTCGGGGCTCAGGTTCACGCGCAGCCGCTGGCCCGCTGGCACGAGCGGTTGCGTGACGGGCCGATAGTTGTAGCACGCCATCTGGAGCGAGAGCGCTGTCGCACAAGCGAGGACGGCGGTCCGTCGAGCACGGATCATCATGCCAGGCACTTCGGTGAACGGTGAACTCAAGACGGTGAGCGGTGAACCGTGAACGGTGAACCGTAAACGCAAAACCTGACCACCAAAAGCGGTGAACGGTAAAGGCCGGCCCGCTCGAAGTTGCGAGCGGACCGGCCCTCTGCCATTCACGCGACCATGGGCAGAACTACTTGCACAGCGTTGGATCCTTGATGCACGGGTTACCGAGCCGCTCGACGTTCGGGATGGGGAAGAGCAGTCCGGGGGTGCTGAACGCCGATTCGAAGTTCGGGTTGTTCGCCCACTTCGCATCCTTCTGCGCGAAGCGGTACATGTCGCTGAGTCGCCGCCGCATCAGCCAGAGCTGCGCCTGCCGCTCGTGCTTGAGGATGACGTCGTCGGCGACCTGGGCGACAAAGTCGGGCTTGGCATCGAACGCACGCACTGCATTGATCTGCGAGCGGAACTCGACGGGGTTGCCACCGGCCAGCGCGGCCTCGGCCAGGATGAGCCGAAGCTCCCGCACACTCGTGAGGGTGAACACGCCGGATTGTACACCGAAGGCCTTGAACTGCGCGAGCAGTGCGATGGCCGTTGCATCCTTCGCTCCTGATACAGGATCGATCAGGTTGGAATACACGCTGCCGACGCGGTGCTCGTTGCGCCCGTTCACCTCGAACCAGATGTTGGTGCCCGCCGTGGATTCGAGATTGCTCACGAGCGTGAACTTCTGGTCGGGCGAGCCGAGCGCGATCGCAGCGGCCGCGTCGCTATTGGCGCCGGCGTCGCTGACGAACGGGTTCGACGGCGTCTGGCCCTTGGGCGTGATCCGGGTCCACACCGCCTTCGCGTGCTTCACGCGTGCGCGATAGGCGACCACGTTGAACTTGAGCGCATTGTCGGAGCCCGCCGCAGCGAGCACCTGCGCCTTGTCGAGGTACCCGACGGACTTGTCGTAGAGCGTCCCCATGTTGGCGCGTCCGATGGGAGCGGCCTTGTCGCGCTTATCCGAGAAGGCGTAATCGTCGTACATGTCGGCGATGGTGGCGTAAACGATCGCCGTGTACAGGTACGCCCGGGCCAGCTGGAGCTTGTCAATGAGCGTACCGTCGGCCTTGAACTTCTCGAGCTTCAGAATCGTGAGATCGCCGAGGTAGCGTGATTCACCGACGAAGGGAAATGCGGCGTCGGTGAATTCGTTGAGGAAGTTCGCGATCCCGCCGGTTTCGAGGTCGAACCATGCGTCACGCGAGCCGATCCAGTCCAGCTCGTCGGTCGCCACGGAATAGGGAACCGTCACCGCCGAGAGCATGCGAACGGTCGATGCCAGCGCGCCATTCGTCAGCGATCCCGCGGCCGCAGGGTTGTCGAGTGCATCCTCGTTGACGTTGTTCGGGTTGGTCACCTCGAGAAGGTTGGAACAGGCGGCGAACGCCAGCACGAGCAGCGCCGCGGCGAGCAGGCGTGGCGCGCGGCGCACGCAAACGGAGAGAGTCATCAGTCTCTTCATGGTCAGAACCCTACCCGGACGTTGAGGCTGAAGGAGCGTGGGATCGGGAAGCCAAATGCATCGATCCCTTCACCGAAGTTGGCATCCGTGCTGCCACTCGAGCGACGGCTGAAGACGTTCACCTCCGGATCCACGCCGGGATACTTCGTCCACAGCGCGAAGTTCCGGGCGGCGAACGTGATGGCGAGGTCCGTTCCGCCGGCGAGCGCGGCGATGCGTGAGGGCGGCGTGTACGTCAGCGACAGCTCGCGCCAACGGAGGAAATCACCCTTGAACTGTTGATTGAGCCCGTCGAACGGCGACAGGCCCTTCAGTTGGTAGGCGTAGACGTTGGCTGCCTCCAGCCGCTGCTGCGCGGTGCTGGCGGGGTTGAGGATCGTGGCTTCAGTGCGCGCCCGCAATTCCGTGTTGCCGCCGTTCGTTGGATTGGCGCGCCGGAACGCGCCGGTGAGATCGGAGATGGTGTAGTTACCGAAGCGGTACTCGAGGTTCGTCCCGACTCGCCAGTTCTTGCGAACGGTCATCGAGCCACCGAACGACCCCTCGAAATCGGGGAAGGGCTTGCCGTCAGAGTGATCGAGCTTGTCCCCGTTCGCATCGTCGTCCGCGGCCAGCGGATCGACATTCGCGAGTGAACGCGGGACCGCCAGATATGCCAGCAGCTCCGCTTCGGTATCGGGACGTCCGTCCTTGTTGGTGTCGAACGGCAACTGGCCTGCCTGCAGGCAGACGCCGCCGCCTGCCGTCTTCGTTGCACCTGCCGCACACGCGCCGGGAAGCTTGCCGCCGAAGAACGCGCCGGGCGTGTAGCCTTCCTTCACGAAGTTGCGGTACCGGGGATAGCTGCCCCCCACCTTCACCGGTGGCGCGCCACCCAGGCTGGAGACGATCTGGCTCAGGAACCCCATGCTGCCGTAGACGTCGAGTGACACGCTGGGACGGTTTAGCACGAACGCTTTCGTCTTGAGCTCCCAACCGAACGCACGCATCTCCCCGATGTTGACGAGCTGCGCCGCGGTGAAGCCGCCGGTGACAGGGAACTGGCGCGCATACAGGGCATCCTTGACGACACGCTGCCACCGCGTGAATTCGATCGACGCGCGATCCTCTAACAGACCGAACTCCGCTCCGACCTCGAACTCCGTCGAGATTTCCGGACGCAGATCGGGATTGCCAAGGTTCGCCGGTACGAGGCCGCTGCCGGTGGGCGAGGTCAGTGCAGCGTAGGTGGTCAGCTTGTCGAACGCACCCGGCTGACGTCCGGCACGTCCCACGGCCGCGCGCAGCCGCAGGGTGGAGAGATAGTTCGCCAGCCCGCTGTTCTTCCACGCTGGCCGGTCGCTGGGGATGATCGACACCGAGGCAGTTGGATAGACGACACCACCCTCCGACTTGCCGAACGCACTGTTGTAGTCGTAGCGTGCGCCGCCAGTGACGAAGATCCAGTCACTGATGCCGATCTGTTCCTGGGCGAAGTAGCCGGCATTCACGATGGAGCTGAACGACTCAAACACCTGAGGCGTCGCGCCACCGCCCACGACCTCGATGCCCGGACCGGGAAAGTCCTGGTTGGTGGAGCTCTCATCGTTGTCGCGCGAGAGGAAGCCTTGGGCGCCGAAGATGAGGTTCGACGAGAACATCTTCGACAGTGTGCGCGTGTACCCGCCGTTGACGCTCGCGGTGAGCTCCTGGTGCGTGCGATCGTCCACACTCGCCCTTCCGGCGTTCGCCCGATTGATGCGCGAATCGAAGTTGTTCCCGAACGGGATGAAGTAGGTAGACCGCTGCGCCGTGAAATCCACGCCGAACGTGGCGTCGACGTTGAACTCGGCGATCGGGATGTAGCTCGCGCGAACGCGGCCATTGAAGTGCCGGGCGTCCTGCTTGATGGATGGCTGGACCAGCTCGCTCATCGTCCCGAAGGTGCTGGCACCAGTCGGATTTCCCCTGTTCAGACAGAGTCCGTCGCCCCTGCTTCCGTTCGTCGGGTCGGTGGGGCTCGTCTTGGACGCGTTGCACTGCGCGTTCTCCGGCTTGGAAAAGAGGGCCACCGTGTACGGCGCGTAGATGCTGTTGTTGTTCTCGGGGATCTCGTTGTGCGTGTTGGCGTACAGCACGTTCGACTGCAGCTTGAACGTCCGCGACGGGGAGAGACCGAGACTCAGGGTGCCCTGATAGCGGTTGTTGATGTCCTCCATGTTGAAGCCGCGCGGCGTCGGCGAGGTGGCGTCCTGCCAGTTGAAGTTCTTTGCCGTGAACGGTCCGTCCTCGCGATAGCTGCGCAGCGAACCGAAGTAGGTGAGCAGCGGCGTGCCGCCGGACACCTGACCCGTCATCGTGGATGCCTTTCCCGTCTCGAACAGCTTCGTCGCGACGTCTCGGCTGAACGGGGTGAACGCGTTGATCTGCATGCCGTAGTGCTGTGACAGACGTGTCGCCTGGGTGTCCGAACGTGCGAAGCCCCACTGCGGCTCGATCCGGCCCCGAGGGTAGCTCTTCATCAACCGCTCCACATCGAACGACCACTTGGTCGCGCCGGCGACGCCGCTCTTCGTCGTGATGAGCAGCACGCCGTTCGACGCCTCGGTGCCATAGAGCGTGGCCGCTGCCGCGCCCTTGAGTACTTCGATCTTCTCGATCGACATGGGATCGATGTCATCGAGGCGCGAGGGCCGCCCGCCGCCACCGGTGCCGACGAAACCCGTACCGAAGCCGCCGCCATTGTCGATGCGTACGCCATCCACGTAGACGATCGGCTCGTTCGACTGCGAGAGCGACGCGCTCCCACGGATGCGGATGCGCGTGCCTTCGCCCGTGGTGCCCGACGAGGGCAGTGCCATTACGCCAGGCTCGCGCCCCTGCAGGATGTCCGAGAAGCTCGAGATCGGCGCATTCTCCGGTGCCGTCACGGAGGCAACCGTGTTTCCAAGCTTGCGCGCTTCAACCTGACTTCCGCCCGTGCCCGTCGTGACGACGGCGGTGAGCTCAAGCGCGGACTGTGTGAGCTCGAGGGCCACCGTGGCCGTCCCGCCAACCACGACTTCGACGGTCCGCTGGACCGGCGTGAAGCCGATGATGCGCGCGCGAACGGTACGCGTGCCTGGCGCCACGCCGAGGATGCGGAACGCACCCAGACTGTTCGTCGCCGATCCGATCGTCGGAGTCGTGCCGACGATGGTGACCTGGACGCTGGAGATCGGCCGCTTGGTTCCAGCGTCGATCACGGTACCAGTGATCACGCCGGTGCCCTGGGCGGCGAGCACCGAGGGGAAGAGGAACAGCAAGCTTGCCGCGAGGAGGGGGTGGTGCGTCCTCGCGCGAACGAAGAAAGACATCCTGCACTCCGGTGGTGGGGGGGTTGGAATTACCGGTTGGGGGCCCTGCGGCTCCAGCTACCAGCACCCGTGGTTCGGGGGCTGCGTCACTACATCGGCGGGCGGGGACTCAACTTTCGACGCGAGTCCACCATGACCATATGCCTGTTCCGCAGCCCGTGCGGAAGGGCGCACCGCTTGCACGGGGCGAATGCATGAGCGAGGAATCAGGAGGCTGGCGCGAACGGCTAGGCCGGATCGCGCGAGAAATCGTGGGTGAACTGGACCGCGCCAGCCGGACCCTCGGAATCGGAGTGCCGGCACATCACGAGATGGTGGGCTATCGGGGCTACGCCGCGGGCACGCGTGTGCTGGTACAGGGCCGGGCGCAGGAGGCCAAGGCGATTCCACCGGCCGCCGCCACCGATTCGGTGTGGCGGAACCTTTTCAGCACCTACAAGCGGATCGACGCCAGTCCCCTGGCACACGCACGGGTGCGAATCACCGTGGGCGGCACGGAGCGCGAGGTCGTGGCCGACGATGAAGGCTTCATCCACGAATGGATGGACCTTCCCGCTCCACTGCCGACCGACCAGCCGTGGCAGCCGGTGGCGCTTCGCCTGCTCTCGCCACTGAAGCCCGGGCATCCCGACGTAACGACGACCGCAGAGATTCGCGTGCTCACAGACACGCCGTCGTTCGGTGTG
This sequence comes from Gemmatimonadaceae bacterium, assembly GCA_039928585.1. Taxonomy (GTDB): domain Bacteria; phylum Gemmatimonadota; class Gemmatimonadetes; order Gemmatimonadales; family Gemmatimonadaceae; genus AG11. The sequence goes on along the minus strand of JBDSSY010000034.1, from coordinate 51,406 downwards.
ATCAGCGACCTGGATGACACCGTGATCCAGTCGAACATCACGAGCTTTCTCTCAGCCGTGCGCACCATGATGCTCAAGAATGCGCGTACGCGGCTCCCCTTTCCCGGCGTGGCCGCCTTCTATCAGGCGCTCGAGCGTGGTGGCGACGGCGCGCGCCTGAATCCGATCTTCTACGTCTCGAGCAGCCCGTGGAACATTCATGACCACATCGCGGACTTCATGGACTTCCAGCGCATCCCGCGCGGGCCCATCACCCTGCGCGACTGGGACGTGGTGCTCTCCGCGCTCACGTCGAGCCGGCTCGGCAACTTCAAGGAGCCGGCCATCCGCGACATCCTCGACACGTATCCCGCGCTGCCGTTCATCCTCATCGGCGACAACAGCCAGCGCGACCCCGAGATCTATCGGGCGATCCTCGACCGGTATCCCGGCCGCATCCTCGCCATCTACATCCGGAACGTGGACGCGAATCCCGAGCGCTCGAGCGCCGTGCAGGCACTGGCGAAAGAGGTGCTCGCCGCCGGCTCGACGCTGATCATCGCGGACGACACGTACGCGGCGGCGCAGCACGCGATGGAGCAGGGATGGATCACGAAGGAGTCGCTGCCGGCGATTCGTGAGGAGAAGAAGGCGGATGAGGGCACGACGGGAACCAAGGCAGACGTGCCCGGCGTGCCGGAGGAGAAGGCGGCGCCGACGATCGTGGTGGAGTGAGCGTGCCGGCGCGACGCGCGCGCCCGCAGGACTCGAGCGTCAGCGCACCCGAGGCATCGCCTTGTGGTTCCGCTCGATCGTCCGCACGTAACCGAGGGTTTCCAGGTACCGCCACCGCTGCACCCGAGGCGCGACGGTCTCGATGCTCTGCCACGTCTTGTCGTCGAGCTGTTCGGCCAGCGCAGCGCGCCGAGCGCGAATGATGGTGCTTTCGCCCGCGTTGTAGCCGGCGAACATGAAGCGCCAGCGTTCGTCGTCCGGCACGTCGCGCTTGAAGCTCGTCCACAGGTCGCGATCGTGCAGGATGCCAGCGGCGATGTTCCACTCGGGATTGTCGATCGCACCGAAGTGCGGCAGCGCGGACTGGATGAGCCCATAGGTGGACGGCATGAGCTGCATGATGCCGCGTGCGCCCACGCGACTGCGCGCCGTGGGTGTGAGATCGCTCTCCGCCATGCCCTGCGCCTTGAACAGCCGCCAGTCGGTACCGATGCCGAAGTAACGCTTCGTGTACTTCCGGAAGATCGGATCGTAGCGCTCGGTCGACTTGCGCTCGTGCCGGGCGCGCGCCGCGTCATCGAGCGCACGGCCTGCTTTGCGCAGCGTGGAGGCGGCACGCTCCGGCGCATTCGCGGACTGCGCGGTGAGTGAAGGCGTCGCGAGCATGAGGCCGGCCGACAGCGCGATGCTCCGCAGCGCTGGGAGACGAACCGCATGCCGCCGCATCAGCCCAGCGCCTTGCCGATGATGAGGGCGATGGAGATGAAGATGGATGCCATGAAGATGGCCACGGCGATGTTGCCCTTCTGCAGCTCGGCCCGAAAGTCGACTTCGGGCGTGAGGAGGTCGATTACGCGATACGACAGGTACATGAGCACCACGCCGATGACGGCGTAGAGCACGTTGAGCCCAATGACGGACAGTTGCACCGGACCTCGCTGGTGGCATGAGGAGACAGCTCACACTACGTCGCAAGTGTGGCGCTGTTTCGCCGTCGGTGCCAGCGCTGTCTATCGTATCCGCGCCAGAGTTGCCAGGCTACAGCGGTGGTCGAGCGTCGACCGTGTCGTCAGAACCCTTCGTCGCGCTGTGCGTCGTTCACCGTGTCGTCAGTCTGCTCTGGTGGTTGCGGCGCTGATCGTGGGTGCGAGAGCGGATCGCCGTGCACCTTGAGCGACTCGGCCTGCACGTTGGCGCTCGGATCGGCGTTGCGGTCGGTGAGCGCGCTGGAGACGGGATCGTTGGGCTGTTCGATGGGGAAGTTCGGGTCTTTCATTGTTTGCTCCGGTGAGGGTGCGTGATCGCAGTTCAAGTTCGGGGCCGCGGGGCGGCCGCCTGCTGTCTTCAGTGGTGAAGTGGCACGGCCGAGCTGACAGCTTCGAGCTGTGAGTTGACAGAATTGGTTGTTGTTCGCTGCGCGACGACGGTGTGTGTCACAGGAGGGGCGCCATCGTTTCGAACTGCGGTCACGCGGATGCACTAAGGGGTGGAGCCACGCCAGGGGGCAGGTCGCGGGCGTGGACGCGGCGACGTTGACCGGTCGCTATGCGCCCTGGAAGGTGACGCTCGTGGAGGCCGCGTTCGGCATGACGGGCGACATGCACGAACACCTTGGACAACTCATCGCGTATGCACGGTCCAACGGCGTGAAGCCGCCGTGGAGCAAGTAGCGCCGGCCGGTTCGTGACGCACGCGCCGGCGCGGAACTACCGGCGCGCGTCGCGAAGGGCCGAGCGCAACTCGTCGGCGACGACGTTCGAGGAGAGCGTCATCAACTGGTCCAGCGCTTCCTGGAAGTCCTGTACCGACATCGTGTGGAGGGTACCGGCGGCGATGATGGTTCCGCCCACGGATCCTGCGCCGCGAATGCTCGGCGCAAGGCGGTCGGTGCCATGGACCTTCACGCTCCAGATCTCGCGCCCGGTGCCGCGGTCGAGGAGCACCGCCTCGGCGTTGGTGTACAGCGACGCCGCGCCACTACCGCCGGCGTCGAGCCCGTAGTTGCGCAGGTGCACCTCGAGCAGGAAATCCGCCGACGCTGGTGATGTGGTCGGGCGGACGCCGAGGTAGCGAGTGGCGCGATCGAGCATGCGCTTGGCGAGGCTATCGGAGAGGCGCATGCGCGCCGTCGCGCTGTCCATGCGCGCACGGGCGCGTCTCGCCTCGATGTCCTTTGCCGCCTTGGAGCCCGCTTTCACCACCACGTCGACGATGTCGGTGGACCGGAGGTCGTAGCCGCCGGTGATGAGGCCGGGCGCCGGCGTCCCGAGCACCACCGTCGCCAGCGTGCGGTTGGCGAAGGTGTATTCGTTCAGGTGGTGGCGCGTGCCGCCGCAGGCGGAGGCGGCGAGGAAGCAGGCGATGGCGCCGGCGGTGAAGGCGGGGGAGCGGAAGTGCCTAGTCGGTTGGCGCATGATCGTCCTCGTGCGTGTCGCGGTGGGGTGTCCGCTGTCAGCTGATGGACGATCGTGGAAGTGAAGAAGGAACGGGTGGCGGGCGAGGGAAGGTCGTGCAGGCAGCGAGTGCCATCCGCACGGTTAGCTCCTACCCCAGCGACGCATTCCGCATTGCATCGATGGCAGCTTGGCTCATGGCCGGCACGGCATCGACCCGCAGGATCCAGCCCAGCGTCATCCACGCCATCACGACGAACGCCGTCACGAGATACGGCGCGAGATGCCGCATGTGCGACGGGGCGTTGTGCCGAGCGCTCACACGGTCTTCGGCTTCCACATCGCGGCGTCGAGAATCGACCACAGGTGGATCACCCACCCGAGCAGAAAGAACCAGAGCACAGCGGCGAGCACGAACTGAACGATCGCCATCATCAGCCGGCCCTGGATCAACTGCCCGAGCCCCGGTACGAAAAAGCTGCAGAGCGCGGCGATGACATTTCCGGTCGAGCCCTGTGCCATGATATCTCCAGTCGGTGTGTGAACGCCGCGCACGTGCGGCAGCGGATCCGCACGTCGCACAAGATGTGAGGCGACTCCCGGTGCCGCCATTCGCCACGCGGTTGACCCGGTGCCGACCCAATGGCACTATCAGGCCTGCACGGGGAACTTCAACCCTCCGACGAACGCCATGACCGTCCACATGAACCGATCGCTTGCTGTGCTGGCGTGCACGCTCGTGCACGCCATTCCCGCACTGGCGCAGCAACCGGCCGGCCGCCCGGAAGACACCGAGATATGGACGCCCGTCCCGCCCATCGTGACGGTGGGGCAAACGAACGCCGCGCCGCCGTCGGACGCCATTGTCCTGTTCGGCGGCCGACACCTGAATGAATGGGTGACGGCGGCGGACACCACGAAGCCGGCGATGTGGACAGTGCGCAATGGTGTCGCAACGGTGACGAAAGCGGGTGGCGACATCCAGACCCGACGCCGATTCACCAGTTATCAGATCCATCTCGAGTGGCGGGTGCCCGTCGAGGTGAGCGGCAGCGGGCAGCGGCGCGGCAACAGCGGCCTGTATCTCGGCGCGACACCGGATGGCGGCTACGAGTTGCAGGTGCTGGATTCCTACCGCAACACCACGTACGTGAACGGTCAGGCGGCGAGCGTCTACAAGCAGCACATCCCGCTCGCCAACGCCATGCGGAAGCCAGGCGAGTGGCAGGTGTACGACGTCGTCTGGACCGCACCGGCATTCAACGCCGACGGTACGCTCCGGTCTCCCGCCTACATCACCGCGTTCCACAACGGCGTGCTCGTGCAGCATCACGTGCCGCTCGCGGGAGACACGAAGTACATCGGGGCTCCGTCGTATCGGGCGCACGGGGCGCTGCCCATCCGGCTTCAGTCGCATGGCGATCCGGGCCCGCAGGTGAGCTACCGCAACATCTGGCTACGGCCGCTGTGAACGCCGGACATTTCGTGTGACCGTCGCGGAGCTGGACACCCAGGGCGACGTGCACCGTCGCGCGCTCCGCACGAGCTGGGAGCGCAACGCCCGCGCGTGGACGAGGGCGGTTCGAGAGCAGGCGATCCCCAGCCGTCTCGCGGCGACCGATGCGGCGATCCTCTCGGCGTGCCGGCGCGTGATGGACGGACGTGTCGGCCTCCGCGTGCTCGACGTGGGCTGCGGCGAAGGATGGCTGGTGCGCGATCTGGAAAAGGAGGGCGCGATCGCGACCGGCATCGATGCGAGCGCACCGCTGATCGACGCCGCGCGCGCGGCACACGACTCGGGCGATTACGCGTGCGTCACCTACGAACAACTCGTGAATGATGTCTCGGTCATGGCGGGCCCGTTCGATCTCATCGTCTGCAACTTTGCCCTGCTCGACGACCGGGTAGGACCACTCCTCGGCGCGCTCGCCAAGCGACTCCCGGCATCCGGCGTGATTCTCGTACAGACCGTTCATCCGTGGGCGGCAGTGGGCGACGGCCCGTACGACGACGGATGGCGCACCGAAACCTGGAGCGCGTTCGGCGAGACCTTCGGCACGCCGATGCCGTGGTACTTCCGGAAGACAGGGTCGTGGGTCACCGTGGCCCGCGACGCGCATCTGGTTGTGGACCGCCTCGACGAGCCGATCCATCCGGATACCGGCCGGCCGCTGTCGCTGCTGCTGGAGCTGGCGTAGCGAGTTCGTTCGCGCGACACGCACGCCGCCGACATCAACGACCCAGACTGCTCGAGCACGGTGATATCTTCGACAATCGTTCCGCACCCTCCTCACGACACCGGTCGGCCAATGCGTCGTCTACCCGTTCTCATCCTGCACCTGCTCGCGGCCACCGCGCCGCTCGGCGCGCAGCGCACCATCACGCCGCCCGCAGCCATGCGCGCCATTCGGGAACAGGACATCAGCCGCGACCTGAACGCGATGGCAGGCGACGCGATGCGCGGTCGCGAGGCTGGTACGATCGACGAGATGCGCGCGTCGATGTGGTCGGCGGAGGAGATGCGAAAGATCGGTCTCCGGCCGAAGGGTGACCTGGGCAGCTGGTTCCAGTGGTGGAACATGCGGCGCACCCGCGTCTCCACACTTTCCAGCTCGGTGAGCCGGGACGGACGTCCGCTCGCGCTGTGGACGGACATCGCGCCGGCCACGAACGCGGCGGCCGATGTCGCCGGGACGACGGTGTTCGTCGGCGAGGCGCGCGATACCAGCGTGGACGTTCGCGGGCGGATCGCCATCGCCACGCTGGTAGCGCCACCCGCTGCGGCCATTCGCTCCACGACGAACACCTACGAGTACAACTACACGCGACCAGCCATCACGGCGATGGCCAACGCCCTCACGCGACGCGGCGCGGCGGCCGTGATCGTCATCGCTGACTCGATTGCCGACCTGGCGTTCGACGCCGTGGCTCGCGTGCAGTCGCGCGGCACGTACGATGTGATCGGCGGGGTGCCGCGATTCACGCGGGCCCCCGTGGCCGGCACGCCTGCAGCAGCACTACCGACGGCTCCGTCCGCGTCCGTGCCCGTGCTGTTCGTTCGTCGCGGGTCGCTGAATGAATGGCGAACCGACGGACAGCGCGTGGACATCAGGCTGCGCGCCGAGAGCTTCGAGTATCCCTCGGTGAACGTCATTGGCGAGGTGCGCGGCACGGATCCCTCGCTTCGCGACGAGTACGTGGTGTTCAGCTCACACCAGGATCATGATGGCGTGCGCTACACGGTGGCAGGCGATTCCATCTGGAACGGCGCCGACGACAATGCAACGACCAGCGTGGCAGTGCTCGCGATCGCCCGCGCCTGGGTGAAGCGCCCAAGCGCCCGGTCAGCCCTGTTCATCTTTCACGGCGCGGAAGAACGCGGGCTACTAGGCTCCCGCTATCACGTCGCACATCCGGTGGTGCCGCTCGAGCGTATCGTCGCCGTACTCAATGGTGACATGCTGGGCCGCAATCACCCCGACACGGCGGCGCTGCTGGGCTCTCAACCACCTCACCGGAACTCGGCCGCACTCGTGCAGATGGCGATCGATGCCAACAGGGCGACGTCGCGGTTCGCGATCGATTCGCTCTGGGATCGGCCGACGCATCCGGAAGGCTGGTACTTCCGCAGCGACCACGTGCCGTACGCAGAACGTGGTGTGCCGGCACTGTTCTTCTCGAGCAACCTGCATCAGGACTATCACACGCCGCGCGACGAGCCGAAGACGATCGACATCCGCAAGCTCACCCGCATCACGCAATGGATGTACATGACGGGTTGGATCGCGGGCAACTCACCACAGCGACCGGCCCTCGATCCAGGGTTCGTGCTGCGGTGATCGGCTGTCGACAACCGTCAGCGGTGCGGACGGAGCGCGCCTACTGCCGGGTGAGTACGATATCGTACGTGGTGCCGCTCACGCTCTGATTCCGCGCCTCGAGCCGGTTTCGGGTGAGCGTGAAGGTGAGGTCGCGCACGAAGCTATCGGCCGGAAGGTTGAACCGGACGGTGCTGTCTGTGCGCACCACGGTTCCGGCCAGGCTCGCCGTGAATGTCACCCCGCCGTTCACGACGGCCGGGACGATCAGCGTACCGACCGTGACGAAGTTGTTGGCCACGTTCACGCCCAGTGTTCCGCCTTGGGCGAGCACGTTCACCGCGCCCTGCCCCAACGCCGCCGACTCGAAAGTCGTCGCGAGGAATGTCCCGACGAGCGGATCCGGATTGGTCGCGCCGCGGCACGCACCAGCGACAAGCAGGAAAGAGGTGAGCAGTCGTCGCGGAGTGAATCTCATGGGGAACCGTGAACCGTGAACCGTGAACCATGAACGCAAAAATTCATGGCCGCTGCCGCGCGGCGGAATCTACCGCGTCCTGTCGACGTCGCGCTTCGCTCCAGTCGATCGCCGGCGCCACTTCCGCATCGCCGAGCTGCAGGCTCGCCTCGGCACGCTCGATCACCGGTCGGCCGAGTTCGGCCGGCAGGGAGAATCCGAACGCCAGCTCGGCACGACGGCAGATGCGCTCCTCGTGCGCCATGTCGCGATCCACCGGCGACACGCCCATTGCGTGCACGCGGGCGTGCATCCCTTCATGCAGGATCGACGACGCCACCGGTGCGGCCGTGATGTCGGTTCGTGCGAGGAAAGTGAGCTCCGTCATGCAGGTGCGCGTGTCGGGAAAGAATGCGCCACGGCAGGGATAGCGCACGATCCAGAACCGCTCCACGTCGCGCACCAGATGCGCAAAGCGCCAGGGCTGGCAGGTGGCGATGAGCGCGAGCGCCTCGTCGAGCCGTCGCACCACGGCGGCGGTCTCGATGTCGGGCCGCGTGTTCTCGACCATCACGGTGAATCCGCGCACGGAAAACAGCTCGGCGGATTCGCCGGCCCCGCCAAGCAGCGTACGAACGCGATCGAAAAGGCTCACGCGCGAAAGATACGGTGAAGGCGGAGAGAGCGGACGCCTCTCACGGTTCCACCAGGAGCGATTGCTCTGCTGCCACGGCAGACGTGGGGATTGTCACGGTGGTCGTCGCATCACCGGGTCGCCCGCGCACCGCACGCAACGACACCACCACGCCGCGCGGCAACCCGCACATCGTAAATTCGCCGCGCGCGTTGGTCGTCGCCACCAGCGTGCGCGGAAGGATGATGGGTGCGCCGCCACCGAGCCTGGTGAAGTGGGCCGGCCACGATGCCTCCACGCGCGTGTCGGCCACCGGGAGCGCCGATGTGCGGAGCGAGCCGCGCAGCAGCGACTCGCGTCGTGCCACGACGCGAGCACCGCACGCCTGGCTCAACAGCACACTCGCGTGCGGCACCTCGATGACGTGCGGTGCGTCCTGCTGGTCGGGTACCGTCACGCCGACATCGGTCGGCGAGACGCCGAGCAGTCGCATCGTCGCGGTACGGACGGTCACGCGGTGTGCGCCGGGTCGCACGCGCGGGAAGAGCGCGACGCCATCCACACCTGTCGTCGCGGTATCGGGTGAGTCGTCCATCACCACGCTGCTCTCGGTCAGTGGCCTCTGCTGCCCGGCGTCCACCACCTGCACGCGGTACCCGACGCGTCCTCGTTCCCATATCGTGCGCACGCCACGTCGGACCTCCGCCACCTCGCCACTGGTGATCCTGATGCCGGCCAGCTCCACGCCCGACGTGGGCGCCTCGCGTCGCGCGCCGGGGATAACCGACGTCAGGCGGGGCGCGGCGCTGCGCACGAGCGGATAACGAATAGACCAGCGCGAGACGATCCATCCACCCGTCGGCAGGCGCAGGAACTCCACACGGCCACCGGCCTGGACCCGCTCGGCGAGCCGCGTGTCGTCGGGGACGCGCACGTACCGATAGTCCAGCCGGCGCAGCTCCGCGGTATTGGCGTCCAGCCAGAGCACACCCTCCACGTCGGCCACTCCGCGAGCGGGTCCGCTCGGCAGGAAGGCGATGCCGATCCAGCGCGATGCCTCTCCCGTCTGCTCCCGAGCGCGTTCGGGGCGCAGGCAGTGTGTGGACGCGAACGATTCGGAGAGCAGCACGTCCGCATCGGGCGCCCAATAGATCGTCTCGCCGAGTGCGTTGCGTTGCACATATCCAGCGACGATGAGCGAGTCGGGCGTCAGGCTCGCGAAGGGCCGCACCGTGGGGATGGTGCGCACGGTAGTGGACTCCGCGAGCACGCGCTCGTCCCCGGCGTCGAGCGTACGTTGCGTGGAGCCGGTGCGCATGGTGAGCTGATCGTGCTGTGTCAGCGTGGTGGCGAGCAAGGCCTTCCGCGCTTCGTCCCACAGCCGGAACGCCACGGCGTCCGAGTCCGGCCGCACCTCGCACGGCGCGCGATCCACGATGCGCAACTCGGCGATGCGCATGGGCGCACCGGTGAGCGTCACGTCGAGCGGGAAGGGCGCACCGATGGCGAGTCGCACCGGACCGACGACCGTGGGGGCGAACCCGATGCGCAGCACTCTCAGGGTATGGCGTCCAGCGCGCTCGGCAGCGAGCGAGAAGGCACCGCTCTCACGCGATGCACTCCGCGCGACGACACGACCGGCGGAGTCGACGAGGAGGACGATCGCTCCTTCCACGCGCATGCCGCCGCCGGAGACCGTGCCGCGGACGGACTGCGCATGCGCATCAGTGTGCGGTGTGACGAGCAACGCGGCGATGAGCCAAACGCATCGCCGGGGGAGCATCATGATGACGGAGCCTTGCTGCTGCTCGACCAGAACATGACCAGTCCGCACACCTTGCTTCGGCGCACGGCGGTGAACTCGAGCGGCATCGAGGTGGCGCTGGGATAGATCTCGATCGCCAGCAGATCCCCGGGTTCCAGCTCGTCGATGCGAAAGTCTTCGGCCATGAGATATCCGTCGACGCCAATTCGGAGCGGACACGCTTCGTTGGTGGGCCGCAGCGGGATTTCTGAGTTTGCCGCCACATCCGCCGTCGAACCCCCCGCCTCACGCGGCCGTCCACTGCGTGTCGAGACGACGCGAGGTCCGTTGCCACTACTCTCGAGCGTGATGCCGCGCCGGCCGCGCAAGAGTTCGGAGGTGCGCGTGGCATTCACGCGCTCGATTTCCTCCCGGCCGATGTAGAGTCCGCCGCCGCGACGCGTGCGTGCCGCGATAGTGGCTGGCGTGGCGACGCGCGCGGAGGCGAGCGAAAGTGCCGGCGTCTGGGTCAAAGGTGTCATCGCCACATCCAACGGCGTCCAATGCAGCGTATCGAGCAGCACCTCGAGCGACAATGCGAGCGAATCCGGGCGATAGCCCGACCGCCGAAAGTTCGCCACGACGGCGGTACGCCGGCACAGCGTGGTGACGAAGAACCCCGAGGAATCAGCGTCGAGCGCCGACAGTGTATCGTTGCCGGTGGTGATCAGCACGCGCGCGCGAACAGGCGTGAGGGCGCGCGCGTCGACCACGCGGCCGGCGATCCGGATGGAACCACCCGCGGTCGTGTCGCACTGTGCAGCTGCAACGGACGAGGCCATGGCGACCAGTATCGGTAGCAGCAACAGGCTCACCATCGACGAACGATTCGACATGGCTTTCCCGGGAAGGGATGACGTCTGGCCAATCATACCGTCGGGGGCGGGCGTCGCAACACTCCACGTTTCCGGCCACTGGGCCGGCGTGCCCGTGTCTCTCGTGAACCCCGATCAACGCCATCGCGCTGGCCGCGGCGCAGGCGCCGGCCGTACCTTTCCCTGAGTTCGACATCCCTCCGAGGTCTCACATGCGTCAGCTGAACTCCAGTATTCCGCGCGCGGCCTTCATGGCGGCCATGCTCGTCGCCACGGCGTGCACGCCGTTCGGCGGCGGGAAGGTGCCAGCCGCGGAGATGGTGGCCGGCCCCACCGTATCGGCGCCACGCGGCATGGTGGTGTCGGCGAGCGCAATCGCGAGCGCCGTGGGACGCGATGTCCTGGCATCGGGCGGCAACGCGGTGGACGCGGCTATCGCAACGGGCTTCGCCCTCGCGGTGACGTATCCGGTGGCCGGCAACATCGGCGGCGGGGGATTCATGGTGATCCGCCTGCCCGATGGCCGAGCGACGACGATCGATTTTCGCGAAATGGCGCCGCAGGCGGCGACGCCCACGATGTTCCTCGATTCCGCCGGCAACTACTCGGAGACGATCCATCATGACAGTCACCGGTCCGTCGGCGTGCCGGGCACGGTGGCCGGTTTCGAGCTGGCGCACCGGAAATACGGGAACGCGAAGTGGTCGCGGCTCGTCGAACCGGCGGTGCGCCTCGCCGGCAGCGGATTCGCCGTCACGCCCGGCCTCGCGCAATCACTGGCCGGCGCGATCGACGGCAGCCTTAAAGCGTATCCCGCCAGCGTCGCGGCGTACTCCCGGAGCGGGCGTCCATACGCCGAAGGCGACACGCTGCGTCAACCCGATCTCGCGCAGGCCCTCGCACGCGTGCGCGACGACGGGCGCGACGGATTCTACAAGGGCACGACGGCGCGGCTGATCGCCGACGACATGCGACGCAACGGCGGATTGATCACCGAAGCCGACCTCGCGCGCTACGAGGCGAAGGAGCGCGCGCCGATCACGGGCACCTATCGCGGCTACGAGGTCATCTCCATGCCGCCGCCGAGCTCGGGTGGCATTGCACTGGTGGAGATGCTCAACATCCTGGAAGGATTCCCGCTCCAGGTGAACGGGCACGACTCACCGCGCTACGTGCATCTCGTGACAGAGGCAATGCGCCGCGCGTTCGTCGACCGGGCGCGGTATCTCGGCGATCCGGAGTTCACGACGGCTCCAGTGGAGAAACTCACGAGCAAGGCGTACGCCGCGGCGCAGCGGCGCACGATCTTTCCGGGCCGCGCGTCGATCTCCATGCCGACTGATGTAGCGCAACGTGTCGAGAGCGACCAGACCACGCATTACTCGGTGGTGGACGCCGACGGGATGGCGGTGTCGGTGACGTACACGCTCGAGAACGGGTACGGGCTCGGCGCCGTGGTGCCCGGCGGCGGTTTCCTGCTCAACAACGAGATGGGCGACTTCAACGGCAAGCCGGGCGTCACCGACACCACGGGACTGATCGGCACCGATGCGAACCTCGCGCGGCCCGGCAAGCGCATGCTGTCGAGCATGACGCCTACCATCGTCACGCAACAGGGCAAGCTGTTCGCCGTCGTCGGCAGTCCGGGCGGCCGCACGATCATCAACACCGTGCTCCAGGTAATCCTCAACCAGGTAGAGTTCAACATGGGGATCCGCGAGGCGGTCAATGCCAAGCGATTCCACCATCAGTGGCTTCCCGACCGACTGTTCATCGAGCAGAACGGATTGCCGCAGGCCACGATCGACACCCTCAAGCTGGCGGGTTACCCCATCACCTGGATTGGTGTGCAGGGAACGGCGCACTCCATTCGCGTGGATCCGCAGACCGGCGCGCGGCAGGGCGCGGCCGATACGCGCGACCGGGACGCTGGCGCGGCCGGCTACTGAACGGCCACGCGTCGCATCGCGAGCGAGGCCAGGCTGACCGCTCAGAACGTCAGCGCGAGGATCGAATGATTGCCTCGCAGTCCGGCGCCTGCGAACAGCGCGCTCTCGGCGGAAACGCGAACGGCGACGCGTGATGAGCGTCCCAACGAACCGGAGCGCCGCTCCCTCTGATTCGTGCCGGCGCTCGCGCGTTGCGGCGCGATGAGATTTTCGGTGAGCAGTGCGCCAAGGATGCCGCCGATCGTCGCTGTAGCGAAGATGACCTGTGGGTTGTTCGATTGCGCGAGTACGGGAACCGCCAATCCCATCACTGCGCCAGCAGCGGTGCCGAGCCCCAGGAGCCGGGCGTCCGACTCGGTGTGATCGAATGGGCGGACGAAGAATCGGTCACCGGCGAGCGCGCCGAGTGCGTACCCCGCAGTCAGCGCGCCGAATACCAACTCCCGCGACGGACTGTCGGGGAGGAACGATGCCGCGGCACCGAGTCCCAGCAGCTCGCCGGTGAACAGGGCGCCGATGTCGCCGGCCGTGACGCGATATGGGGCGCCACGCACATAGCGCAGTCCGAGCGGGTAGCCGAGCACGCCAGCTCCGATGATGCCGACGGCCGACACACGGGAATTGCGTTCCCCGTTCAGGGCGCCGAAGGTGCCGAGCAGGCCTGTGGTGAGGAGCGCGGTCACCGTGGACCCATGTGCGGTGCCATGCGCCTCTGCATCGGTCATCGGCTTCGCGATCTGGAATCCCGCGATGTCCCCGGCGATGCCTCCGATCAGGGTGGCGGCTGCGTAGCCCTTGTCGCCACCGCCCTCTCCCGAGAGCGCGTACAACGCGAGGTTCGCGGCGATCGCGCCACGCACGGCACTGTGGCTGGCAAGATGATTCTGTGCGCGCGACACCGGCGTTGTCTGCGTGAGCCGAGCGGCCGTGAAGAACGTTCCGCCCGCGACGAGCAGGTACGCGGCAGTGCTTCCGGCGGCATCACCGATCATGGCTGCTGCCGCCGGCCCGAACAGCAGTGCACCGAGTGCCGTCTGGCTCGCGACGAACTGTCCGCGAACCGGCTCGGAGATGAAGGTGGGCAGACTATCCGGTTGATTCGAGGTGCGTGCGAGCATGGTGGCGCGCGCGATGGCAGACGCCAGTTCGGCCCGGCGGCCGGCGTCGAGCGGGAACCGGTCGACGTCGTCACGCTGTCGGCGGACGACGAGCACGTAGCTCAGGGTAGAATCACCGCGCTGATACAATCGTGCGTCGAGAAAATCGCCGGACACGGGCCAAGCAGGTGCAACGAGCCCGAGTCGCGCCGCGAGCGGCGGCGTGATGACGGTGATGCGTCCCGCGCTGTCGAACGACACTGGACGCTCACGGACCTGTGCGTGCGCACCGGGCGCGTCGAGCATCAGGGCGACGATGAGCGTTACCAGTGCGGGCGCGCACCGAAGGCACGCGACGAGACTGAATGGAGTGCGATGCATGCGCAAACTTATACCAGTGCGCCGTCGAGCAGCGGCGTGCCGCGCACAAAGCGGTCGACGGCCAGCGGAGTGATGTCGAATGTGCTGCTTCGTCCGGTGACGATGAGTTCGGCCACCGCGAGCCCGGCGGCGGGCGCCATCATCAGTCCATGTCCGCTGAACCCCGCGGCCACGACGAAGCCGGGAAGATCGGGGTGCTCGCCGAGCAACGCGTTGTGGTCGGGCGTCATCTCGTAAAGGCCGCTCCATCCGTCCACGACGGATCGTACGCACGCGGCAGGAAATCGGCGCCGCAAGGTGGGGAGCATCTCGTGCTCCAGTCGCGAAGGATCGCAGGTGAAGTTCTCACCGACCGGTTCGTCCGTGCGCGAGCGACCGATGATGAGGCACTCCTCGTCGCCGCCCGACCGTGCGTCGTCGAGCCGCCAATGCGTGCCGTCGGGATCGAAGATCATCGGGATACGATTCGGCAACTCGTTGGCGAGTGACAGGCGAAACAGGTGCTGGCGCACCGGATCGATCGGCAGCACGAGCCCCGCTGCGTGCCCAGCCGCCGCAGCGTACGCACCGGCTGCGTTCACCACGACAGGCGTCGTGATCTCGAGGGTGCCCGTGGGCGTCGTGACCTGTACGCCCGACACGCGACCTCCGGCACGCTCCACGGCGGTCACGTCGCCATGCACGAACTCGACGCCGGTAGCCTCCGAGATCGCCTGCATCCCCGTCACCACCTCGCGCGGATCGAGATAGCCGTCGTCCGGACCGAAGACGCCGAGCACGATGTCGTCGGTCGCGAGCCCGTCCACGTGGTTCGCGACCTGGCGTGTCGTCCACCGCTCGACGTTCGCCCCGCTCGCCTTCCGCGCCTCGTATCGCGCTTCCAGCTCGTCGGCATTCGACGCATTCGCGAGAAACAGATATCCGCGCTGCCGAAACCAGGCACGCGACCGATGACCGCACGCGGCGGTGAGCTGGTCGAAGCGGCGGTAGAACGCCGTACCGTACTGCGCCATGGCGACGTTGAGCGGTGATTCGAACTGCTGTCGAATCCCACCCGTGGCGAGCCAGGACGACGCGCGTGCGTAAGTCGGATCGCGCTCCACGACGACGACGCGAGCGTCGCCCAGCTTCTGCCGGAGCCGCGAGGCGATGCTCGAACCGATCACTCCGCCACCGATGACGACGACCGCCGCTGTCCCGACCATCCGCGACTCCATGGAAAGGTTTGCCGTAATAGGTCGCGCGCCGAGCCCGGCCGCAATCCACGTGCAGTCACGCACCCTTGACGGAGTTCAGGTCGTCGCGGACGTTGGAACGACGCCGATGTCCGCCGGACCGGCGCCACCGTATCCGTGGTGTCCGCCACAGAGCGCATTCAATCAGCCAGGGAGACGACGAATGAAGACGTCCGCCATGCTCGTACTGTTGTCGGGGTTGGGCGCGTGTGCGATGCCGGCGCGCGGGGGCATGGAGAGCTCGCGCATGAGCTTCTTCATCACGAGCGCCGGCACGGGGCGAGGAGCGGATCTGGGGGGAGTGGCGGGCGCGGACGCGCACTGTCGCTCGCTCGCCGAGTCGGTGGGCGAGGGGAACCGCACCTGGCACGCGTATCTCAGCACGAGCGCGACGAGTGGACAGGCAGCGATGCATGCACGCGACCGCATCGGCTCCGGTCCCTGGTACAACGCGAAGGGCGTGCGGGTGGCGATGAATGTGGCCGATCTGCACGGCGCAACGACCGGCTTGGGGAAGACCACATCGCTCACCGAACGTGGCGACGTCGTGAACGGACGCGGGGATACGCCGAACCGGCACGACATTCTCACCGGCTCGCAGCTCGACGGCACGGCGTTTCCCGGCAGCGCCGACAAGACGTGCTCCAACTGGACGAGCAGCGGCGAAGGCAGCGCGCAGGTGGGCCATCACGATCGGCAGGGCGGCGGCGAGAATCCCACGTCGTGGGGCTCGTCGCATGGGTCGCGCGGCTGCAGCCAGGCCAACCTGATCGCCACCGGCGGGAACGGCCTGTTCTACTGCTTCGCGACGTGACCGGAACGCTCAGCCTCGGCGCTCGCCTCGCACGTCGTTCTGTTCCTTGAACCACGCCAGCAGATTGTTGGGGCAGTAGCCGGGGTCGTTGTCCCACCGCGCGATCGCACTCGCATGCACGGACTGCGTACCGGAGGTATCGATCGCGCGGTCGATGCCGCGTGTGAGCTTGTAGAAGCCCGTTTTGGAGTGGTGGATGACGCCGGCGGGGTCGGGAGACAGGGGATGGGCCGCGATGGCCTCGGCATCGAGCATCAGGCCGGCGTCGCGCGCCCGGCTCATCATCCACTCGAGCGTGATGTCGGAGAGCGCGGACTCCGCGTATCCTCCGCCGATGTCGCTGTGAACGCCGGGGAACCAGACCTGTTCGACCGTCTGGTTGGGCTTCCGCTTCTCCATCCAGAGCGAGGGCCGGAACGGTTCGCGGTGTTCGTCGAGGGCCAGCGCGTGATACGCCAGTTCGACCGTGCCGCTGAGCGCCGTGTCGTGAAAGGTGTAATCACGCCGGCTCACCCACCGCAGGCCACGTAGCGGAATGCCGAGCGCACCGACGGTGTCCCAGACGCCGATGAAGCGGATCTTGATCGGGTCGTTCTCGCAACAGGAGAACAGGCGCCTGAAATCCACCGCCGTGGGATCGTCGGGGTGGACGTCGGACAGCTTGTACAGCTCGACCGCCTTGATGTAGTGCTGCACGGCGGCGCGTGAGAGGATGCCGCACTTTCGGATGACGCCCGCGACGCTCCGCGCGGTGAATGCCCCGCGGCTGAACCCGAACAGCCAGATCTCGTCACCCGGCTCATAGTTGGCGATGAGGAAGCGATAGGCGCGATAGATGTTGTCCTCGAGCCCCTCGCCGAACGCGCCGCCGGTGAGCCGGTCGAGCGAGTTGCCGGTGCCGACGCCCTGATCGTAGTGGACGATCTGCGGCATCCCCGTCGCGTCGCGCTTCGCGATGCGATACGCGAGCTTCAGCACGTTCGTGGGGCAGGGCGTGCCGTTCTTCACCTGGTCGGCGCTGTTCCAGGTGCCGTCGCAGCAGAGGATGAGGCGCTTCATGACGCGGCAGATGTTACGGCATCGTGGCGTGCGTGGCAACGCGCGCGAGTGGCCAGGCCATCGTTACCCGATGCGCCGTTCCTCGATCCGCCGAACCGCTTCCGCCCCGAGCGCGCGCAACGTCGCCATTTCATCCTCCGAGAACGTGCGCTCCTCCATGCCCACCACACACAGGTTGCCGAGCACGAATCCGCGCGACGAGATGAGCGGCACTCCGGCATAGCATCGCACGCCGTCCTGGGTCACGAGCGGATTCGTGCGATGATCCGGATGCACGGCGGCGTTCTCCACGGTGAATGCATCGCGTGTGCGCACGGACGTGGCGCAGAACGACCACTCCACGGGATGTCCGCCCGCCTCGTCGAGCCACATGCCGGTGATGCCGTGCGAGGCCGCGACGTGCAACGCCTCGTCGAGCACGACACTCACGAGCGAGACGGGCAGCTTCAGGTGCGCCGAAGCGCGTGCGGCAACATCCTGGAGAATGGGATCCACATCGGATGAGAGCAGCCCGAGATCCGCGATCTCCTGGAGCCGAGCGGCATCGTGCAGTGCATCGTGCGTCGGCATGGTCATGACCTGGCTCCGGTGCTCGGTGCAGACTGACGCGCCGCGATCTGCGTGTACGTACGCGCACGAATCTCGATGGATCGGGCGATCGTGGCGGCGGCACCGCCTTGTGCAGCGAGCGCCTGCGTCACTCGTGCGAGCGGAGCGCCAGGGTGAGCCGCGCCGGGTGCCACGCCCGCCATGGCGCACGCATCCGACCATACCGCCCGCCCGCGCACCGCGCCGAACACGCGTTCCAGCGCTGCGATGGAGTCGGCCTCCGTAGGCGCGGCCAGATTGTAGCCGGCGAGCTTCTTCATGCTGGATGACGATGTAGACATGTCGTGACGCTCGGGGGACCACGATGGAACGGCCTACCTGCTGAGTACGTCACCAGACAGCCTTGCGGATTCATCCAGCAATGCTCGAACGCGCACGACCTGTCAGGCAGGCACCCACCAACTCACATCTTCGGCACGAGCATGATGTGCGCCTTTGGCGTCCCCGGAAACATGAGCCAGGGCGTACCCTGCGCCGGCGCGACCGAGAGTCCCGTCGACGCCGACGTGGCACCGGCGATGTAGATGACGTTGAGGGCGCGCGCTCCGGAGACGGAGTTCGTCGTGGCGTCGTAGCTCCCCACCGGACCGGTGAGCGAATATAGCGCGGCCGGTTGCTTCGGCATGGCCAGCGTTCCCTTTCGTATCTCGGCGAAGCGCGCCGTATCAACCTGGTCACCCTTCACGCCTCCTGCCCGCAACGAGCGGCCACGTGCCATGAACGGCTCGAGCGACCGGTGATAGCACGCCACGTGAAAGCGCTCGGCCGCCGGATCGCTCGCCAGGCAGACGAAGGCTCCGCTGGCGTTGCGGAGGCTGACAAGGCTTCGTCCACCGTCCCGATAGCCAAGCACGCGCGCATCGGCGCGAAACTCCGCAGGGAGCGGGAGCACGGCGGACGCGATCTGCTGCGCCTCCGTCAACGAGGCAGCGTTCGCCGACGATGACGAACCCTGGGCACCGAGCGATGCGGGCAGGGCAGCGAGGGCCAGGCAAACAGTGAGGCGGCGCATGGAAAAACGGGCTCCGATACAGGGAGCATCGAACATGCGCTCACTGCGGCCTGCTGGCAAACCGCGTCGGTCGGCACCGCGTGCACCGTTCACCTGCACACCGGACCGGCCGCCAGGCTTTCCTCGCGCCGCATCGGCGCGACTTCCAGAAACTGCACACCCGCGGGCTCGGTCGGCGCGAGGGTGATGCTGACGCGCAAATCCCCGTCGCGACACCGCATGCGCCATCGCCCACGCAGCGCATTCTCCACAACGAAGGGTCCCTCGGTACGACAGTCCGATCCCGCAGCCGCACGCACGGCGTCCATCGACGCGTGCCGTCGTGCCTTCGATTCGTCGAGAAAGAGGTTCATCGCGGCAATGCTGTCGGCCAGCCGATCGTTCCACTGCGTCACCAGGCGCGCGACCTGCGTTCGGCGCTCCACGAGAATGGACGCCGGTGCCGGCTCGCGCTGCACGAGGCCACCGCTGCGCGCGAGCGCCTCGAGCGCCTGCGTCGTGGGGCCGCCCCATCCCGTGTACGTGAGATTGCCAAGCGCGACGATGCCGACGCCATACTCCGGCAACCAGCGCATGATCGAACCGAATCCCGGCAGTCCACCGCTGTGTGCGACGATGGTGGGGAACAGGCAGGTCTGACGCACGCCGAGTCCGAAGCCGTACCCGCCCGCGCTGAGCGACACGGAGCCGTTCGTGGTGTCGCGGATCGCCGAGGCCCCGTTGAAGCGGACGACCTGCTGCATCTCGCGCACCGACGCGCGACGGACCGGCCCACGCTCTGCCCCGTCTCGGGGTGGCCATGCGTCGAGCATGAAGGCCACCCACTTCCCGAGATCGCTCACGGAGGTGAGCATGCCGCCCATGGCACCGAACGCACCGTCGGGAAGCTGCGGTTCTTCGAGCCATCGTCCGTCCTGCCGGCGATACCCGAGTGCGAGGCGACTGGCTGGGAGGTCACGTGCCTGGAGTGTGGTGGATGTCATGCCGAGCGGCAGGAGCACCTGTTCGCGGACGTAGCGGGTGTACGGCATGTGCGAGACGTTGGCGACGATGCGTCCGAGAATCGCAAAGCCGAAGTTCGAGTACTCGTAGCTCGTGCCGGGCGACGTCGAGAACGGAATGCCGCGCCGCATCATCTCCGACATCTCGGCATCGGTGGCGGCGAGCTGCTGGTCGCCCCACGGATTGTCTTCCGGGAATCCGGCGGAGTGCGAGAGGAGATGGCGGATGGTGAGCTTCGGCGAATCCGACGTCGGGTATCGGAGTTGCGCGAGCTCCGGCACGAACTTCTCCGCCGGATCATCGAGCGACAGCTTGCCGTCGTCGCGCAGCTTGAGAATGGAAAGCGCCGTGAAGCTCTTGGTCATCGAGGCGATGCGGAACACGGTGCCGGTATCGACCGGTGCGTTCATCGCGACGTTTCGGACGCCGGCCACCCCGATGTGCATCACGCGCCCGTCGACGACGATGCCGTACGCGATGCCGGGCACCTTCGCGTTGGCCGCGAACGTGGACATCACGCGATCGATCTCGGGCAGTGCCGCGGTGAGCCTGGCGAGACGCGGCGAACTGGCGGTGCGAGCGACCTGCGTCCGCGCCGTCGTCGCCGTGAGAGCGAGGGCGACGCTGGCCACGAGCCACGACGTGCGTAACTGTCGCATCAAAATCATCTTCTCACTGCGGTGATATCCATCAGGTCGCGGCGGACCGATTCAGCCTTTCCGGCGCGGGTCAGCGCGGCCCAGAGCCGCTCCACCGTTTCACGATCCACCAGGCCAGCGGGTGATCCGAGGCGTGGTCCGGCGAGTTGCTCCGACGCGCGGAATGCGTCCACCGCTGCGATCGTCTCCGCCGAGTAGTCCGTCGCAACCGAGTCGCGCACCAACTGACCCGTCACGGCTGGCCGGTAGAATCCCAGCGCGTGGAGCATCACCTTGAGTTGCCACACGTCGTTTCCGTTGAACGACTGCAGCTCGCGGTAGCCGAGCGTCTGCGAAATCGCGTTGTAGATCCGCCGCATTTCGGCCACCGGCTCGACGTGCTCGCACACGTTGATGAACGCCGTCACCTTGTCGGGCCGTCGCGAGCGGCCTGGCCGCGGATCGGCAATGATGACTGCCGCGGACTGCGATCGACCCTTACGCGCATCACCGCCAGCGGCATGACCTGCCGCGATCGCATCGATGAGTCGATCGGCGAGATGTCGCGGTGCGCCCTCCGACGCCTCGAAGCTCGCTGCCACCGCGTCGATCGTCGCGCCCGAGACGAGCAGGTTTCCCTGCGTGACGTAGTTCCGGCCCTGCCGTCCACCCGCCCACTGCGTCGTGCCGGTGCCGGTATGCGTCGCCGATCGCCCATCCATTCCGATGACGCCGACCTGCCGGCTCGCGCTACCGGTATCCGCGGCGAGCATCCGCCGAAGCGCCGAATCCGGCGACAGCCCGGTTGCCATGAGATCGAGCAGGCCGGTGCCGTACTCGGTGCGCGTGTTCGCCTGCGTGGCCACGGCGCCGACGCCAGCCCGCACCCAGGGCACGCCGTTCCCCACGCACGGCACGCGCGTCGTCACGGCGACGCCGCTTTCGCCAGTGCGTGGATCGATGGCGGCGATGGAGAAGGTGGAAAACACGAGCGGGTGCGTCCACGCCACCGGCTCCTGCGCGCGCGCGCGGGGCGCGGCGAACGGCATCGCGAGCAGGGCGACGCCGATGGCCGACGCACGATACGACATGCGCGCGCAGCGAACTACGCTTCGAGCAGAGATCATGTACGCTGTCCGGGTTCGTGTGAATGATCGTTCGAGGACACACGTGGGCGGACTCGTCGGCCGCTTTCGTGGGATGTCACCTTCAGGCACTCCTGAGCAACGGCCCAATTCTCTTCCGCATGCACGACGAGCACCGCGACCGTCGCATCGTACGCCGAGCAGACCGCATCTGTCGTGATCCGCGCGTTGGTCGCGAAGTCGAGATCGATGCCGAGAAAAGCGAGTCCTTCGCAGATCGCGGCACGAACACGGGGCGCGTGCTCTCCCACGCCACCGGTGAAGACGAGCGCGTCGAGTCCGTTCATGCTCGCGGCCATCGCGGCAATCGCCTGCCGGATGTGGTGGACATACACGTCGACGGCGAGCCGTGCGCGCTCGTCGCCTGAATCCATCGCCGACAGCACGTCGCGCATGTCGCCGCTGGTGCCGCTCAGCCCCGCCAGACCAGAGTCGTGATTGAGCAGTCGATCCAGCGAATCAGCGGTGTGACCTTCGTGCCGGAGCAGATGAATGAGAATGCCGGGGTCGATGGCACCTGACCGGCGACTCATCGCCACGCCGTCGAGTGGTGTGAATCCCATCGTCGTATTCACTGAGCGCCCATCGTGCACGGCGGCGAGCGAGCATCCACCGCCCAGGTGGCAGGTCACCACGCGAAGGGCGCCGACGTCTCGCCGCAGCAGGTGCGCGACGCGATGCGCGGCATACCGATGGCTGATGCCGTGGAAGCCGAAGCGGCGAATACCGCGCGCGAGCCACTCGAACGGGCCGGCATACGTATAGGCGGCCGGCGGCAGCGTGACGTGAAACGCGGTGTCGAACACGGCAACCTGCGGCACACGGGATCCGAGCAGCCGCGAGACTTCGCCGAGCGCCTGAAGGGCACGCGCGTTGTGCTCCGGCGCATGCTCCGATGCGCGCTCGATCGTGGAGCGAACGTCAGCCGTCACGCGCACACTCTCCACCAGCGTCGCGCCGCCGTGCACGATGCGATGGCCAGCGATGTCGATCGCGTCCAGGCTGGGCAGCGTCGGCGTGTCGCCCCGGCACAGGGATCTCACCAGATCTTCGACCGACTCATCCGCGTTCTGCTCCCCGAGCCAGAGCGGCTTCAGGGGTGTGCTTCCCTGTTCGGTCAGCGCTGTCACATCGTAGAGCGCTGCCTTCACGCTGCTCGATCCCGTATTGAGCGCGAGCACGATCATCGGCGCGGGGGAACAGCGGATCGCGATGCCAGGTCGTTCCGCTCGCCACGACAGGGCGCCACGCCACATCTCATGCCGGCCATCGCCAGTCGCGCACTTCAGGCATGTCGTCGCCGTGCTCGCGGATGTACACCGCGTGACGGGCGAGCATCGCGCGACAGTGCTCAGCCGCGTTCATGGCATCGCGATCGGTGGCCAGATGCGGCACGCGGGCAATGACGTCGAGCACCAGATGGAAACGATCGAGATCGTTCAACACGGTCATGTCGAACGGAGTCGTGGTCGTTCCCTCCTCCTTGTAACCGCGCACATGCAGGTTGCCGTGGTTGGTGCGTCGGTAGGTGAGCCGGTGGATGAGCGAGGGATAACCGTGAAAGGCGAAGACGATGGGCTTGTCCGTCGTGAAGATCGCGTCGAACGCCTGGTCGCTCAGTCCATGCGGGTGCTCGCGCTCCGGCTGCAGCGTCATCAGGTCCACGACATTCACGACGCGAACGCGCACGCGGGGCAGCCACTGGCGGATGATGGCTGCTGCGGCCAGCAGTTCGAGCGTCGGCACGTCGCCGGCGCAGGCGAGCACGACGTCGGGTTTCTTCCCGCTCTCGGTACTCGCCCATTCCCAGATGCCGAGTCCCGCCTCGCAGTGCAACGCGGCGGCCTCGATGTCGAGCCACTGGGGCGCCGGCTGCTTGCCCGCCACGATCACGTTCACATAGTTGCGACTGCGCAGGCAATGATCCGCCACCGACAGCAGCGTGTTCGCGTCGGGGGGAAGATAGACGCGGATGATGTCGGCCTTCTTGTTCACCACTAGATCGAGGAAGCCAGGGTCCTGGTGGCTGTTCCCGTTGTGGTCCTGCCGCCAGACGTGCGACGTGAGCAGGTAGTTGAGCGAGGCGATCGGTTTGCGCCAGGGAATGTGTCGCGTCGTCTGGAGCCACTTGGCGTGCTGATTGAACATCGAGTCCACGATGTGGATGAACGCCTCGTAGCAGGAAAAGAGGCCGTGACGTCCGGTCAGCAGGTATCCCTCGAGCCACCCTTGGCACATGTGCTCGCTCAATACCTCCATCACTCGTCCGTCGCGCGACACGTGGTCGTCCGTGGGGAGGATATCAGCGAGAGACACGCGGTCGGTTGCCTCGAAGAGTGCATCGAGCCGGTTGGATGTGGTCTCGTCCGGCCCCATGATGCGGAAGTTCGACGACGGCTCGTTGAGACGCATCGTATCCCGCAGCAGCTTGCCGAGCACGCGGGTCGCCTCACCGTCCACGGCGCCCGGTCGCTTCACGGTGATGGCGTAGTCGCGGAAGTCGGGTAGCTCGAGATCGCGCAGCAGCAGGCCGCCGTTCGCGTGGGGATTCGCGCTCATGCGCCGATTGCCCAGTGGCGCGAGCTCCGACAGATCGGCACGCAGTGCACCGTCGCCATCGAACAGCTCTTCCGGCCGATAGCTTCGCATCCACTCCTCGAGCTGACGGAAGTGCACGGGGTTCTCCGCCAGCCCCGCCAGCGGAACCTGATGCGAGCGGAAGGATCCCTCAGCCGGCTGTCCATCCACGCTCGCTGGTCCGGTCCACCCCTTGGGCGATGCGAGGACGATCATGGGCCATCGCGGCCGCGCCGTGATGCCGCGCTCACGCGCATCCCGCTGGATCGAGTGAATGCGTTCCACCACCTGATCGAGCGTGTCCGCCATCAGCTCATGCATGGGCCGCGCATGCTCGCCCCTCACATAGAACGGCTCGAAGCCGTAACCATGCATCAACGCCGTGAGCTCCGACTCAGCGATGCGTGCGAGGACCGTGGGACCGGCGATCTTGTAGCCGTTCAGGTGCAGGATCGGCAGCACCGCTCCATCGTGGGCCGGATTGAGAAACTTGTTCGAGTGCCAGCTCGCCGCGAGTGCTGCAGTCTCCGCCTCGCCGTCCCCGATCACGCAACACACGAGCAAGCCCGGGTTGTCGAACGCCGCGCCGTACGCATGCAGCAGCGAATATCCGAGCTCGCCACCTTCGTGAATGGACCCCGGAGTTTCCGGCGCGACGTGACTTGGAATGCCACCCGGATAGGAGAACTGCCGGAACAGCCGCGTGAGGCCAGCGACATTCCGCGATACCTCCGGGTACACCTCGCTGTACGTGCCCTCGAGGTAGGTGTTCGCGATCACCCCAGGTCCGCCATGGCCCGGCCCGGCGATGAAGATCGCGTCGAGATCGCGCGACCGGATGACCCGGTTCATGTGCGCGTAGATGAAATTCAGGCCCGGAGTCGTCCCCCAGTGGCCGAGCAGGCGCGGCTTGACGTGCTCGATCGACAGGGGCTCGCGCAGCAGCGGGTTCGCGCGCAAGTAGATCTGTCCAACGGACAGATAATTCGCCGCGCGCCAATACGCGTCGAGAAGGGCGAGCGCGTCAACGCGCTCGGACGAGGCGTTCGGTGAAGGCAACGTTGTCGGCATGGAACCGCCCTGTTCGTGAAACGTCCACCTCGCCGCGGCGGCCGCCGATGGCGGCACGCGTTGTGGCGTCTACACTTCGTTCAGCATCGTCGCGGCCGACGCCATTTCGGCTTCACCCATCGTCACCCGCACCACGCGCGCGACACCGTCATCGACCAGCTCGATCTCGCCATCGATGCTCGCCACGCCGTCCACTTCCACGAGCCGCGCGCCCGTGGACACGCCGTCCGGGTTCACGATCGTGATCGCATACGTGCTCGCGCCGTATCGATAGTCGATCGTCACCTCGTCCCACGATGACGGAATGCAAGGGACGATGCGCAGCCGGTTGCCCCGCTTGGTGAAGCCGAGCAGCCCTTCGAGCGCGACGCGATAGCTCCAGCTCGCCGACCCGGTATACCAGGTCCACCCTCCTCGGCCCACATGCCCGGGCGCCGTGTACACGTCGGCGGCCACCACGTACGGCTCCACCTTGTAGGTGTCGGCTTCGTGCGGCGTGCGCGCGTGCGTGAGCGGGTTCAGCAGATCCAGCAGATGGAATGCGCGATCACCATCGGAGAGACCGACCGCCGCGAGCACGGTCCAGAGCGCGGCGTGGGTGTACTGCGCCCCGTTCTCGCGAACGCCCGGCAGGTAGCCCTTGATGTATCCAGGATCGCGTTCAGTCTTGTCGAAGGGCGGGGTCAACAGAAGAATCAGCCGGTCATCGTCGCGCACGAGGCGCTCGCCGACCGAGCGCATCGCCGTCCGCGCGCGCTCGGGATTGCCCGCACCGGACAGTACCGCCCAGCTCTGCGCGATGGCGTCGATCTGTGCCTCCTCGGACGACGCGCTCCCGAGCGCGCTCCCATCGTCGAAGTAGGCGCGCCGGTACCACGCGCCGTCCCACGCTTCCCGTTCCACCGACGCAGCGTAGTCGTCGGCGCGCGTGCGGCACCACACGACGACGTTCCGGTCTCCGCGCACCTCGGCGTGATCGGCGAAGCGGCGCAGCGTGGCGACGAGAAACCAGGCGAGCCACACGCTCTCACCCTTGCCGTCCATGCCGACGCGGCTCATGCCGTCGTTCCAGTCTCCCGTACCGAAGAGCGGCAGTCCGTGCGCGCCCTCGGTGCATGCGTGGGTGAGCGCGGCGAGGCAATGCGCGTAGAGCGAGTCCGTCCGCGCGCTGCGGATCGGCCGGTCGTACACCTCGTGCTCGTGCGGCTCGAGCGGGCGCATTTCCAGATACCCCACCTGCTCATCCCACACGCCGGTATCCCCCGTGACGCGCACGTAGTGATCGGTCGTGAAGGCGAGCCACACGAGATCGTCGCTGAACCTCGTCCGCACCCCGCGACCACTCGGCTCGTGCCACCAATGCTGCACGTCGCCCTCCACGAACTGGTGGCTGGCCGACCGCAGGATGTGCGCACGCGTGACATCGGGATCCGTGTACACGAACGCCATGCCATCCTGCAGCTGATCGCGGAATCCGTATGCGCCACTCGATTGATAGAGCGCGGAGCGAGCCCACATCCGGCACGAGAGCGCCTGATACAGTGTCCACCGATTCACCAGCGCATCGAATTCGGGCGAGGGCGTGCGGACGCGGATCGTCGACAGGCGATCCTCCCAGCGCGCTACCGCCTGCTGCTGCACCTGCACGGCCAACGCAGGGGTGCCACACCGATGAATGATCGCCCGCGCTTCCTTTTCGCTGGTCGCGGCGCCGAGCAGTACGACCAGCTCCCGGGTCTCGCCGGCCTGCAGCACAATTGCGCACCGAAGCGCGGCGCACGGGTCGTCGCCGGCGCCGAGTACGTCGTCGTCGAGATTCGCCACGGAGAGCGCGGCGGGATTGGCGAGGTCGCCGTTGCGCCCGATGAAGCCGGCACGCGACGCGGTGGCGCTGGTGACCGGCTCGCTGATCCACGAGAATGCGACGCGCGACGCGAACTCCTCCGTGAAGAAGTTCTGCGCGAACAGGGCGCCCGTCGTGTCGTCGCGGCTCGTGTGCAGCTGGTGTCGCGTGTTCTGGCGATCGGTGCCGAGCACCCACTCGACGAAGCTGGTGACGACGATCGTGCGCGCCGAGGGGCCATCGTTCCTCAGCCGCAGGCGGGTCACTTTCACCGGGTCGAGGACCGGCACCGCCATCGTGAGCTCGGTCGTGATGCCGTGGCGCGCGTGCTCGAACGTGGTACGTCCGGGCGCGTGAACCACGCGATACGCGGCGTCATCCTCGCCGTCCATCGCGGGTGCGGGACCGGGTGTCGGCGTCCACGACCGGCCCGACTCGGCATCCTGGAGGTACAGCACCTCACCGCCCGGGTCGCTGACCGGATCGTTGAACCACGGTGTGAGCCGATAGAAATAGCTGTTCTCGGCCCACGAAAAGCCGCCGCCGCGCTCGGTGACGCAGAAGCCCGCGTTCACGTTCGCGATCACGTTCGCCCACGGAGCCGGCGGAACGTGCGCGCCCTCCACGGTGATCGCGTAATCGTTCGCTGCGGTGAGTTCGCCGAATCCGTTGCCGCTGTCCGGCGCGGGCCGCGCGGCGCGGCGCACTGTCCGCAGCGGCGCCGCGGCGGGCCGCGTGGTGAAACTGAAGTCGCCATCAGTGGCACCGACGATCTCGCCCAGCCCGACGCCGTCGCACACGACGTGGATCGCGGCCGTGGCGCGCAGCAGGGCGACATCCTCCTCCGGCAGCACGTCCACGCGACGGATGAACACGCCGCCAGGCGTCTCGAGCACGCCGCCTTCACTCGAGGACACCACCATGGTGGTGATCTGGTCCTGAAGATCCTGGATGTACGACGGACCCTTCGCGTTCAGGATGACGAGATCGCAGCGCACGCCCTTCATGCGCCAGTACGTGTGTGCGGCGAGAAGCTGGCGTACACTGGGCAGCCCGGTCGTGTCGCGGATGGTCGCGAGCACGATCGGCCAGTCGCCGGAGATGCCGTGCGCCCACAGCGCTGTCTGTCCGCGCTGATTCGCGATGCGCTCCGCCCTCGTGGCTCGTAGCGTCTCGCGCGGATAAATCAGGGCGCCCGCGAGATCCTGATACAGCGCGGCATCGGTGGGCGAGATGTCGAGGTCGCGCAACTCGATCCGCGCCTCGGTGCCCATGAGCGCGAGCGCGCGGCGCGCGGCGCCGGTGTCGCGATAGCGATCCACGGCCTGGAGCGCCTGCTCGCGCGAATCGGCGACGATCGTCGTGAAGGCGATCGTGGCCGAGCGGCCCGGCTCGAGCCGCACGCGGCAGCGGAGCGCGACGATCGGGTCGAGCACCGCGCCGGCGCTGCCCGACAGTTCCGCGCCGTCGTCGAGCGCGGCGGGCGCGTGCGTCGTGCGGCCGCGGCCGACGAATCGCGCCCGGTCGGTCTCGCATGAAATGTCGCCGACGCGGTCCACCCCGGTCGCCAGGACGTGTGCACACCACGGGCGCTGCTCCACCGCGGAACGGGGACGGCGGCTCGCGAGCACGGCACCGAGCTCCGGTAGCCACTCCGTCTCCACGAACAGGTTCTGGAAGGCGGGATGGGCGCGATCTGATCCGGCGTCGGTGAGCACGACCTCGCCGTAGCTCGTGATCTCCACCTCGCGCGAGGCACGGGACTGATTGCACACCGTGACGCGGCGGATCTCGGCGCGCTCGCGCGGCACCACCGTGATCTCCGTACGCGTCTCGATGGCGCCATCGATGCGCGTGTACACCGCGCGGTCGGTCGCGAACGAGACGTGGTAGGACGATGCCGGCGCGCGCACGGGCTGGTGCGTGGCCGACCAGACATCTCCGCTCGTGAGGTCACGCAGGTAGAGCCAGTGGCCTGTCTCGTCTTTCGTCGCGTCGGCGCGCCATCGGAACACGTCCTTCCCGCCCGCGCGAGAATAGCCACCCCCGGCGTTGGTGAGCAGCAGGCAGTACGCCTGGCCGCCGAGCAGCCCCACGTGTGGCTCGGCCGTGTCGGGATCGCCGAATTCGCGTACCACCGCCCGCGCCCGCGCCGGCCGCTCGTACGCCTCGAACGAATCGTCGCGTTGCGCCGGAAGCGTCGTGTAGCGACGAGGCACCCGTTCGTCGAGCAGCAGCGACGAGGCCCGCGCCGCCGGATCACGCATGAAGCGGCGCTGCCAGACGCCCTGGCCCCCGTCGAGATGCAGCGCGTTGTCGATCGCGACGAGCGTCATGCCGATGTGATGCGCCATGAACGTGCGCACCAGTGCGAATGTCGCATCCGGATCGGGCCGCGTGTAATCGAGGGCGTCGTAGAAGCCGAAGGTGCCCAGGGCGCCGAGCGCTTCCACCGCCGCGAGATTTTCCATCGCGAGATGGGGATCCACGGCCAGCGCGAGTGCGGCGGCGTACGGGGCGACGACGACGTCGGACGCGAGTCCGCGCTTGAGCGCCAAATCGGGCACGCCGAACGCGCGATACTGATAGGTGTCGTGGCGATCGCGCACATTGTACGCGGACTCCGAATTGCCCCACGGCACGCCGCGCGCCGCCGCATACCCGATCTGGCGACGGACGGCGGCCTGGTGCGTCTGCTCGAGAAGCGAGAACGGACGCGACGCCATGACCAGCACGGGCATCAGGTACTCGAACATGCTGCCGCTCCACGACACCAGCGCCGTGGCACTCGCTGTCTTCGTGAGCGTGCGGCCCAGATGGAACCAGTGCTCCACCGGAACATCGCCCTTCGCCACGGCGACGAAGCTCGCCAGTCGCGATTCCGAGGCGAGCAGATCGTACGCGGACTCGTCCAGTCTTCCCGATCGCACGTCGAAGCCGATCGACATGAGCCGGCGACGAGCGTCGTAGAACAGCCTGAAGTCCATCGCCATCGCCATCTCGCGCGCGCGCTCGCCGATGCGGCGCAGGCGCGGAAGGTCGGACTCCGCCACTCCCGTCTCCTCCGTGCACCCCATCGCCAGCGCCATGAGGTGGCCGGCCAGGTTGCCCGAGTCTACTGCGGACACGTACGGCGGATCCAGCACACGGAGGTGCGTGAGGTCGTACCAGTTCATCAGGTGCCCGTGCACCTTCGGCAGCCGCTCCATGGTCGCAAGCACGCGCTCCAGCCGGTCGATCACCTCCGCGGAGGTGATGAGCCCGAGGTCGCCGGCCGACATGGTCGCGAGCAGTTGCAGCCCGATGTTCGTGGGCGATGTGCGCGCGGCGACCAGGGGGGTCGGTGTCTCCTGGAGATTGTCCGGGATGAGCCAGTGCGTGTCCGCCGTCGCGAGCTGCTCGAAATACCGCCAGTGACTCGCCGCGTATCGCAGCGCCCGCGCCCGCTCGGCCGCAGTGAGTTCCAGCTCGGTGCGCACGCGTGGTGCGCTGAGCGCACCGGCGATCTCCGGCGCGAGCGTCCAGCACACGCTGAGGGCGCCGAGTAGCAGCCAACCCACCAGCGACGTCCCGCTCTCGAGCACGCTCGCCCACATGGGAACGAGCAGCACGATCGCCAGGCCCACCGCGGATGCCATCCGCTGCCAGACCGGCCCGCGACCTCCGAGACTCGCCTGCTCCGCCTGCGACGCCGTCTGCCACTCGAGCATCCGCGATTGCGACACCGTGACGCGATAGATCGTGCGGACGATGCCGTCGGCCGCCAGCAGCGCCTGGTGCGGTAGCATGACGATGGCGATGGCGAACTGCTGCGCACTGCTCGACAGATCGTGCAGGAGTCCGGCGTAGTACGGCCACCAGGACTCGCCCCGCGGCGGGCGCACCGCCGCGACGAGCAGCGGCGCGTACCATGGGAAGGCGAACGCGGCGAGCATCGTGAGGCTCCACGACACGCCGGCGTTGGGGAGAACGGTCCATCCCGCCACGAGCCACGCGAGCGCGAGCACCGGCGTGACGCTGCGGCGCATGTTGTCCAGCATCTTCCAGCGCGAGACGGGTGCGAGCGGATTCACCCCCCGGCCGCGCGGTCCGGGAATCTCCGACACCAGCCACGGGAGCAACTGCCAGTCGCCGCGAATCCAGCGGTGCATCCGCCGTGTCGCTGTCAGGTATCGCGTCGGATAATCGTCGAAGACCTCGACGTCTGTCACGAGCGCCGCGCGGGCGAACGAGCCCTCGATCAGGTCGTGGCTGAGCAGCGAGTTCTCGGGAAAGCGACCCGCCGTCGCGCGCTCGAACACGGCGACGTCGTAGATTCCCTTGCCGGTATAGGTGCCCTCGGCAAACAGGTCCTGATACACATCGGAGACCGCTGTGGTGTACGGATCGACGCCGGGATGACCGGCGAAGATCGCGGCGTAGCGGGAGCCGTTCGCGCTCGCCAGCGAGACGCTGACGCGCGGCTGGAGAATGCCGTAGCCGCGCGTCACACGTCCGATCTTCTCGTCGAACTCGGCGCGGTTGAGTGGGTGGGCGAGCGTTCCGATCAGCGTGACGCCGGCATCGCGGGGCAGCACGGTGTCGGAATCGAGCGTGATCACGTAGCGCGCCGAGTGCAGCCACGGCAGGTCGCCTTCAGCGATGGAAAACGCGTCGCCGCCGCCGCCGAGCACGAAGGCGTTGAAGTCGGCCAGCTTGCCGCGCTTTCGCTCCCACCCCATCCACTTCCGGTCCGCCGTGTTGAAGCGCCGGGCGCGATGGAAGACGTAGAACGGAGAGGTCACGTTCCGTTCGACGTACGACGCATTGAGTGCGCGCACGCGCGACACGGCCGCGCCGACGATCGCGTCATCGCCCGGTACGTCGGGCTGATCGGCGTCGAGGAAGTCACCGAGCAGCGCGAACCGGATCTCGGGATCGTCGTTCGCGAGATACTGCGCCTCGAGATGATCGAGCGCGTCCTCCACGGCGTCGACGCTGCCGAGCAGGATCGGGACGACGACCACGGTGCGATGCGCGGCGGGCACGCGCTGCGTGAAGTCGAGCCGCGGGAGGCGACCCGGAGGCAGCAGCAGCGTGACGAGCTGATTGACGATCGCCACCGCGACGTCGGTGGCGGGAACGAGTGCGAGACAGAGCGCGAGGACCATCCCCCAGCCGGCCGCGCCATGCAGCGGGCGCAGCAGGATGGTGAGCGCGATCGCGGCGAGCAGGCAGATCGCGCCGAGATAGGTGCCGCTCGGCGCACCGTAGGCGAGACGGCGCAGGCGTTCGGAGATCGGTGCGCGGTACTCGATCGCATCCTCGAGCGACGTCTGGCCGGCGTCGATGAGGTGGAAACCCACGTGCGCCTCGAGCGCGGTGGGGCCGGCGCGTGCCGCGCCCGCGCTGGCGGCGTCGATCGCCGCGGTGGCGACCTCCTGCTCCGACATCCGGCTGCGCCTCGCGAGCCGCTCGACCGCGTGGCGATAGCGATCGCGTGTACCAAACGTCATCGAGGCATACACGCCGGCCGGATCGCGGCGCAGGATCGCTTCGGCGAGACTCGCTTCCTCCACGAAATCGCGCCAGTCGATGTTCCCGATGGCGCGCAGGCTGGCGATGCTGTTCGCCATCACGAGCTGGCTGAGCGCGAGGCGTTGTGTGGAGCGCTGCACCGCTTCTTCCACGCTCATGACATCTTCGCCGATCCACTGCTCCAGCCAGAGGAGCGGGGTGAAGTCGGCGCGACGACTGCGCATCTGCTGCAGGAATCGCGTGAGGAACGCCGGTGTGAGTTGCCTCGACTGGTCGACGAAGTCGGCGAGCGCGTGCGCCAGCACCTTGGATCCCGCATCGTCGGCTGCGAGCAGGCGTGACACCCAGGCATCGGCCTCGACCGTGTCGCCGGCATCGCGCGCTGCGCGCTGCGCCATGTGCCGGATGTTTTCCAGGAAGCCCATGCGCAACATCGCCGGCATGGCCCACAGCTCGCCCATCGAGAGCGGTGTGACGCGCTGGTACTCGCTCACCATCAGTTCGAGCGTCGCCTCATCGAGTCGGCCGTCCGTGTGCGCGATCAGCTCGATGACGATCTCGTAGATGCGCGGATAGCCCGCGAAGGCGCTCGCCGACGCCAGCTTCGGCAATTCGTTGTAGAAGTTGGTGGGCAGTGTCGCGCGCACCTCGCCGATCTGCGCGGCTACCACGTGGTAGTTGTCGAGCAGCCAGTCGCCGGCTGGACTCACGGCGACACCGGAACTCGTGACGCCGGCGAGATTCTCGTGAATGTCGCGCAACACCTGCTCGGTGGCGTCGAGGCGGACGAGCAGCGATCCCCGTCCCCGGCGCCAGGGTCGGCGCGGGCCCTCCGGTGGCGCAGTGCGCTGGCGACGCGCGAGTTGTCGCGCATGTCGGGCCAGCCGGTCAATGCCGAACAGCTCGCCGAGGATGGGCTCGGTTGGTTCGGCAGCCCGTGCGGCGGTCCTGAAGAGCGTGGAGCGAATCGTCGTCACTGCACCCGAGATCCCCATGGGGTCTCCGCGATTGTGAGCCCGCGAAGCGTCGCACGACAGGACGTCGTGAGGCGAGCAGAAGGCGAACCCCTACAAGATAATCGGAGAACGAGCACGGCGACGTGTCATGTCACCGCATCGATCACTTCTGGTACTTCCAGTTCCGTCCCTTCCTGTCGGCGATCCACTCGATGGCTTGTGCGATGCGCTTCACCCTCGTGTCGTCCCGCTTCGCGTCGTCGATCCATTCGATGTACTCACGGCGCTGACTGGGAGAGAACTGCTCGAATTGGCCGGCCGCTCGCCGGTTCTGGTCGAACGCCTCAGCCAACGCACCCGGCACCGTGGCCTCGGGCTTCGGTGCCTTCTTCTGCTTCGGCACCGAAATCCCCTCATCGTTCAGGCGCATCGCCTGCTTCACCATCGACATCATCGCCCTCTTGCTCGGCAGGTCCTTCACCGACGTGAGGCGACCGAAGTTTCCCATCGCCTCGCTACCGTTGTTGCGATTTGGGCTGACGCCATCGATCAGCGCACCCTTCCAGAAACCGAAGATCGCGTGCTCCTTGAACGCGGCCATTGCGCACATCATCCCGCCCCGGTAGTCGAAGTGCGGTGAGCTCCACTTCAGGGTTTCGTGCACATCGGGGCAGGCAGCGTGGACGACGTCGCGGATCCGGACGAGGATGGGCCGCGCAAACTCCTTCTGCTTCGCGATGTAGGCGTCGATGCGCGGGTCGCGAGTGCCCATGAAAGTGTGCTCCTCTGGTGAAGAGAGCGTGCGGCGAGGTGCCGTCGACGGAAGGTGGGGCCCGGAATGCTACGACCTGCCGAGGAGCGAGGACAGGGTCCCGGAGCGCGCGCGCCGCGCCGTGCCGGCCGAGCGTCTGGCGCAGCGTCCGGACGAGATGCAGCGTATGGCGATTGTCGCTCGTTCGTTCGTTCCGTCCGTCTCCGGAGACCCCTGTGCCCAACCGTCCTCGCACGCGCATCCTGCCTGTCCTCGCCGTTACCGCGCTTCTGCTCGTTCCCACTGTGTCCGAGCGGGTATCGGCCCAGGCGCCGCCGCAGCGTACGGAGCAACGCGCCGAGCGGCGCACCGATCGCATCGCGTTGGAGGACTATCTGGACTGGGAGGAGGTGCAGGACCCGCAGCTCTCGCCTGACGGCCGGCAGGTCGTGTTCACTCGCCGCTGGATCGACAAGCTGGCGGATCGATGGGAGTCGTCGCTCTGGATCATGAATGTCGACGGCTCGCGCGCGCGATTTCTGGTGAATGGATCAAGCCCCAGGTGGTCGCCCGACGGCGCCCGCGTCGCGTACACGCATACGCCAGCCAGCGCTGCCGGAGCGGCGGCGGGCACTGCGCCTGCGGGCGCACCCGCGGCGGCGCCGAAGACGCAGATCTTCACGCGATGGATGGATGCCGAGGGCGCCGTCACTCAGCTCACGCGCCTCGACGAGAGCCCGAGCAACATCGAGTGGTCGCCCGACGGGAAGTGGATCGCCTTCACGATGCTGGTGCCGGCGCGGAACGATTGGAAAATCGACATGCCGACCGCGCCGAAGGGCGCCAAGTGGACGGAAGCACCTCGCGTGGTGGACCGGCTCAACTATCGCCAGGATCGCGAAGGGTTCGTCGAGGAAGGCAATCGGCATCTGTTCGTCGTGTCGGCGGACAACGGCGGCACGGCGCGCCAGCTCACGAGTGGCGCGTACAATCATGGGGCGCCACGCTGGATGCCGGACGGCCGATCGCTCGTCTTCAGCGCGCTGCGCGTGGATGATGCCGAGTATCGGTGGCGTGAGTCGGACATCTATCGTGTGGATGTGGCCGGCGGAGCCGTTCGCCAGCTCACCACGCGGAAGGGGCCCGACACGCAGCCAGTCCCGTCGCCGGACGGCAGGTGGATCGCCTATACGGGATACGATTCCACGAGCGACACCTGGGTCGACGCGAAGCTCCACCTGATGAGTGCCGACGGGTCGGGCCATCGCGTCGTCGCACCGTCCTGGGACCGTGCCCCGAGCAACCTCACCTGGGCGAAGGACGGCAGCGCGATCTACTTCGATGCAGAGAACGAAGGGTCACGTAACCTGTATGTCGCGTCGGTGAGCGGGGCGGTGAAGGCGGTGACGAGCGGACGTCAGGTGTTGAGCACGACGTCCATCAATGCGAACGGAACGGCAGTGGGCGTGATGAGCACGGCGACGCACCCGAACGATGTCGTCGCGGTGAACCTGCGGCAGCCGGGCACGGTCACGTGGCTCACCGCGGTGAACGAAGACGTGCTCACCGGCAAGGCGCTCGCGCAGACGGAGGAGATCTGGTACACGTCGAAGGACGGCACGCGAATCCAGGGCTGGATCGTGAAGCCGCCCGACTACTCGGCCGGCCGCAAGTATCCGCTCATGCTGGAGATCCACGGCGGACCGCACTCGATGTACAACACCGGATTCAGCTTCTCGCGGCAGGACCACGCGTCGAACGGGTACGTGACGCTGTACACCAACCCACGGGGCAGCACCGGATACGGCAGCGCATTCGGCAATGCGATCAAGAACGCGTATCCGGGCAAGGACTACGATGACCTGATGGCGGGAGTGGACACGGTGATCGGGCGCGGGATCGCCGACCCGAAGAACATGT
Source organism: Gemmatimonadaceae bacterium (assembly GCA_039928585.1). Classification (GTDB taxonomy): domain Bacteria; phylum Gemmatimonadota; class Gemmatimonadetes; order Gemmatimonadales; family Gemmatimonadaceae; genus AG11. The sequence continues at coordinate 15,195 of JBDSSY010000034.1, read as the reverse complement.
TCGTGTACGGCTGCAGCGGCGGCGGCGTACTCACGGCGTGGATCGTCGGGCACACGAACCGATTCGCGGCCGCGTCGTCCAATTGTCCGGTGGTCAACTGGATGAGCTTCGTGGGGACCACCGACGGCGCGAGTTGGTACTACAACTTCGAGAAGCTCCCGTGGGAGGACCCGAGCGAGCACCTGCGCCGGTCCCCGCTGATGTACGTGGGTAACGTGACGACGCCGACGATGCTGATGACCGGCGTGAACGACCTGCGTACGCCGATGGAGCAGACGGAGCAGTTCTATCGTGCGCTCAAGCTGCGCAAGATCCCCACGGCAATGGTGCGCTTCAATGACGAGTGGCACGGCACGAGCTCGAAGCCGTCCAACTTCCTGCGCACGCAGCTGTACCTGCGGAGCTGGTTCAACCGGTACCGGGACAAGGCGGACAAGGTGGCGACGCGGTGAGGACACGCGGGCCCTCACGCCAGACCTCGACGTACGGCGAGAGGCGTACGGCGCGTCGTGAGGCGTGCGCCGTACGGCGTGCGGCGGGAATAAGGAAAGAGGCGGTTGGATGGTGGGGTCGAATGGATCGTTATCCAATCAAGCCTCACTTCCAAATCCCCGCCGCACGCCGCACTCCTCTCGCCACACGACGCGCCGCACGCCTCTCGCCGTACGTGCATATCGGAAGTCATCCGCCGAGACGCGCATCACGCGGATCCGGGTGAAGCAGCAGGAATGGCGACCCGCGCATTCCGGCGCGTTCAGTTGAGGCTGTAGTACGTCGCGAAGAAGAGCAGGGTGCGGTATGCGACCACGAGGCCGACGAAGGAAGTGAGCAACGCCATGAGCACGGCGAGACTCTGGATCCGAGTGAGGTCGTAGACCCGAGCCAGCGCGCGCAACAGGTAGACGGGAGTCGCCGCAAAGAGTGCGACGAGCAGCACGAAGGTCAGCACGTTCAGCGTCCGCGTGGGCGCCAGCGAGGACAGAGTGCCCAACGCGCCCCACCCAGTGACCGCCAGCCAGATGAAGGCGAGGAGGTGCAGCGCGAACACCAGGTGCTCTCCATACCGGTGCGGCACACCCGCGCGTTTCGTTCGTCGCGCGAACAGCACCCGGAACAACAGGGCCAGCGCTGGCGCGAAGAGAATGATGAGACTCTTGCGCTGCGATTCGACTCGTGCGTCGAATGCCGCCGTGTACGCTGACCTATCCGTCGCGGCGGACGTGCGTCGGACGAGTGACGCGACGACGACGGGTGAAGGCGGAGCGTACGTCAGGTAGCTGCGCAGGCTGTAGGTGAACATCGGCACGCGCGGCGCAATGACGAAGAGCAGCACGTTCACCACGAGGAACAGCTGCAGCGGTCGCAGGTAGCGCGCACGTCGTCCGGCGAGGTGATCGACGGTCAGCGCACCGGGGCGGGCGACGAGCGCCCACAGGGTGCGACCGATCTTGCCGTCGACGCTCGCGAGCTGATCGACGAACTCCGCTGCGTGCGCACGGATCGAATAGTCGCGCGGACCCGGCGCCGGCTGCCCGCAGTCCGCGCAGTAGCGCTGTACGAGCCGCGAGCCGCAGTTGGCGCACGAGCGGTCGTCCGGCGCGAGCGACGACCCGGACGCTGGTGGCTGATGGATTGGCGTTGCCATGGGACACAGTACGTGAAATCGCCAGCGCTGTCACGAACGACCACACTGCGCGCGTACGGCGAGAGGCGTACGCCGCACGCCGCACGCGAAGGTGGCGCGTCCTACCCGACCAGCGCCAGCAACGCAAAGGTCGCAAGCCAGTGCTCGCCCATGTAGTCACCGGACAGGTGCGGGAGGCTCGCGGCGATGTGCAGCTCGGCTGCGTCCACCGCCGCAAGATGTCGCACATCATCGCTCGGCCAGCTGCGGGCCAGCGCGCGCCAGCACCAGGCGCGGCTGAAATTGAGACCGTCGAGATGCGCGATCTTTCCGTCGGTCCGATCGGTCACGACGGCCGGCTCGAACAGCGTACGCGGCTCACGCATCGCGACGCGCGGCAGAAAGCCATCCATCCACGCCGCGAACTCCGTCTCGCCCAGCACTCGCCGCATGCACATGGCCTCGATGAGCGCGGACGAAAGGAAATCGTCGCCACCCGGCTCCCATGCCTGGCAGTCGCGATCGTCTCCATACCAGGCGATCGCCTTGTTGCGCAGCATCTCGCGGAGCGGCTCATCGCCCGAGACCTCGGCATACTCCAGCGCCAGCGTGAGCGCGAAGGCGGTGTTGAAGTGCGTGCCCACGCGGACGGGGTAGGGCATCTTGCCGAGATAGTCGTAGAGCCGCGCGACGAACACATCGGCGAGCGGTTGGAGCGCGCGCGCCCATCGCGCCGCGTCGGGCAGCGGATTGCGCGCCAGCTCCGCGGTGAGCATGAGCAGCCACGCCCACCCGTAGGGCCGCTCGAACGTGGTGCGCAACGGGCCCACGAGATAGCTCACTTCGCCCGTGACACGATTGGGCCGAAGCTGGCGGTCGAACAGCGCGTGCGCTTCAGGTGTGTGCGGCAGGTCGGGATGCAATCGAAGCAGCGCGGCAAGCAGCCAGTACCCGTGCACGCACGAATGCCAGTCGAAGCTCCCGAAGAAGATCGGGTGAAGCGCGCGGGGACCGCGCACGTCGTCCGGACCGCTCGCTACATGCTCCAGCTTGTGCGGATACTCGCGCTCCACGTGCGAGAGCGCGAGCCTGGCGAAGCTGCTCGCCAAGCCTGGCGTGAGCGTATGGAGTTCCTTCATGGGCGCGTCATTCGACATCAACGATACACGAAGGCGTACATGATCGCCGTGTTCGCAGCGAGCAGGAGAAGCGCGGTCGGGATCTGCGCCTTGATCACGGCATACTCGTCGGGCAGCTCGAGCAGGGCCGCGGGCACAATGTTGTAGTTGGCCGCCATCGGCGTCATGAGCGTGCCGCAGAAGCCCGAGAGCATGCCGATCGCCGCCATGATCGTCACGTCCCCTCCGAAGCGCGACATGATCAGTGGCAGGCCGATGCCGGCGGTCATGACGGGAAAGGCGGCGAAGGCGTTGCCCATGATCATCGTGAAGAGGGCCATGCCCACCGTGTAGGTGACGACCGCCGCGAGCGGGCTCCCCAGCGGGAGCCACCGTTCGGCGAGCGTGGCGACGACCTTGCCGACGCCCGCCGTCGCGAACAGCGCACCGAGCGCGGCGAGCATCTGGGGCAGGATGGCCGCCCACCCCACTGCATCCCACAACCGCCGCGCCTCGTGCAGCGGCGCTGAGAGTGGCGGCCGAAGCATGAGCATTCCCACGGCGAGTCCAGCGAGAGCGCCGAGCGCGAGCGCAATCTGGGTGACCTGCTTCGCATCGACGAGTGGCGCACCACCCACCTGCAGCGACTTGAGTACGTACGAGCCAAGTAGCGTGACGGCCGGAATCGTGAGCGCGGGAATGAAGAGCCGGTTCCCGAAGCGCGCCGCGCTTGCGTCTCGCTGCGCCACCGACTGGGACTCTCGCGACGTCTGCCCCAGCTTGCCGATGCTTGCCACGAGCACCATCGCGATCACGAGACATCCGCTCGCGAAGTGAGGGAGCGTGGAGCCGGCGAGGAAGGTGATGGCGTACAGCCCCCAAAACGCGGCGTTGTTCCACCGCCGGGGATTCGTTGCGTCGCGCGCGTTCACGAACGCGACACCTCCGGCGAGTGCGCCCATCAGCCAGTAGACATGCTCGAGCCGGATCACGCCGACGCTCCATCCGGGCGCGTCGGCTCGGCCTGCGATGACGCTGATGACATCTCGCGCCGGATGGATCGGTCCAACAGCACCAGGCGCACGTTGTGGATGAGCCAGGCGGCGACGGCCGTCGGGATGGCCCAGAGCGCGAGCCGGCCAGGTTCGACGATGATGCCGTTCTGCTCGAGAAATCCCTTGATCAGCAGGATCGACCCGATCGCGATGAAGATGTCCTCGCCGAAGAACACGGCGACATTGTCCGCGGCGGCGGCGTGCGCGCGGATGCGAAAACGCGTCTTGCTCGGTACAGGGCCGAATGCATTCTCGGCCGCGCCTTCGGCCATGGGCGCCACGAGCGGGCGGACCATCTGCGCGTGGCCGCCCAGCGAAATGAGGCCGAGCGCTGCGGTCACCTGGCGGACGGCGAAGTAGATCATGAGCACGCGCCCCGCCGTCGCCGCGGGAATACCAGCGATCACCGTGCGCGCGCGCTCCTTGAGGCCGGCGCGCTCGAGCAATCCGATCACGGGAAGCACCAGCCACACGATGGCGACGTACCGGCTTTCGGTGAACGCCTTGCCGAACGCAGTCACGACTTCCACCGGTCCCAGCCCGCTGGCGAGCCCGGTGGCCAGGCCAGCGACGGTGACGACCAGCAGCGGGTTGAGTCGCGCGGCGAACCCGGCGACAACGATGAGGATGCCGATCAGCGTGAGCACGTATCTCCGGGAAGGGGCGCGCGAGTGACCGCAGTCGCGAGCGACGGCAATATCGAATGCGCGGCCGGCACCGGTAAGTGGCGATCAGAGACGGTGACCGCCGCCCGCCCCGCGAGGTTGAGTCGGATGATCCACCTCCTCCTCGCGCCGAGCGTCTCGCCATGCAACGACCTCTCAGTCCGCTCAAGCTCGCCGTTCGTATCGCGCTGCTCGCCGTACTCACGCTGTTCCTTGGCGCGATCGGCGCGAGCGCGCAGCTCGTCACACCCAAGACCGTTCCGGTGCTGCAGGACGAGCAGTTCAACATCGTACCATCGAGCCGGCCGGGTCTGGGCAGCGCGTTCATCGCGCTCGAGGACACGATCGCCGACCCGTTCATGAATCCAGCGAAGATGACACGGGTGCGCGGGACCAGCGTGGCGGCCGCGCCATTCATGCACGACATCAGCGGCGCACGCGGCGGTGGCAGTACACTGCCCGTGGCGCTCCTGGTGGGCGGACAGGACTGGTCGGGCGCGGTGCTCGCGGCCTACCAGAATCTCGATCGCGCCGGGCCCACCTTCAATCGTCCCACGAGCGAGCGCACCTCCAGCAACCAGTACGTCGGCGGCACCATCGCCCGACGCGTGGGAGGCATCTCGATTGGCGCTGGTGCGTCACACGCCAAGCTCCGGGCGATCGATGGTGTGGATCTGCTCTACGCCGGCAGTGACCGCATCGACCAGCGCGGCGACGTGAGCGAGTACCGGCTCGGCATGCTGAAGGAGTGGGCGCCGGGCCATTCGTTCGAGCTGCTGGGTGTGCACAATCGCACCGACATGACGCACGACGTGCATTTCACCAGGTGGGTGTGGGATCCCGTCTCGAAGACGACGACGGTGATCCAGCGCGAGGAGCGCAACCTCGACCAGACGAACATCTGGGGAGTGCATACGAAGTATTACCGTCCCGTGGGAGTCGACGGCTGGCGCGTCGGCGGGCTCGTGACGGCGAATCGGCTCTCGCACCCGAAGATCCCCAACTACGTCATCCAGAACATTCCGCGCGATCCGGGCACGACATACGGCTACGATCTCGGCCTCGGCGCGGCGCGCATCGCCGGCCGGTCGAGCTTCTACGCCGATGTCGTGGTGCAACCGATCACCAGCGAGACGTGGGCCGATCTCACGCGCGATACCGTCACGAGCACGGGCACGCTCATCCCGGCCGGTGCGCGGACGGTGGAGAACGACTTCAACTTCCACAACAGCAAGGCGCGCATCGGAGCGGGCCATGCCTTTCCCGTCACCGCCGACACGAGCAACACCGTCGGTTTCGACGTCGGCCTCGCGGTGTACACCATCGGATACGGACTAAAGCAGACCAACAACATCACTGGCACGACCCGTCGCCAGAGCGAGCGGTGGGCGGAACTGACCCAGAGCCTCGGCGTCAGGTTCAAATCGCGCGATCTCGAAGTGGCGTACGCGTTCCGGCGGACGTGCGGCAACCAGGGATGCGGCGAGAACGAGAACCGCGGCATCATCTTCGCCACCGACGGGTTCGCGCTGGCAGCGGCGGGTGGAATCATCGCGGCACCGTCGTCGCCGCTGTTCCTGCAGAGCGGAACGGAAACGACGCACCGGTTCACGGTGGTGGTGCCGCTCCGGTAGACGGAGTTGGACGCCGCACGACACAATCTGGCTCATCATCGTGCGGCGAAAGGCGTACGGCGCGTCGGTTTGGCGAGAGGCGAGAGGCGAGAGGCGTGAGGCGTGCGGTGGGGGAATCGGAAATGGGATTTGGTTGGGTAAAGGCGTGAACCCGGTACGGCGCAGTCATCCAACCGCCCCTTCCAAATTCCCGCCGCACGCCGTACGCGCCCCGCCGCACGACGCGCCGTACGCCTCTCGCCGTACGGTGGAATTACCACCAGGCGTCCCCCAGCCCTCAGTCGCCAGCCTTCAGTCGCCAGCCCTCAGTCGCAGCCTGAACACCGATCCCACTCCTACCTCACTCTCCACCGTCAACGATCCATCCATCCCGATCGCCAGGTCGCGGCTGATCGACAGGCCCAGGCCCACGCCGTCGTGCGGACGGTTGAGCGCCCGGTCCACTTGCACGAATGGATCGAAAATCGCGTCGAGCCGCTCATCGGGAATGCCCACGCCGCTGTCGCGCACGAGGATGTGGACGTCGTCACCCGCCCGTTCGCACCGCAGCATGATCGACCCGTCCGCCGGGGTGAATTTGACGGCGTTCGACAGCAGGTTGAGCACGATCTGGGTCAGCTTCTCTGTGTCCGCACGAACGGTCATCGCCGAACCGCACGGCTCGAATCGATACGCGATCCGCTTGCCCTCGAGCTGCGGGGCCACCAGCGCCTCCAGGCCGGCGAGCACGTCGTCGACAGCGACGCTCTCCATCCGGTATTGCACCTGTCCGGCGTCCAGCTTGGCGAAGTTGAGAACGTCGTTGATGAGGGAGAGCAGCATCTGCTGGCTGCGCACGATACGGGCGACGGCCTCCTGCTGCTTCTCGTTCACCGCGCCGTAGATCCCGAGCTGGAGAATGTCGGCATACCCGCCGATCGCATTGAGAGGCGTCCGCAATTCGTGACTCATCACGGCCAGAAAGTCACTCTTCACCCGGTTCGCCTGCTGCGCCGCGTCGCGCGCCTCCTGCGCATCGGCCGAGGTGCGATGCAGCTCCTCGTTGGTGAACTCCAGCTGCTGCGACACCGCCAACGCCTCCTCCACCTGCTGCTCCAGCTCCAGATGCGAGCTTTCGATCTCGTCCGCCATCCTGTTGAACGTCGAGCCCAGCCGCGCGATCTCGTTCCTCGTGTCTTCGCCAGTGGCACGAGGAACCCGTGTGTGGTAGTCGCCTCTCGCGATCGCGTCCGATACCGACGTCAGCGTGACCAGGGGTTGCGTGAGCCGCTGCGCCACCAGCCACGCCGCGACGATGCCCGCGAGCGCCAGCAGGATGCTCACGAGCGCGAGCCGGCGGATCGTGGCGCGCGGCTCGCTCGTCACGGACGAGACGGGAGCCTCGAGGGTGAAGATCCACGGCGTGCCGGCGACAGTCGCCTCGGACGCGATCACGTCACCAACGTCGCGGTTGTGCCCGATGAAGTCGCCCACCGTCGAATCCACGCCCGCGAGCGGCGCGATCGGTTGCCCGGCGAAGTTCGACCAGAACTGATCCGTCGAGTTGTGCAGGTGCAGTGACGCATCGTTGCCGAGCAGCTCGCGAATCATTGCCTGGGCCTGCGGCGTGCTGCCGAAGGCACGTTGCTGCGCGATGTAGCCTACACGATCACCGTTCTCGAGAATCGGCACCACGGTCCAGAAGACCGAGTGCCCGTCCGACGCGTACACGGCGCCGTACTGAATGCTGTCGCTTCCAGTGCGTCCGGTGGGAATCTCGGTGACGGGAATCCCCGTGAGCGTCCGCAGCTCCGGACGCAGTGCGAGGAGCGAGTCGCCACGGATGTCGGTCCCGACGTGCGCCACGCGCCGGCCGTCGATGGTCCACAGCTCGATCGGCAACGAGGAGTCGGGTGCAGCACGCAGGCGCTCGAGCGCCTCGCCCGTACGACGCGCGATTGCCGCATTCGGCGCCGAGCGCGGCTCGGCAGCGGCGGCCTTAAGTGCCGCGCGCACCGCGCTGTCGCTGCCCACCTGCCGGTACGTCGCGGCGCGCAGCCGCATGTTCTGCTCGCTCGTCAGCGCGATCTGCCGCGCAACGCGGCTGAGTCGGTCGTGCGTGCCCTCGATGCGCGCTCCCACGAGCGCGTCATATGTCAATGCGAGCGTCGTCGCGACCACGAGGCCCACGATGGCCGCGGTGAGCGCGGGAAGTTTCCGGGTGAGCGACCAGCTCGACCACCGCCACGCCGCGGGCCGTCGAGTCCCTGCGGTGCTGTCGGTTGGCGTGAACGACGAACTGCGCGTGCGAACGCTCACGCGGTCGCGAGGGCGGCGCGGAGTCTCGGCAGCATTCGACCGATCTGCTCCGGAGAGACCGCTCCCACCGAAAGCCGGAACCAGCCCGTGTCGTGCGACACGCCGAACGCCTGGAACGGCACGACCGCGACGCCGGCCGCGCGCAGCAGATAGCCACGTACCGCCTCATCGGTGTCGAGCCGCGTGCCATCCGGTGCGACTGTTCCCCCGAGCGCGACCCGGACACTGAGGTAGATCGCACCTTCAGGCGCGATCGCCTCCACGGGCAAGCCGTCCTCTCGCATCGACTCGATTCCCGCGAACAGGAGATCGAGCCGCTCGCGCACGCCACGCACCATCCCTTCGCGATATGCACGCATCGCCGCCACATCGGCGATGAACGCGGCAACCGCGCCCTGTTCGGCCTTCGGCGCCCACGCGCCGACATGGCCGAGCAGGCCGCTCAGCGGGCCGGCGAGATCGGGCGGCGCGACGATCCAGCCGACACGCACGCCGGTGGCCGCGAGCGCCTTGGAGATGCCGTCCACATAGATGACATAGGGCGCAACCTCGGGGTACACGCCGATCGGATGCACGTGCTCCGTGTCGCCGAACGTGAGCGTCCAGTACACCTGATCGTACATCAGGTAGAGCGGCCGCTCGCCCGCACCACGTCGTTCGTTCTCCTCGACGACAAGTTCGCAGATGCCACGCAGCGCATCCGCAGTGAACGCGGTGCCGGTGGGGTTCTGCGGAGAGCACAGCGCAAGCAGCCGTGCGCCGCGCACGGCCGGCTCGAGCAGCGCGCGCGTCGGCATGAATCTCTCCGATGCGGCGCACGCGACGGGCACGGGGACGCCCGACACCAGATGGACGTAATGATTGTTGTTCCACGACGGCGTCGGATACACCACGCGGTCACCCTCATCCACGAGGGCGCAGTACGTCGCGTAGATGCCGGGCCGCGATCCGGCCGTCACGATCACCGAGGCGAGCTCGGGTGCGAAGCCGAGCTCACGCTCGTACAACGATCGCACCGCCTGACGCAGCGGGAGCACGCCGTCGCTGGGTGGATAGTTGGTCTCGCCACGCCGGAGCGCCTCCACGATTCCCCGCTCCAGCTCGTCGGGAATGCGGAACTCGGAGGGTGAAAAATCGCCGACGGTGAGATTGCAGATGTCCCGTCCGTCGGCCGCGAGCGCCCGTACGTCAGCGGCGATCTTCAGGATCTCCGAACCGACGAGCGAGCCCGCAAGGCGGGACGGGCGCGATGCGGTGCGCTCGGCGCGCGCCGCGAGAGCGGTAGTGGCCATGGATCAAACATAAGACAGACGGAGCCGGTGCGCTCGCCACTGGCGACAGGGACGGCGACGTCGCACTTTCGTCGCATGCAGACCAGGCGCGAGTTCCTCGGCACCCTGGGCATCGGCGCACTGGGCGCCTCGATGCTCGCGTGCGCGAAATCGAATGGGCAGCCCAACATGCTGCCCGCCGTGATGCCGATCGGCATCCAGTTGTACACTCTCCGCTCGTTGCTCGAGCGCGACTTCGATGGCACCCTCGCCCGCGTCGCCGAGATCGGCTACCGCGAGCTGGAGTTCGCCGGCTACTACAACCGCACGCCGGCGCAGGTGCGCGAGGTGCTGCAGCGCACCGGCCTCACGACCCCGTCGTCGCACAGCCCGCTCCCCGCGAACGACGACGCCTGGGCGCGCGCCGTTGATGACGCCAAGGCGATCGGGAACGCGTGGATCGTGATCCCGTGGCTCGATCCAACGCAGCGGACGACTCCCGATGTCTGGCCGCGCCTCGCGGACCGGCTGAATGCGCTCGCGACACGGGCGAAAAGCGGTGGACTGCGCCTGGCCTATCACAACCACGACTTCGAACTCGCGTCGAGCGGCAGTGGCACCTTCCTGGACATACTGCTCTCGCGCACCGATCCGCAGCTCGTCGACTTCGAGATGGACGTCTACTGGGTCGTGAAGGCGGGCGCGGACCCGATGTCGCTGCTCTCCCGATATCCGGGCCGGTTTCCCCTGCTGCACATCAAGGACGCCACCGCCGCGCCCGAGCGCCGCATGGTGGATGTCGGCGCGGGCTCGATCGACTTTCGAACGCTGCTCGCCGCCGCGCGCCCGCAGGGGCTCAAGCACATCTACGTCGAGCACGATCAGCCGGCCGATCCCCTCGGGTCGGCGCGCGCCAGCTACGGCCACCTCTCCGCGCTCCGCTTCTGATCCATGATCGACACCGAATACGACGTCTGCATTGTCGGGTCGGGCGCGGGCGGCGGCATGGCCGCCTACGCGCTCACGAAGGCCGGCGCGAAGGTCGTGATGCTGGAGGCTGGCGGCGCATGGTTCGCGTCGAAGAATTCGCAGATGCTCACGCCGGCCTGGGCCTCTCCGCGGCGCGGCGCCTCGTCGCGGCTTCGTCCGTTCGGCGAGTTCGACGCGTGTGACGGCGGCTGGGACATCGAAGGCGAGCCGTACACCGTGGCGGAGGGGCAGAAGTTCAACTGGTGGCGCGGCCGCATGCTCGGCGGCCGGACCAACCACTGGGGCCGCATCTCGCTGCGCTTCGGCCCCGACGACTTCAAGGGGAAGAGCAAGGACGGACTCGGCGAGGACTGGCCGATCTCGTACGACGACATCGCCCCGTATTACGATCGCATCGACGACCTGATCGGCGTCTTCGGCAGCCGCGAGGGGCTGCGCAATCATCCGGACGGCAACTTCCAGCCGGCACCCCGACCACGCTGCTACGAGCTGCTCGTCAAGAAGACAAGCGACAAGCTCGGCATCACGTGCATCCCGTCTCGCCTGTCGATCATCACGAAGGCGATGCCCGGGCGCCAGGCGTGCCACTACTGCGGCCAGTGCAATCGCGGTTGCCAGGTGAAGGCGAACTTCTCCAGCCCCGACGTACTCATTGCGCCGGCCATGCAGACGGGGAATCTCACGCTCCTCACGAACGCCATGGCGCGCGAAGTCACGGTCGGCAAGACCGGACTGGCCACCGGCGTGTCGTACATCGACAAGCGCACGAACACCGACAAGCACGTGCGCGCCAAGATCGTCGTGCTCGCCGCCAGCGGCTGCGAATCGGCGCGCCTGATGCTGAACAGCAAGTCATCGCAGTTTCCGCAGGGACTGGGCAACTCGTCGGGTTGGGTGGGCAAAGGCCTCACCGACACCACGGGCACGGACGTCACCGGATTCATTCCATCACTGGTGGATCACGTGCCGCACAACGAGGACGGCGTTGGCGGCATGCACGTGTACATGCCCTGGTGGCTCGACAACGCGAAGCTCGACTTCCCGCGCGGCTACCACATCGAGGTGTGGGGCGGGCTAGGTGCGCCGGGCTACGGCTTCATGGGCGGGATCCAGAACTATCCGGGCGGCGGTGGATACGGCCAATCGCTCAAGGACGACTATCGCAAGTACTACGGTGCCACCATCGGGTTCAGTGGCCGTGGCGAGATGATCCCCAACGCCGACTCGTACCTCGACATCGACCCCACCGTCGTGGATCAGTGGGGCATCCCGGCGCCACGATTCCACTGGAAGTGGACGGACGCCGAGTACAACCAGGTGAAGCACATGCAGGAGACGTTTCGTGCGCTCATCGCCGAGATGGGTGGACAGACGTTCAGCCCGATGCCCGGCAAGGATCAGGGCTACGGTATCTCGAATGGCGGCCAGATCATCCATGAACTCGGGTGCGTGCAGATGGGCGCGAATCCTTCCAACTCGGTGCTCGACGCGAACTGCCGGGCGCACGATTGTCGCAACCTGTTCGTCGCCGATGGGGGACCGTTCGTCACGCAGGCCGACAAGAATCCGACGTGGACGATTCTTGCGCTGGCGTGGAAGACCGCCGACTACATCGCGCAGCAGCGCAAGCAGGGGTCCCTGTGAGTGACGTCTCGCGGCGCGATGCGCTGAAGCTGCTGGGCGCCGTTCCACTCGCGGGCGCGCTGGACTGGTCGGCGCCGAGCCTCGAGCGTGCGACGCGAATGGTGGAGCGCCTGCACGAGGAGGGTGAGCAGGCGGCGTACAAGCCGAAGTTCTTTACCGCGCGGGAGTGGCGCACGGTGCGCGTGCTCTCCGACATGATCATCCCGAAGGACGCACGCTCCGGCAGCGCGACCGACGCGAAAGCGCCGGAGTTCGTGGACTTCATGCTGGCCGAGAAGGACACGAGCGAGGGCTCGCGCGTGAGCATGCGTGGAGGCCTCGCATGGCTCGACAACGAGATGCGCCATCGGTTCCACAAGGATTTCCTCGGCGCGTCGGACATGCAGCGTCGGGCCGTGCTCGATGACATCGCCTTCCCGAAGCGGGCGAAGCCCGAGCACATGGCGGGCGCGAACTGGTTCTCCCGCTTCCGCTCGAACATCGGCTCGGCATTCTTCTCCAGCGCCATGGGCTGGCAGGATCTCCGTTACGTGGGCAACGTCTTCAATCCTGCATGGAACGGGTGTCCGCCCGAGGCGACAAAGAAGCTTGGTGTGAGCTACGAAGAGTTCGACGCATCCCTGGCCCGGAGCCGCAAGGCATGAGCGACAAGAGACTGGGAGTCGGCTTCATCGGAAGCGGCTTCAACGCGAAGTTCCACATGCTTGGCTGGAAAGGCGTGCGCGATGCAGACGTGCTTGGCGTGTGGAGTCCGAACGCGAAGAACGCCGCGAGCGCAGCGCGCTACGCCAACGATCTCGACGTCGGAAATGCGCGCGCGTACAAGTCGATCACCGACATGGTGGCGGATCCCGCGATCGATGCGATCTGGCTCACCGGACCGAATCACGCGCGCATCGAGAACGTTGAGGAACTGTGCGACGCCGTGGTGAGCGGCAAGGGTGAGCTCAAGGGCATCGCGAGCGAGAAGCCGCTCGCGCGCAACGTGGCCGAGGCGAAGGAAGTGCTGCGACTCGTCAAGAAGGCGGGTCTGATGCATGGCTACCTCGAGAACCAGGTGTTCGCGCCGCAGGTGGACACCGGGCGTGACCTGCTCTGGGCGCGTGGTGCAGCGACGACAGGCCGCCCGTATCTCGCGCGCGCGGCGGAGGAGCACGCCGGCCCGCACATGCCGTGGTTCTGGCAGGGGCCGCTCCAGGGTGGCGGCGTATTGAGCGACATGATGTGTCATTCGGCGCTCGTCGTGCGGCATCTGCTCACGAAGCCAGGTGCGCCGCTCTCGACCGTGCAGCCCAAGCGGGTCACGGCTCACATCGCGAGTCTCAAGTGGAGCCGGCCGCACTACGCGAAGCAGCTCGCAAAGACGCATGGCAAGCAGATCGACTATCGGAAGCGGCCGAGCGAAGATTTCGCGAGCCTGCTGATCGAGTTCGAGACCGACGACGGTCATACGGTGATCGGCGAGGCGTCCACCTCATGGAGCTTCGTCGGCGCCGGTCTGCGACTCTCGGCCGAGCTGCTCGGTCCGGAGTATTCGATGCAGTGGAACTCGCTCGACGCGGGACTGAAGCTGTTCTTCAGCCGCGAGGTGAAAGGCAAGACGGGCGAGGATCTCGTGGAGAAGCAGAACGCCGAGATGGGCTTGATGCCCGTCGTGGCGAGCGAGGCGGTGGCGTACGGGTATGAAGCCGAGGATCGTCACTTCGTGCGGTGTTTCCTCGGCAAGGAGAAGCCGCGGCTCACGATGGACGATGGGCTGGAGGTGGTGCAGATGCTGATGACCGCATACCGCAGTGCGGAAGAGGGACGCACCCTCGAGTATCCCGCGCGGGGGATCGACAAGTTCGTGCCCGCCGTCGCGCGTGGGGAATGGAGGCCGCCGAAGCAGGGCAAGTGAACACGGAGTCGCGCGTCGTCGTCGAGGCCTGCGTCGACGCGATCGACGCGGCGCTTGAGGCGGAACTGGGCGGCGCGAGCCGACTCGAGCTGTGCGGCGAGCTGCTCCAGGGCGGTGTGACGCCGAGCGCCGGGCTGATCGCTGCGGTGTGGGAGCGGATCGACATCCCGTTGTTCGTCCTCGTGCGTCCGCGTACCGGCGACTTCCTGTATTCCGACGACGAGCTCGACGTGATGCGGCGCGATATCGAGCAGATGAAGGCGCTCGGTGCGGACGGGATCGCGCTGGGCGCGCTCACGGCGGACGGCGATGTGGATATGGGGCGCCTGCGCCCGCTGGTGGAACTCGCGCGCCCGATGTCCGTGACCTTTCATCGTGCCTTCGACCTCGTGCGCGAGCAGGCGTCGGCGCTGGAGGCGCTGATCGCGCTCGGCATCGATCGCGTGTTGACCTCCGGCGGCGCTCCGACGGCCGTGGCAGGGATCGCCGCGATTGCGTCGCTCGTGCAGCGCGCGGGTCAGCGGACCATCGTGATGGCCGGAGGATCCATCACCGCGTCGAACGTGGGCGAGATCGTCGCGACGACCGGCGTGCGCGAGGTGCATGTGCGCGGTGCCGCACGCGTGACGAGCGCAATGCGGCACCGGCGGGAGGTCGTGAGTCTGTCGAGGGCGGGCGGAAGCGAGTACGAGCGTTCGGTGACGCGGGCGGACGAGATGCGACGCGTCGTGGAGCGAGTGGCGCGATAGCGCGTTATCGACGGCTGGCGCGTGCGACCTTAGGGCTTTCTCTTTTTCCCCTTGGTTCCCGGCAACGAGTCCGGTTTGGTTTCTCCCCCGGCCGGCTGCTGGACGTCGGGCTTCGACTCCGGCTTCGACTCCGGCTTCGACTCCGGCTTCGACTCCGGCTTCGACTCGGGCTTCGACTCCGGCTTCGACTCGGGCTTCGACTCCGGCTTCGACTCCGGCTGATTCTTCCCGGCGTTTCCTCCGTGCCCGT
>JBDSSY010000033.1:0-15637 GCA_039928585.1 Gemmatimonadaceae bacterium | reverse complement strand
CGGTATCGCCGCTGCGCGACAGCGTGAATGTCGTGCTGGTGTCGGACCACGGCATGACCGGAACGCCGGCAACGCAGGTCATCGTGGTGTCGGATCTTCTCCGTGGTGCGGGCGTGGACACGACCGGAATCCTGTTCGGCGACAATGGTCCGGCGATCTCGCTCTGGTTCGGTGGCGACTCGGCGCGCATGCAGCGGGCGAAGGCCGCGCTCACCACGCCGCATGCGGCCACTTATCTGCGTCGAGATGCACCCGCACGCTGGCGACTGGGGGACAATCCGCGGATGGGTGATCTGCTGGTGGTTGGCGAATTGGGGTACACCCTCAAACGGAACGGAACGGATCGGGACCCGTCCGCCGGCTCACATGGCCACGATCCTGCACTCCCCGACATGCAGGGGATCTTTCTCGCCGCTGGCCCGGGCGTTCGCGTTGGATCCCGCGTCCCTGCGATCGAGAACGTGCAGGTCTACACGTTCCTCGCGGCGCTGTTGCGACTGGACCAGCTCCCGGCGGTGGACGGCGCGCTCGGCGTGCTGCAATCAGCGCTCAGGTAACGCCTGCGCGCTACCGGCGACTCGGATCGGATGACTGTGCACGGAGATACGACTCCAGCGCGCGCGCGTGCGTGTCCAGCCGGTCGGCGAGCGCGCGGCGGTCCGTGCCGTCGTCGGCAACCGCGGTCCCGTCGAGCACGTGCCTGATCGCGTGCGCCGCTCGCAACATGTCCGCCACCGTCGTCGGCGTGATCTTTCGTGGGTCTGATGCGGGCAGCAGGTTATTGGCGCGCGTGATCAACTCCGGCGCATGTTGCGGATCGATCACTGTTCGCGACGACAGCGGTGTGTGCCGCGTGGACTCCGCGCTATCGCGCGCGTCCTGCTCCCGGTCGTCCAAGCCTGCGCGGGCGGTCGACGTCACGGCGTGGTTCCCGGATGCATCTGATTCCGGCACGTCCTCCACGACCGGCTCGCCATGCTCGTCGAACACGTGGATGTCTCCGGTCCCTCGTCCCCAGAGCTTTTTCGCCGCGTCCGAAAACTGCCAGAGGGATGGGGTCGCGCGGGCGTAGACCGACGAGGACAATGCGCGCTCATCCGCCGTCCGCACGACGAAGCGTCGGTAGCCCAGTCCGCGCAGATCCTGATGGACCTTCGGCTTGAATTCGAGCACTTCACTCGTGCCATTGCTGTGAATGGCGACGCAACGGATCATGTGGCGGCGGGGAACGTGATGTGAGTCGGTCCGTCGTGCGCGAAGGTCGATCCCGACGATGGGAAGTATGCGGCAGCGCGCATGAAACTCTCAACCCACGCGCGCGTGGAATTCGGTATATCTTCGGCGTATATTCAGTGCTCGCGGTCGGGTCCCGAGATGCTGGGAGAGTGTCACGCAATGTCGCGCGCGGAAATCACCACCCCCGAAGTGCTCGCCGAGGAGTCGGTCGTCGAGCTCTCGCTGCGACCGCAGCGACTCGAGGAATTCATCGGGCAGCAGAAGGTGAAGGACAATCTGCAGCTCGCCATCGACGCGGCGCTGGCGAGGGGAGAACCGCTCGATCACGCGATCTTCTACGGACCGCCCGGGCTGGGGAAGACGACCCTGGCCGAGCTCATCGCTCGCGAGCTTCGGGTCAACATCCGCACGACCTCCGGCCCCGCGCTCGAGAAGCCGGGCGACCTCGTGGGCACGCTGACGAACCTGCGATCGGGCGACATCCTCTTCATCGACGAGATCCATCGACTCCGGCCCGTGATCGAGGAATTCCTCTATCCCGCGATGGAAGACTACAAGATCGACATCCGGCTCAGCGAGGGTCCGAAGGCGCAGACGATCACGATGCCGATCGAGCGCTTCACGCTCATCGGCGCGACCACCCGCTTCGGCATGCTCACGCCTCCGATGCGCGCGCGATTCGGCATCGAGCAGCGGCTCAACTACTACTCGCCGGACGATCTCGAGCTCATCGTGCGACGCACGGGTGACGTGCTGAAGGTGGTGATCGAGACGGCGGGGGCGAAGGAGATTGCGCGCCGGTCGCGCGGCACCCCGCGCGTGGCGAACCGGCTGTTGCGCCGCGTGCGCGACTACGCGCAGGTTCGCGCGGACGGCGTGATCACGGAAGACGTGGCGCGCGCGGCGCTGGCGATGCTCGACGTGGATCAGTTCGGACTCGACGACATGGACGGGCGCATCCTCCGCGCGATCATCGAGAAGTTCGATGGCGGCCCCGTCGGCGTCGCCACCATCAGCGCCGCGCTTGGCGAGGATGCGAGCACGCTGGAGGAGGTGTACGAGCCCTTTCTCGTACAGCAGGGCTTCCTGCAGCGCACGCCGCGCGGTCGGGTGGCGACGCCGATGGCGTACCGCCACTTCGGGTATGCTCCGCCTGCCGTTGCTGCCGAGCAGGTCGTGTTGTTCTGAGTCACTGCGGTCGGGAGTCTTGCACTGCCGAGCTGACAGCCTGGAGTTGTCTGCTGACTGAACTGGCCGTTGTGCTTCCGCGGTGAAAGACTCATGCAGCGCGGCGGCATCGTGACGAATGGCGGCAGTTCCGCGACCGCAGGTCCGCAGTTCTCACTTCTCATGCTGACAGCTTGGAGCTGTCAGCTCGGCCGTGGACTTGAACTCGGGCACTGTGCACCGTCATCGTCGCGGAGTCGTGAGCTACAGGATGTTAAACTGATCGATGACGCACGGTCTTCGCACTGCCGACTACGAATTCGAGCTGCCGCCGGAGCTGATCGCGCAGGCTCCGCTTCCGCAACGTGACGCCAGCCGGCTCATGGTGCTGGACCGGTCGGCCGGCACGATAGAGCACCGCACCTTTTCCGATCTCCCCGCGCTCGCGATGCCGGGCGATCTCCTCGTCGTCAACCGATCCCGCGTGGTCCGTGCGCGACTGCTGGGCACTCGCGCTGGTTCCGGCGCGCCGGCGGAGGTGTTCCTGCTGCAGCCGCTGGGCGACGGACGCTACGAGGCGATGGTCTCGCCTGGCGCGAAGCTCAAGCCCGGGCGCCTGGTGACCTTCGCGGCGGACTTCCGGGCCGAGATCATGGCGTCGACCGAACGCCGCACGCGCGTCGTCCAGCTGCACGCCGACGCACCGTTTGCGAATGTCGAGCAGGCGATCGACGCGCACGGACATGTGCCCCTGCCGCCGTACATCACGCGAGGCGACGATGCGAGCGATGCCGAACGCTATCAAACCGTGTACGCGCGGGAGCCTGGATCGGTCGCAGCCCCGACCGCCGGGCTGCACTTCACCACGGCCCTGCTCGATGCGCTCAGCGCGCGAGGCGTCCGTCGTGCCGAGGTCGTGCTGCACGTGGGTGCGGGCACGTTCAAGCCGGTCGACGCGCCCGACCCCGACGCCCACGTGATGCACGAGGAGCGCTACACCATTCCCGCCGACACGGCCGCTGCCGTGTCCGAGACGAGAGCGGCGGCACGGCGGGTTTGGGCTGTGGGGACGACGAGCGTGCGCGCGCTCGAGAGCGCGGCGCAACCGGATCGTACCGTGCAGGCCGGATCTGGCGAGACACGTATCTTCCTGCGTCCGCCGGCACGACCGCAGATCGTCGATGCGCTCGTGACGAACTTTCACCTGCCGCGCTCCACGCTGATCATGCTCGTCGCGTCGTTTGCCGGATACGACCTCACCATGCGCGCATATCGCGAGGCGGTCGCCGAGCGGTATCGCTTCTACTCGTATGGCGATGCGATGGCGATCACATGAGCTTCGCGTTCACGCTGGACGCGACGATTGGCGCCGCGCGCGCCGGCCGGCTCGACACGCCGCACGGCGTGGTGCACTCCCCGGCGTTCATGGCGGTGGGAACGCTCGCGGCGGTGAAGGCGCTCGACCCGGACGACCTGCGCGCGATGGATGCGCAGATGATTCTCGCGAACGCGTATCACCTTCATCTTCGTCCTGGCGACGAACTGATTCGCGAGCTGGGCGGGCTGCACGAGTTCATGCAGTGGCACGGCCCCATCCTCACGGATTCGGGAGGGTTCCAGGTGTTCTCGCTCGAAGGCCTGCGCACGATCTCCGAGGATGGCGTGGACTTTCGGAGCCACATCGACGGATCGAGCCGCCGGTTCACTCCGGAGAGCGTCATGCGCATCGAGCGGAACCTCGGTGCCGATATCGTGATGCAGTTCGACCACGTGATACCGGGGCAGAGTGATGCGGAGGTCGCGCGCGACGCGAGCGAGCGGAGCCTTCGGTGGCTGGTGCGGTGCGCCACGGCGTTCGCGGCCTTGAATGCCGACGACCCGATTCCGGGCCGCGCGCAGCAGGCGCTCTATCCGATCGTACAGGGTGGCATCCATGCCCACCTGCGTACCGAAGCGGCGCGAGCGATTCGTGACATGGGCGACTGGTCGGGCTTCGGAATCGGGGGGCTTTCCGTGGGCGAGCCGAAGCCGGAGATGCACCGGATACTGGAGTCACTCCACCACGAGCTGCCGGCCGACCGTCCCCGCTACCTGATGGGCGTCGGGTTCCCGGAGGATCTCGTGGAAGGCGTGCGCCGCGGCGTGGACCTGTTCGACTGCGTCGCTCCCACGCGCATGGGACGCAACGGCACCGTCTTCACGGCCGACGGCCGGTTGAACATCAAGCGCGCCGAATTTCGAGCGGATCGGCGTCCGCTGGACGACGAGTGTGCATGCTCCGCGTGCACACGGTTCACGCGCGCGTACGTCCGACACCTGTTCCTCGCCGACGAGATCCTCGGCCTGCGCCTCCTGTCGCTGCACAATGTACATTTCCTCGTGGCGCTGATGCAGCGCGCGCGCGTCGCGTTGCTCGACGGCACCTTTCACGGCTGGAGCGAAGCCTGGCTTCAGCGCTACCACTCCCGCACCGTTCCGGTCTCCGCATGATTCATCAGGGATTTCCCGCTGCCCTTCTGGCGCTCCAGTTCGGCGGCGGCGCCGGTAGCCTGGCGCCGTTTCTGCTCCAGATCGCCGCCATCTTCGGCATCTTCTACTTCCTCATCATCCGCCCGCAGCAGGCGCAGAAGAAGAAGCACGAGGAGGCGCTGCGCAATATCAAGCGCGGGGATCGCGTCGTGACGTTCGGTGGCATCATCGGTGAAGTCATCCACGTCAAGGATTCTGCCGAAGGCGCCACGACGCGGGGGATGGAGGACGAGGTCACGATCAAGTCCGCCGAATCGCGACTCGTCGTCGAGCGCGGACGCATCGCGCGCATCGTCGGTGTCAGCACCGCCGCGGCAGCCGCCAAAGCCTGAGCGGGGAGCGCGTGAGCATCCTCGACATCCGCGTTCTCGGCGACCCGCTGCTTCGGCAGGCAACCACGCCGGTGACCGGTGTGACGGACGAATTGCGCCGGTTGATCGCGGACATGTTCGACACGATGCATCACGCGCGTGGCATCGGGCTCGCTGCGCCGCAGGTCGGTCGCACCGAGCGGCTCGCCATCGTCGAGGTAGACGACGAACGCCTCGTGATGTTCAATCCCGAGATCGTGCAGCAGGAGGGACGTGCGAAGGCCGAGGAGGGGTGCCTCTCGATCCCCGACATCTACGCCGACGTCGAGCGCCCGAAGTCCGTGGTCGTTCGTGCCCGAGACGAACGGTTCGAGGCCTACGAGATCGACGCGACCGACCTGGTTGCGCGCTGCATCCAGCACGAGATCGACCACCTCGACGGGAAACTGTTCGTCGACTACCTCAGTGTGCTGAAGCGCACCGCGGCGCTCGCGAAGTGGAAGCTCGAGCAGGGCAAGTATCCCGGGCACATTCGTCGCGTGTCGCTCGAGACGCCCGAGGAACTGAGCGAGCACGAGCACCTGGACGAGGAGCTGTAGGTGCGTGTCCTGTTCTGGGGCACGCCGGATTTCGCCACGGCCGCGCTCCGGGCATTGCTCGGGGAAGGCTTCGACGTCGTGGGCGTCGTGACGCAGCCCGACAAGCCTGTCGGCCGGTCACGGTCGACGCGCGAGCCCTCGCCGGTGAAGACGGTCGCCATCGCCGAGGGGCTGCCGGTGCTGCAACCCGACGCGCCACGAGGGGATGCGTTCATGTCCCGGATCACCGCGCTCGCGCCGGACGTCAGCGTCGTCGTGGCGTATGGCCACATCCTCCCGCGAGCCGTCATCGACCTGCCGGCGTCTGGCACGCTCAACATTCACGCATCCCTGCTCCCGGCACTGCGCGGTGCGGCGCCCATCCAGGCTGCGATTCGCGACGGGCTGGGCGAGACGGGGGTGACCATCATGCAGATGGTGCCGAAGCTCGACGCGGGACCGGTGCTGCTGCAGGCGCGCACGACCGTGCTGGCCGACGAGACTGCAGGAGAGCTCGCGCTGAGGCTGAGCGAACTGGGAGCTGGCGCGCTCATCGAGGCGCTCGCGTTGATGGAGCTCGGACTCGCGAAGCCGGTGGTGCAGGACGAGCGGTCGGCCACGTACGCGGCCAAGCTGACGCGGGAGACAGCGCAGGTCGACTGGACGCGCACGGCGCACGAGGTCGGCCAACATGTGCGCGCGTACGATCCGAAGCCCGGCGCATGGACGCGCATCAACGGGACGGAGGTGAAGCTGTACGGATCGCGCACCGCGCCGCGTGGGGATGCGCACGAGCCGGGTGACGTGATGGCGATCGACACCGAAGGGATGCTTGTTGCATGCGGAGGCGGTGCCGTGCGCATCGCCGTCGTGCAGCCTTCCGGCAAACGTCGTCTCACACCGCAGGCATGGGCCAACGGACGTGGACTGACGGTGGGCGACCGATTCGACACGGGCGTCGCCACGCGAACGTAGGGTAGAGATGACATCGGAGTCGGCAGGTCACCGGGATGGTGCGGTGCCACTCGTGCACGCGGTCACGACCGACGAGATCGTCCGCCGTGCGGACTTCCTCGACGTGGCCTGCGGCGTGATGGGCGCGCTTGGCCGCCGAGGCGCATTGCACCTTCGCGCGGGCCGACTGTCGGGCGCGCAGCTGGAGCTGCTCGGAGAGACGCTGGCCGCGGCGCAGCAGGTCACCGGTGCGTGGCTCGTGGTGAACGACCGGGTGGACGTCGCCCGCGCCGTGGGCGCACGCGGTGCACAGCTGACGAGCCAATCGCTCACCGTCGCCGACGCCCGTCTGGCGGCGCCCGCGCTGGCGATCGGGGCAAGCGTTCATGCCGTCGCGGAGGGAGTGTCGGCGGCCGAGAGCGGAGCGGACTGGCTCGTGGCGGGCCGAGTGTTCGACGCCGACGGACGACCAGGCGCGACAGGAATCGGGATGGAGTTCGTCGAGGCGCTGGTCGCGGAGGTGCGCGTCCCGGTCGTCGCCATCGGCGGCGTGCGCCCGCAGCACTGTCGTGTCCTGCGCCTCGCCGGCGTGCACGGCGTGGCCGTGATACGCGGGATCTGGGACGCGCCGAATGCCGAACGCGCGGCGATCGAGTATCTTTCCTGCTATGACGACGCCGCTGGTGCCTGAGCGCTCGGCCTCGATGCCGCCGGCCGACGGAACGTGCCGCTGCGCGCTGCGGATGCGCCGTCGGTGACGGGGCCGGGCCGTCCCGCCGTGGAACTGCCTAGCGGCGTGACCGACGCTCGCACCGCGTCTGCGGAGATCTGCGCTGACCTTCGTGGTGGCGATTTGCTCGATAGCAGCTTCGAGCGTCGTACCATTCGCCTGGATCCGCGCGACCGCCGGTGGACGCGTGAACTGGTGTACGGCATGCTCCGCCGCAGGAGCTGGCTCGATGCGATACTCGCCGAGCGTGTCAGTGGCGGTCTCGCTCGACTCGATGCGGACGTGATTGACCTGCTGCGCCTGGGAAGCTATCAGCTCCTCGCGATGGGCAGCGTGCCGGCATACGCCGCGATTGGACAGACGGTCGAGTCGGTGAAGCGGCGTCATGGCATTGGGGCGAGCAAGCTGGCGAACGCCGTGCTGCGACGACTCGACCGCGAACGTGAGACGCTCGCGGTCGCGGTTCCGGTCGATCGCGCGGACGCGCTGGCGCTCGACCATTCCCATCCGCGGTGGCTCGTCGCGCGATGGCTCGCACGGTGGGATGAGGCTGACGTGCGCCGCCTCCTCGTCGCCAACAATGGCGAGGCGCCTCTCGTGGCGCGGCCCTATCACGTCGTCCGGGAACAGCTCGAGGCGATGTTCGAGAGCGCCGGCGTGGAGACGGGCGACGCGCCTCTCGTTGCCGACAGCCTCGTGATGCTGGGCGGCGTAGGATCGATGACCGAACTCGGCGCATTCAAGCAGGGGCTCTTCCACCTGCAGGATCCCGCGTCCACGCTCGTCACGCGATATGCGTGCGTGCCGTCCGGCGCCACGGTCGCCGACCTGTGTGCTGCGCCCGGCGGCAAGTCGCTCGAGCTGGCACGCACGGCGGGGCTCGTACTCGCCGGCGATCCCTCCACGCATCGGCTCGCGCGCGTGCGCGAGAACATGCGGCGGCTCGACGTCGACAACATCATCCCGTTCGTCGGCGATGCGCTCCATCCTCCACTCGCATCGCTGGATGCAGTGCTGGTGGACGTTCCGTGCACCGGCACCGGGACATTTCGCCGTCACCCTGATGCGCGCTGGCGTCTCAAGGCGAGCGACCTGGCGGTGCTCCCGTCGCTCCAGCGCGCGATCCTGCGCTCCGGTGCGACCGTCGTGCGGCCCGGAGGACTGCTCATCTACAGCACCTGCTCGCTCGAACTCGAGGAAAATGACGAGCAGGTCTCGACCTTCCTCGCCGAGCATCCGGATTGGTCGCTCGAGGCGCCGCCAAGCGGCGTAGTGCCGGACACCGTGCTCGATGGTCAACTGCTACGCGTTCTCCCGCAGCGACACGCCACCGACGGTGCCTTTGCGGCGCGCTTTCGTCGGTGTCGCGCGGATGTGGCGGCATGAGCTGGCGTTCGACCGTGCGCACCTCGCTCGTCTACCTCGTCAGTATCTTCGCGGGGTTCGCGCTCGCGTGGCTGATCGTCGCCTTCGTCGTGTTTCCCACAGGCGTTGTGCCGCGCGACGTGAAGGTGCCCAACGTGACCGGCCTCATGTTCGACGAGGCGGAGCAACGACTCGCCGAAGCGGGCTTCAAGGCCGAGCGGGGCGAGCAGCGGTACGATAATTCGGCGCCGAAGCTCACGGTGCTCGAGCAGATGCCCGCGCCGGGCACGCGCGAAGGGATCGGCAATCCGGTAACCCTCGTGCTGAGCGGAGGCCAGCGGATCGTCACGGTGCCGACGGTCACGGGCATGTCGCGCATCGAGGCGCAGGTGCGACTGGAGCAGGACGGATTCGAGATCGGCGAAGTTGGAGAGGCCAACAGCTCGTCTGCGCGCGGCAGCGTGGTGGGGACTCGTCCCGCCGCTGGCGCGCAGGTGAGCGTACCGAGCACGATCACGCTGATTCTCAGTCGCGGCGCGGAAGCGACGGCTACCCAGATGCCGAGCCTGATGGGCCGCGACATCAGCGGCGCACGGATGGTGCTCTCCCAGCTCGGCGTGCGAGACGTGATGGTGACACCGGACCCGATGGCGACTGGTCCCGCCGGCACGGTCGTGGGGCAATCGCCGGTACCCGGTGCCACGATCCTCCCCGGAGCCACGGTGCAGTTGCGCGTTGCTGGTGTGACGGCGCCGTGAGGACGGCTCGCCTCGCGCCGTCCATCCTCAGCGCCGACTTCTCGCGGCTGGGAGCCGACGTGGCCATGCTCGAGTCGGCGGGTGCCGACTGCATTCACGTCGATGTGATGGATGGGCGCTTCGTGCCGAACCTCACCTTCGGTGCAAAGGTGATCGAGACGGTGCGCCGGTGCACCGCGCTCCCACTCGATGTGCATCTGATGGTCGTCGAGCCCGAGCGCTACTTCGACGATTTCGTGGCGGCCGGTGCGACGGGGCTCACCATCCATGTCGAGGCCGCGCCGCACCTGCATCGCCAGCTCGCGCGGATCCGTGAGCTGGGCGCGCTCGCAGGTGTCGCGGTCAATCCTGCGACGCCGCTGTCGACGGTGGACGATGTGCTCGACCAGCTCGATCTCCTGCTGGTGATGTCCGTGAATCCCGGGTTCGGCGGCCAGCAGTTCATCGAGCGATCGATCGCCAAGGTCGCGCTCGCCCGGCGACGGCTGGACGAGGCAGGTAGTCGCGCCATGCTCGAGGTGGATGGCGGAATCAACCGCACGACGATCGCCGCGTGCTGGCGGGCGGGCGCGGACACGTTCGTGGCCGGCAATGCGGTGTTCGGCGCGCCGGACCCGCGCGCCGAGCTTGCGGCGCTGCGAGCACAGTGCGCGATTCACGCGTGAGGGGAGCGTGACGGCTCGCCAGCAATGGACAATCGTGCTCGGCATCGTGGCGCTGCTTGCCGTGCTGCTCGCGGCGGCGACTCACTTTCTTGGCGACGAGCTGTTTCCCGTGTCCGTCGGCTCGGCCGCGCCGCCGATGGAGGCGACCACGCTCGACAGCACGCGAAGAGTGAAGACGCTGGGCGACTACGAGGGCAAGGTGGTGCTGCTCAACGTGTGGGCTACCTGGTGCGAACCCTGCAAGGTGGAGATGCCGAGCATCGAACGGCTGCATCGTGAGTTCGGACCACGCGGTCTCGCCGTGGTGGCCGTGAGCGTGGACGACGCCGGCATGGAGAAGCGCATCACGACCTTCGCGCGCGAGCTCGGCATCACCTTCGAGGTTTTGCACGACCCCACGCGGACGACATCCCGGAACTATCAGATTACGGGATACCCGGAAACCTTCATCATCGGTCGCGAGGGAACCATCCGGAAGAAGGTGATCGGTGCGGCCGACTGGAACTCTGCGGCCAACCGCGCGCTGGTTCGCGAACTGCTCGGACCCGTCACGGCGTCGCGTTGAGCGCACGATGACGCGCACCGCGCCGTGACGCGCATCCTCGGTATCGAGACGTCCTGCGACGAGACCTCAGCCGCCGTGTTGTCCGGACACGGTGACGTTGCCTCGCTCGAATCGCTCGTGATTCTCTCCCAGGACGTCCACCGCATCTTCGGCGGCGTGGTTCCCGAAATCGCGTCGAGGCATCATCTCACGGCGATCGTGCCTGTCGTTCGTCAGGCGCTCGCCGATGCATCGGTGGCACTGGACGACATCGACGCGGTAGCCGTGACGCACGGGCCCGGACTCGTCGGCGCACTGCTGGTGGGGGTGAGCTTCGCGAAGGCACTCGCCTTCGGACGGTCGGTGCCGTGCCTGGGCATCCATCACATGGAGGGGCATCTGTTCGCCACTGCGCTCGAGCATGCCGACGCGGTGCCGCCCTTCACCGCGCTGCTCGTCTCGGGCGGGCATACCCTGATCGTCGATGTCGAACGCTGGGGAGAGTACCGCCTGCTCGGCCGCACGCGAGACGACGCGGCGGGTGAGGCATTCGACAAGGTGGCGAAGCTGCTCGGCCTCCCATACCCTGGTGGGCCACACGTGGAGCGACTCGCGCGCGATGGCGATCCGGCCCGCTTCCGCTTTTCGCGCCCGATGCTGCGTCGCAACCAGCAGCCCGGCGACGAGGATTTCTACGACGTCTCGTTCAGCGGTCTCAAGACGGCGGTGCTACACGCCGTTCGCGCCGGTACGGCAGACGACGCGCCGCACATCGCGCGGGGATTTCATGACGCGCTCGTCGAGACACTGGTGGAGAAGACGGCCCGCGCCGTGCAACAGTTCAGGCGCACGCGGGTGGTGCTCGGTGGTGGTGTCGCTGGTAATCGTACGCTTGCCGAGGCGATGCGTGGCCGCGTGCGTCGACTCGGGGCGGACGTCTATGCGCCAAGCCCGCGGCTCGCGACGGACAACGCGGCGATGATCGCGCGTGCGGGGCTGTTCCACTTCGATCGCGGCGATCGCGCGGCGCTCGACCTCAACGCATTCGCGGCGCTTCCTCTTCCCGGGCTCGTGACCGCATGATGCTGTTGCCGCATCCGATCGTTCATCACACGTTCGCCTACGAATTCGGCCCGCTCCAATTCACCGGATTCGGGATCGCAATCCTGATGTGCTTCGTCGTCGCGCAATCGGTCGCGCAGCGGGAGCTCGTGCGACGAGGCCATGATCCCGCGCCCATCTCCGACATGATCTTCGCCGCCCTGGTCGGGGGACTTCTCGGGGCGAAGCTCTACTACGTCGTCGTGCTCGGCCACTGGGATTCCATCTTCGACCGTGGCGGATTCGTCTATTGGGGAGGGTTCCTCGGCGGTGCGCTCTCGGTGATCGCGGTGGTACTCCACAAGCGCGCCGGTGTCATGCGCATGTCCGACGTCTCGGCAGCGCCGCTGGCGGCGGCATACGCGGTGGGCCGCACAGGCTGCTGGGCGGTGGGCGACGACTACGGGAGACCATGGAACGGCTTCCTCGCCGTCGCGTTTCCGGAAGGTGCGCCGCCGAGCACGGCGGGCGTGATGGCGCGGGATTTCGGCATCGCGGTGCCGGCCGGCGCAACCGCGAGCACGGTATTGTCGGTGTTTCCCACGCAACTGCTCGAAGTAGCCATGGGTTTCGGCGCGTTCCTCATCCTTTGGCGGCTGCGCGACCATGGGCACGCCGAGGGCTGGCTCTTCGGGGTGTACTGCGCGCTGATGGGGCTCGAGCGGTTCCTGATCGAGTTCCTGCGCGCGAAGGATGACCGATTCCTCGCGGGCCTGACCTATGCGCAGTTGATCGCGGTGGTCTTCATGCTCATGGGCGTGGCGATCATGATGTACACACGAACGGTCGGACCAGGGAAGCCAGGCATTCGCGCCATGCCGGCCCCGAACGGCTGAAGTCCCGCATGTCGCTCGCCGGCGGTGCGTGCGCCGCCGGAAGCGTCAGCCTCTCGCCGCTTCCCGGTCCATCGCGTCTTCCAGCGCCGCCAGCCGGACTCGCAGCATCTCGTTCTCCGCCCGCATCTCGGCGAGTTCGGCCGACGTGATCACCGGCACCGTCACGACGTCCGGTGTCATCACCGTCGGGAGCGACACCGACCGCTTGGGCCAGAACGTCTTCAGCACGGCAAAGGCGAACAGCAGCAGGAGCGCGAACTGCGACAGCACGCCCTGCCAGCTCGGATACAGGCCGAGTGCGTCGACGTGGGGGAAGCCGCGGATGGCCGAGAGCGGGATGATGTTCCCTTCCTGCAGCTCGCGAATGCCCTTCCCCATGAACACGAACGCCATGTAGTAGAGCAGCACGCTCGTCACCGAGAAGAATGGACGGAGCGGGATGCGCATCCCGAAGCGATAGAACAGGGTGAAGATCACCGCGAGGGCCGCCGCTCCCGCCGCGATGCCGAGCGAGATGGGCAGTACGACCTGCGGCCCCTCGTTGAACAGCGCCTGATAGAACAGCGCCGTCTCGGCGCCTTCGCGGTAGACCGCGAGAAATGCGACGAAGGTGAGCGCCCGGCCCCCACCCTGATCGAGCGCCGTGCTCACCTTTTCCTTGATGAACTGCTGCCACTTGGCCGCCTCCACCTTGGAGATCAGCCAATAGCTGACCGAGAAGAGCACCAACACGGCCAGCAGCAGCGTCGTGCCCTCGATGAACTCGCGGCTGGCCGGCGCCGCCGCGAGCAGCGTCTTGAGGATGACCGCCGTCACGGCACTCGCCACCACGGCCAATGCGACGCCTGTCCAGATGCTGCGCAGCCGCTCGCGATGTCCGGTCTTGATGAGGAAGGCGACGATCGCACCGATGACGAGGATGGCCTCGAACCCTTCCCGGATGATGATGAGGAACGACTGCCAGAACGCTTCGGCGCCGCTGCCGGTGGGCGCGGTGAGCGCCACCACCTGCGGCAGCGTCGCTTCGATGGCGTCGCGCACGTTCTCGGCGCCACGCACGTCGTTCGACCGGACCGCCGCCTTGAATTCGGCGAACTGGCGCTCCATGGAGGACACGAGCCCGGGGTTCTTCGCGCGCGCCGTGCGCTCGAGCGGCTCGAACGCGATGTATGCGTCGAACGCCTTGTCTCCCGCGTCGCTGGGCCGGCCGCTTTTCGCCGCGCTGAGCGACTGCTCGAGCTGGGCGATCACGTTACGTGCCGCTGCCTGGGCGCTCATGCTGTCGCTCGACTGCGCGAACGCCGCACCATTCCGATCGCGCATCGGCAGCGTGCGCAGGTACGCGACGATGCTCGCCGCCTGCGAGTCGGAGAGGTCGCGCGATGCCGGCATCGCGGTGCCCGGCATGCCCTCGCGCACCACGAGCGCAACTTGCTCGTCGCTGTGCTCCACCTGCCAGGCCACGGTGCCGATTTCCGGCGGCAGTTTGGTGAGCGACCGAGCCAGTGTCCCATCGCCCGCGCCGCTCACCCCGTGACATGAGGCGCATCGCTGCGTGTACAGTCCCTCACCTTCGAGTTGCTGCTCCCGCGTTGTGCGCAACGTGTTCACGTACGCCACGACATTCCAACGCTGGTCCGGTGTGAGCGTGCCGGCGAAGCCCGCCATGGGCGTTCCCGCGATGCCGATGGACGTGATGCGGAACATGAGCGCCGGCGTGATACCGCGCATATGGTCTGCCGTGCCGATGGCGGGGGGCCGAGGATTCATCCGTGCGGCCGCTGAGCCGTCGCCTCGTCCCGCCACACCGTGGCATGTGGCGCACGACTGCTGGAAAATCGTCCGACCCTCGGCGAGATCGATCTGGCGACGAGGGAGCTCGAGTCTGGCCTCGTTTCCGAGCACATTCGCGAACCGCCGCTCGAGCGAATCCAGCGTCGCCGGTGAACGACGCAGCGTCACGGCCCGGGCGATGGAATCCAGGAGCAGTCGCGCGGGGACAGCAGTGGCGCCCGACAGCCGCTCGGCCGCCCGCTTCGCATCGATCAGGAAGTCGTTGGCCTCCTGATATTCCTGCGTGCTCACCAGACGGCCAGTCGCATCGACGGCCTTCCCGTATTCCTCGACCGCCACGCTCACGATGTTCGCGACCCGTCGCGCGGGATGCTCCTGTGCCGCGGCAGGCAGGGCTGCGGCGGTTGCCACGACGAGGATTGCCCGGCAGAGAATGGTTCGGATTCTCATAGCCGAGAGAAGTTATCGGGATTCACAAACGGGCGCTAGGGATTGATCGCGTCGACGATTTGCGCATCGCATTCGGCGACGACGAAGGCCGCCGCGGTCAGGTCGGTGTGCGTGATCGACAAATGAATCCGGACGACACCCAGTTCCGTCGCGCGGTCGAGCGCCCGTCCATGCAGGAGCAGGAGCGGCGAGCGGTTGGCTCGCGCGACCACTTCCAGTTCGCGCCAGCCGATCGACCGGGCTAGCGCGTTGCCCGCGAGCGCCTTGAAGGCCGCCTCCTTCGCCGCGACCCTCGCCGCCAACTGGCGCGCCGGCTCGGGGTGGGTCTCGGCGTACGCCCGCTCGCCGTCCGTGAACAGTCGTCGTAGTGCGCGTTCTCCTTTTCGATCGAGCAGGCGACGCACGCGCTGCACGTCTACCAGGTCGACACCGATGCCCGCGATCATCGTCCGAACCAGCGATGCGTCGGTGGGCGAACGGCGGAGGACTCGGCGAGTACCGTGGACAGGTGAACGCACGCACGATCGGCTTCCATGAAAACTCGGCGAAGCTGTTCGATCCAGCGCTCCCACCGGGATTCATCCGCCGGTCGGTCGCGCGTCTCCCGTCCCAGTCGATC
>JBDSSY010000032.1:0-8666 GCA_039928585.1 Gemmatimonadaceae bacterium | reverse complement strand
AGTTCGCCGAGCTGGCGCGATATGCCGCCGAGCGGTACGTGACGATCGTTCCCGAGATCGACATGCCGGGCCACACGAACGCCGCGCTCGCGTCGTACGCGGGACTCAACTGCGGCGGTGTGACGCCCCCGCTCTATACCGCCACCAGGGTCGGGTTCAGCACGCTGTGCGTGACGAGCGACAGCACGTACCGCTTCGTCGACGACGTCGTGCGCGAGCTCGCGGCGCTCACCCCGTCGCCCTGGTTCCACATTGGGGGCGACGAAGTCGAGAAGCTCACCCGCGACGAATACCGCGCGTTCATCGAGCGCGTGCAGCGCATCGTGCGCTCGCACGGACGACGCATGATCGGGTGGGGCGAGATCGCGACCGCGATGCTCGATTCCGGCACCATCGTCCAGCACTGGAAGACGGATTCATCGGCCGTGCACGCGGCCCGCGGCGGCAAGGTGATCGTCTCGCCGAACAAGCGCGCCTACCTCGACATGAAGTACGACTCGAGCACGATTCTCGGGCTGCGGTGGGCCGGACTGATCGACGTGCGCGACGCGTACGACTGGAACCCGGCCGAACAGATTCCGGGCGTGGAAGAACGATCCGTCATGGGTGTGGAAGCGCCGCTCTGGGCCGAGACGCTCGTGAAACCGGAAGACTGGGAGTTCATGGCATTTCCGCGGCTGCTGGCGATCGCCGAAGTGGGGTGGTCGACCCCGGAGCGCGACTTCGAGGCCTTTCGCCAGCGGCTCGCGGCGCACGGACCACGGCTCGCCGCGCTGGGCGTGAACTTCTATCGATCGAGCCAGGTGCCGTGGTGGTAGTGAGTACGAACCCGGCGCTGGTGGCCCGATTTTTCCCTTTGACGTCGGTTCCTCGTTCTCCCGGAGAATCACGATGCCTTCGATCTTCGATTCGGTGACGCAGCAACTCAGCGGCGCGAACCTCTCCCAGCTCAGCCAGCAGATCGGTGCTGACGAGGCCACCACGTCGCAGGCATTGCAGGCCGCTTTGCCGATGCTGCTCGGCGGCATGGCGCGCAACGCGTCCAGTGCCGACGGCGCCGCCTCGCTCGGCACCGCCCTGAACGATCATCGCGGCGGATTGATGGAGAACCTCGGCGGATTGCTCGGCAACGCGGAGTCCGGGCCGGGGGCGGGCATCCTCGGTCACGTGTTCGGCCAGAAACGCAGCACGGTGGAGCAGGGAGTGGGTCAGGCTACGGGCCTCAAGCAGCAGCAGGTCGGCAAGCTGCTGATGGTGCTGGCACCCATCGTGATGGCGGCGCTCGCGCGTCGCCAGCAATCGCAGCAGGAGCAGCAGGTGCCGGTGCCCGGCGCGCCCACGCCGACGTCGGCAGAACCGACGGGACTCCCGGACATCCTGCAGCGCGAAGCGCAGGAAGCGCAGCAGCGCGCGCCAACGGGCCTGGGTGGCCTGCTGGGCATGCTGGATCGCGACGGCGACGGCAATCCGCTCAACGACATCGGCCGCATGGCGAGCGGCGGTGGACTGGGGGGCCTGCTCGGCGGTCGATGACGACGTGAGGTGACGGCGGGCTACACCGCCGCCGTCACCCGCCGAGCGCGCGTGGCGAACGCATGCTGTGCGTCGCACGCGTCGCAATTCCTGCACGCCCAGTCCGCATTCGCCGGCTCGCCGAAATACTCGAGAATGAAGCGCGTGCGACAGCGGGCGCTCTGGCAGTAGCCCACCATTACGCGCAGCTTCGCGCGGTCCTGCACGCGCCGCTCCTCGTAGTCCGTGAGGTCGGCACTCATGTCGACTGCGGTCAACCGGTCGCGCAGCCGTTCCCACCCGCCGCCGCGATGCTCGCGCACGAGTCCGTGTCGCTTGAGCAGCACGAGCACGATGCGCGCCTTGCGACGTGCGACTCCCGAGCGGTCGCACAACTCGTCCAACTCGACGCGCTCGCCGAGCGGATATTGCTCCAGCAGCAGCGCAACCTTCACCGCTTCCTCGACGTCCGGGTACTTGCCGCCAAGGAAGTACGACTGCACACGTGAATCCTCGACGCGGTAGAGAATCGTGCAGACGGCGGGCTGGCCATCGCGCCCCGCTCGGCCCGCCTCCTGATAGTACGATTCCACCGATCCGGGAAAGTGGTAGTGCAGCACGAAGCGCAGATCGCGCTTGTCGATGCCGAGGCCGAACGCGTTCGTCGCGATCATCGACGTCAGCGACCCGTTCATGAAGGCGTCCTGGGTCGCCTTGCGATCCTGCGGGTTCATCTTGCCGTGATAGAGCCCGATCGGAAACCGGTCGCGAAACAGCTCATGCAGCCGCTCTGCTTCCTTGATCGTGGCGCAGTAGATGATGCCGCTTCCGGTCGCCTCGGTGAGGGCACGTTCCACTTCGGCGTCCTTCATCGCCTGGTTCACCGTGCGCCGAATCTCGAACCGCAGGTTCGGCCGGGCGAAGCCGGTGATGGTCACACTGGGGTCGTTCATGCCGAGCTGGCGCGCGATGTCGGCGCGCACTTCTTCGGTGGCCGTCGCCGTGAGCGCCAGGATCGGCGGCTTGCCGAGGCGCGCGACGACCGAGCCGAGCGTGAGATAGTCGGGCCGGAAGTCATGCCCCCACTGGCTCACGCAGTGCGCCTCGTCCACCACGAACAGGCTCACCGTTCGGGTGAGCAGATGGTCGAAGAAGTCACGATCCTTGAAGCGCTCCGGGGTGAGGTACAGGATCTCACCCTCGCCCTCAGCCACCCGCCGCGCCGTTTCGCGAGTCTCGCTCGTGGAGAGATGCGAGTGCATGGCGAGCGCATCGACGCCATGCGCGTGAAGCTTGTCCTGCTGGTCCTTCATGAGCGCGATGAGCGGGCTCACGACGATCGTGAGTCCTCGCAGCATGAGCGCCGGCAACTGATACACGATCGACTTGCCGCTGCCGGTCGGCATCACGACGAGCGCGTCGCGCCCTTCGAGCGCGGCCTTCACCGGTTCCCACTGTCCGCGACGAAAGTCTTCGTGCCCGAAGCGATCGCGCAGCACGGCGCGGGCCTGGGCCTTCGTGGGCGCCTTTGACATACGGCCCGGAAAGGCAGGAAGCGGGCCGGCAGCGTACGCATGCCGGCCCGCCCGATCGACGTGCCAGGAGGCTACGCGGCGGAATTCTCGCCGCCGAGGCGCGCGTCGCCCCGGCTCGCCTCGATGGTGATACGGCGCGGCTGCGCGGCCTCGGCCTTCGGGATGGTGACGGTGAGCAGGCCATGATCGAACGTGGCCGCGATGCGATCACCGTTCACGAACTCCGGCAGGCGAACCGAGCGCTCGAACGTGCCGTGCACCCGCTCGGCGGCGATCACGCGCAGTTCGCCCTGCATCGAAGCGTCGAAGCTGGCAGGCTTCGTCCCGCGAATGGTCAGCACATTCTGCTCGAAGGTGATGTCCACGTCGTCGGGGCTCACACCGGGTAGCTCCGCATGTACGAGATAGGCGTCGTTCCGCTCGGCGACGTCCATGGGCGGAGCCGAGATGCGGCTGCTGAGCGAGGCGGTGAACGCCTGCTCGAACGGACGATTGAGCGCGAACATGCGATCGAGGGATGATCCGAGTGCGCGAGTGGTCAGCATTGGATATTCTCCATGGAGGAAGGTTGGGATGTCCGCCATGGCGGCGGTGGCCCCGAAAAAAGCAGGGGTCGTACCGAGTGGTATCTGCCAGTTCGACCAGGTTCGCGACGGCGGTTCGGCAATTCTTGCAGAGTGATCCGTCAGTCTGGCATCGCCGCCCGCGGAACCGTCCCGATTCCCCACGCGTACTTCCATCATGACGCTCATTCGCCGCCCTGCCGGAATCTCGTCGTCCGAGATCACGCCCGAGTCCGCCTATCTCGCGCGCCGCGACTTCATCGCACGCGCCGGCGGAATCGGTGCTGCCTTCGTGGGAGCGACCCTGCTGGGAGGGCTCGGCTGCGGCACGGATGACGTACGCGCGGAGCCTCGCGATGGCGGGAGCGCGGGCTCGGCGACGACTGCGGGCACCACCTCGCAGGCCGGCGCGCAGGACAAGGTCAACTCCTATGAGGACATCACGAGCTACAACAACTATTACGAGTTCGGAACCGACAAGGCCGATCCCAGGGAGAACGCGCAGCAGTTCCGGACGCGGCCCTGGACGGTCACGGTGGATGGCCTGGTGAAAAAGCCGGGCACCTTCGCCTACGATGACCTCGTGAAGCCGCACAAGGTCGAGGATCGGGTCTATCGACTGCGCTGCGTGGAGGCGTGGTCGATGGTCATTCCGTGGCAGGGCATTCCCTTGCGCGACATGATCGCGCGGTTCGAGCCGTTGCCGAGCGCGAAGTTCGTCACCTTCACGACGTTGCTCGATCCGCAACAGATGCCAGGACAGCGCCGGCAGGTGCTCGACTGGCCGTACGTCGACGCGCTGCGCATGGATGAGGCGATGCATCCGCTCACGCTCATCGCCACCGGCTTGTACGGGAAGCCGTTGCCGAATCAGAACGGCGCGCCGCTGCGGCTTGTGGTGCCGTGGAAGTACGGCTTCAAGGGAGTGAAGGCCATCGTGAAGATGTCGTTCGTCGCGAGCCAGCCGACGACGACCTGGAATGCATCCGCCCCTGACGAGTACGGGTTCTATGCCAACGTGAACCCGGAAGTGGATCACCCGAGGTGGACGCAGAGTCGCGAGCGGCGCATCGGCGAATTCCGGCGCCGCGAGACCCTCATGTTCAACGGCTACGCCGACCAGGTGGCGAGCCTGTATCGCGGCATGGACCTGCGGAGGAACTTCTGAGGTCGCGTTCGCAGCTCCTGCTGCATCCTGCTGTCCGCATCGTCGTCTTCCTGCTCTGCCTCGTTCCCGCGCTGCTGCTCACACTCGACTGGCTGGCCGAGCTCGGGATTCTCGGCGCATGGCGAAGCTCGCTGGGGCCGGATCAGATCCGCGACACGGAGATCCGCACCGGACTCTGGACGCTGAGATTTCTTGCCATCACGCTGGCCGTCACGCCCGCCCGGCAGCTCCTCGGCATTGGCGCGCTGGCGAAGTATCGACGCTCCTTCGGGTTGTTCGCCTTTTTCTATGCATGCGTGCACCTCGCCACGTGGACGTGGGCGGACACGAACTTCGATCTGCCCTTCATGTGGAAAGAGATCGTGAAGCACAGATACATTCTCGTCGGCATGCTGACCTTCCTGCTGCTCCTGCCGCTCGCGATCACGTCGACGAAGGGGTGGATCAAGCGGCTCGGCGGCCGGCGATGGAACCGGCTGCACCGGCTGATCTACGTGGCCGGTGTCACGGGCACGATCCACTACCTGTGGGCGGTGAAGAAGGACACGTTTTTTCCGGTGGTGTACTTCGTCGTGTTCGCGCTCCTGCTCGGATATCGCGTCGCTCAAGCGACTCGCGACCGGCACGCGTGGGGAATCCGGTCGCGTCGCGCCGCCTAGCGCGTTAGCGTTGCAGCAATGACGAGGTCCGCGCGACAGCCCATCACGAAATCCGCCGGTCGTGCCGCCGCGACCGCGCCGCTCCTGTTCGACTGCTTCGCTATCGTGTCACCCGGCCTCGAGACGTTCGCCCTGGCCGAAGCGCGCGTGCTCGGACTGCCGGCCGAGCTCGAGACGGGTGGTGGAGGCATTGCGTGGCGCGGCGACCTGCGGAGCATCCTGCTCGCCAACGCAGGCCTGCGCATCGCGTCACGCGTGGTGGTACGGTTGGCTCGGTTCGAGGCGCGGTCGTTCGCGGAGCTGGAGCGACATGCGCGGCAGATTCCGTGGTCGCGCTTCATCGGCTCAGACGGTGCGGTCCGGTTCAGGGTCACGTGCAAGAAGTCGAAACTGTATCACTCCGACGCGGTGATGCAGCGACTGGCTGACGCGGTCGTTCGCGCATTGCCGGGTACCCGTGCAGCGGGAGCGAGCGCGGACGAGGATGAGCGTCCGCACGCTGAGGAGTTCCCGCACGCCGACGAGCGTTCGGAAGAAACTGCGGACACCGGCGCACAGTTGTTCATCGTCCGGATGCTGCGCGACGAGTGCACGGTGAGCGCCGACAGTTCGGGTGCGCTCCTGCACCGGCGCGGCTACCGGCTGGCAACGGCGAAGGCGCCATTGCGAGAGACCCTCGCCGCCGCACTGATTGCCGCATCGGGGTGGGATCTCGTGTCGCCGCTTGTCGACCCACTGTGCGGGTCGGGAACGATCCCCATCGAGGCCGCGCTGATGGGGCGTAACCGGGCTCCGGGTGCGGCGAGAGCATTCTCGGCCGAGCGGTGGCCCGGTGTCGCGCGGACACTCGGCGATCGAATCCGGGCGGAGCTGGCCGAGCGCGAACAGACCGGCCCCACGCCGACAGTGCTGGGGTCCGACCGTGATGCTGGCGCGATCGCGGCGGCTGTGGCGAACGCCGATCGCGCCGGCGTGAGCGGCGACGTCGGACTCGCGATGCGCTCCCTGTCGGCGGCCGAGTTTCCGGGCGGAGGTCACGGTTGGGTGGTGACGAATCCGCCGTATGGGGTGCGAGTGGGCGACACGGAGCGAGTGCGCGACCTGTGGGCACAGCTGGGTCATGTGCTGCGGGCCCGGGCCAAGGGCTGGCGAATTGCCGTGCTGTCGCCCGACCCGGCGCTCGAGCGGCAACTGGGCATCTCCGTGCGTGCCGTGGCGCAGACGACCAATGGCGGCATTCCCGTGCGCCTCGTCGTGGGCGACGTCGCGTCATGACGTCTCGCGAAGGCCGCGTCACGGGCCTGCAGCGTTCGGCCGGCGGCGTGCCGAAGCTTTCGGTGGAACACGCGCACGTCGATGCGGGCGGAATGGAGGGCGATCGGCAGGCCAACCGCAAATACCACGGTGGGCCCGACCGCGCGCTGTGCCTGTACTCGCAGGAGCGGCTGGAGGTGCTCTCCGCCGAAGGTCACCCAGTGGGCCGCGGCGCGCTCGGGGAGAACGTGACCATTGCGGGCCTGTCGTGGGAGCTCGTGCAGCCAGGCGCGCGGCTCAGGCTCGGGGCAGTGGAAGCCGAAGTGACCGCCTACGCTCCGCCGTGCAAGACCATCGGGCCGGCCTTTGCGGGAAAGCAGTTCACCCGGGTGAGTCAGGTGGTGAACCCGGGCTGGAGTCGGGTGTACGCGCGAATCCTCGTGGAAGGTGACGTCTCGGTTGGAGACTCGGTGACGTTGGCTCCGTGACGGAACGACTCGCCGAGACGTCGAGGGACTTCAGGCGTGCGTGCGCGCGTTCGGCAGTGCTTGCTGGGAAAAAACAATATCAATTGATATGAAGAGAGCGCATTTCTTGCAGTTCTCGCGTCCAATATGCTCGTTTTTTGAGCCACCGACTCCGGCCGGTGGCCTTTCGCATCCTCTCTTTCCTCCCAGGAGCTGACCGTGGCTGTCGGCGAGAGACCTGAAATGCCCGATGAAGACAAGCCGTCCGGTGCCGGACGCGGAAATGGCCGCACGTCCTCGGGGAGTGCGCGCGGGAAGCGCGGACGTCCGCGTCGTGCGGCTGCCACCGCGATGACCGATGAGATGGACGAGATTAGCGACGGCGCCGAGCGTGGCGGGGTCGCGACGGCGACGAGCGGCAACGGCGGAGGCGGAGGTGCGGGCCGTGAGCGCAGCATGCGGCGGTTGCTCGCCGGCCTGCGTGCCATGGACGCGGGCGATTTCACTGTCCGGCTCGAGCCGGTCGGCGATCCGCTCATGGCCGAAATCGCCGACATCTTCAACAGCGTGGTCACCAAGCAGGGACGTCTCGCCGACGAGTTGAATCGCGTGGCGCTGTCCGTCGGTCGCGAGGGCAAGATGCGTGACCGGGCGACGATCGGTCCGGCGGGAGGACTGTGGGCCGGCTCGGTGGACGCGTTGAACTCGCTGATCACCGACCTCGTGCAGCCGACATCGGAAGTGGCGCGCGTGATCAAGGCGGTGGCCGAGGGCGACCTGAGTCAGAAGGTGGAGCTGGAGATCGAGGGAAAGACGGTGCAGGGCGAGTTCTTCCGGATCGGCTCCACGGTCAACCGGATGGTGGATCAGCTGAACGCGTTCGCGAGCGAAGTCACGCGCGTGGCGCGCGAGGTCGGTACGGAAGGGCGGCTGGGTGGCCAGGCCAACGTGCAGGGCGTGAGCGGGACCTGGCGCGACCTGACGGATTCGGTGAACGGCATGGCGACGAACCTCACCAATCAGGTGCGCAACATTGCCGACGTCACGACGGCGGTGGCGAAGGGCGATCTCTCCAAGAAGATCACGGCAGAAGCGAAGGGCGAAATTCTCGAGCTCAAGAACACCATCAACACGATGGTGGACCAGCTGTCGTCGTTCGCCGACGAAGTCACCCGTGTGGCGCGCGAAGTGGGAACGGAAGGCGTGCTGGGTGGGCAGGCGAACGTGCCCGGCGTGGCCGGCACGTGGAAGGACCTGACGGACTCGGTGAACGGGATGGCGAGCAACCTGACCAATCAGGTGCGCAACATCGCCGACGTGACGACGGCCGTCGCCAAGGGCGACCTGGGCCGCAAGATCACGGTGGAAGCGAAGGGCGAGGTGCTAGAGCTGAAGAACACCATCAACACGATGGTGGATCAGCTGTCCTCATTCGCCGCCGAAGTCACCCGAGTCGCTCGCGAAGTGGGTACGGAGGGCATTCTCGGCGGACAGGCGAACGTGCCCGG
>JBDSSY010000031.1:0-3522 GCA_039928585.1 Gemmatimonadaceae bacterium | reverse complement strand
CCGGCCCGGGAAACAGGAAGGCGGGGCCGATCCGCCCGTCCGACCCGATTCCCTTCCGCACGTTGTCGACATCCGCGCCCACGCGCTCGCACAGGTTCGCGATCTCGTTCATGAACGAGATGCGAGTCGCGAGCATCGCATTGGCCGCGTACTTCGTCATTTCCGCTGACGGAATGTCCATGAAAATGATCGGCTTCCCCGTGCGCACGAATGGCGCATACAACTCAGCCATCACACTGCGTGCATGGTCGCTGTCGACGCCGATGACCACGCGGTCGGGACGCATGAAGTCCTCGATCGCGGCGCCTTCCTTGAGGAACTCCGGGTTGCTGCACATGTGGAACGGCAGTGTCGCATGCCGGTTCACCGCGTCGGCCACCTTCGCTGCTGTGCCCACGGGGACGGTGGACTTGGTGACGACGACGAGCTCGCGTCGCATGTGACGCCCAATCTGCTCGGCAACCGCGAGCACGTGGCGGAGGTCGGCCGAGCCATCCTCGTCCGGTGGGGTGCCGACGGCGATGAACACCACGTCTGCGGACTGGACGGCGGCAGGAATGTCCGTCGTGAACACCAGTCGCTGCTGCTTCTGGTTGCGCTCGACGTAGTCGTCGAGGCCCGGTTCGTAGATCGGGAGAACGTTTCGCGTCAGGCCCTCGATCTTCCCGGCGTCCACGTCCGCGCACGTCACCGCATTCCCGGTTTCGGCGAGACAGGCACCCACCACGAGACCGACGTATCCAGTTCCGACGACCGTGATGTTCACGAGCGCTCGAGCGGGCGTGATGTCATCGACGTCGACCCATGCTCGCCGGTGTGCCGCACTCCGCGCATCGGCATGTCATCGCGCAAAAAAGGCGTGAACACCAGCGATGACTTCGTCGAGTTGCGATCGCGTCAATTCAGGAAAGATCGGCAGGGAGAGCACTTCGGCCGACGCGCGCTCGCTCTCGGGCATCTGCCCCTCGCGGTAACCCAGATACGAGAAGCACGGTTGGAGGTGCAGCGGCAGCGGATAGTAGATCGACGTCCCGATCCCGCGCTCCTTGAGGTACGCCTGAAGCTCGTTGCGCCTGCCCTCACGAACGCGGATGGTGTACTGATTGAAGATTGATTCGTTCTCCGGTTCCACGAACGGCGTCACGATTGCGCCATTCTGCGCCAGCTCCACGAACGCTCCGTCGTAGTACGCCGCATTCTCACGACGCCGGGCGCTCCAGGCGCTCAGGTGCGGAAGCTTGGCCGACAGCACCGCGGCCTGGAGGGCGTCGAGCCGGCTATTGTAGCCGACCTCATCGTGGAAATACTGCTTTGCGCCCCCATGGACCCGGAGTCGTCGGAGCCGCTCCGCGATGGTGTCGTCCTGCGTGACGATCATCCCGCCGTCGCCGAAGCCACCCAGATTCTTCGAGGGAAAGAAGCTGAACGTGCCGATCGTCGCCCGCTCGCCTGCCATCGTCCACTGGCCATCGATCCGGCGTCGCGCACCGATCGACTGCGCGGCGTCCTCGATCACCGGAATGCCCGGCATCGCGACCGCGACCCGTTCGACCGGTGCCATCTGGCCGAAGAGGTCGACGGGAATCACGGCGCGCGTGCGGCTCGTGCGCGCGGCGGCTGCCGCCTCAGGCGCGATGTTGAACGACGTCGGCTCGATGTCCACGAACACCGGCGTGGCGCCCACGTTGTGAATCGTGCCAGCCGTGGCGAAAAACGTGAATGGACTGGTAATCACCTCATCGCCGCGTCCGATGTCGAGGGCACGCATCGCCAGCAGAATCGCGTCCGTCCCATTGGCGCATCCGATCGCGTGGCTCGTGCGCGACAACTCGGCGACGGCCTGTTCCAGGTCACTGACCGCGTCGCCGAGAATGAACGTCTGCGCGTCAACGATGCGCAACACGGCGGCCACCGTTTCGTCGCGGATACTCGCGTGCTGGGCGCGGAGATCGAGGAGCGGTACAGCCATTGGAGAACGGGCGAAGTGAGAAGGCGTGCGAGACAACCGTGAATAATAACCGGCTCAGACCCGGGTGCGCATGGGAATTGGCACCTCGCGGCCCGTCTTGGCCGATTCATAGATCCCGAGGATCAATTCGAGGGATTTGCGTCCTGCACGTCCATCGGTGTCCGCCTTGGCTCGACCGCGCATCACGGCGACCACGTTCTCGTAATACGGCACGTGGCCGAATCCATAAACGCTCGGAGGAGTCGTCGCTGCAGAGTCGACGAGCTTGTCATCGTCGTCGTAGTCCGCGAATGACCAGTGCTCGACCTTGTTCACCGCCGTGCCCCCGATCTTGACGGAGCCCTTCTCCCCGAGGAGCGTGATCGAACCTTCGAGATTCTTCGGATACGTCAACACACTCACTTCGATCACTCCCAACGCACCGTTACGGAACTTCAGTACCGCCACCCCCGAATCTTCGGCCTCGATTCGGCGAGCCTGCGTCGCGGTCTTCGCCATCACGCTCTCCACGGGACCGACGAACCACTGCATCAGGTCGACATAGTGGCTCGCCTGGTTCATCAGTGCGCCGCCGTCGAACTCCCAGGTCCCGCGCCATGGCTCCGCATCGTAGTACTCCTGCGGACGCGTCCAGCGCACGGTGACGTTCGCCATGTACAGGCGGCCGAACCGCCCCTTGTCCACCGCTCGCTTGAGCAACTGGATCGGCGGGTTGAGCCGGTTCTGCTTGACGACGAACAGATTCACGCGCGCTGCGTCACAGGCCTGCACCAGTGAATCAGCGGCCTCGAGCGAAATCGCCATCGGCTTCTCCGTCAGCACGTGCCGGCCCGCCCGCGCAGCCAGAATGCCATGCTCCGGGTGCAGTCCGGACGGGGTGCAGATCGCCACAAGATCGGAGGGCACGGCGACGAGCATTTCCTCGAGCGTTCCGAAGGCGGGGACACCGCGAGCCGCACCAATCTCGAGTGCGCGCGCCCCGTCGCTATCCGCTACCGCGACGAGTTCGAGGTCTTCGATTCTCTCGATGGCATCGAGATGGTTCTTGCTAATGCGACCACATCCGAGCAGCGCGATGCGCAACGGCGTCTCGGCGCGCGAGTCGTGTGATTTCATCGGTTCGTGGAGGGGAAAGGAAGAGGCGTCACCGACTCGACGCGACGGGTTCCGTGCGACGTTGCTTCGTAGGTCGATCCACATGCGACGCACGTACCGTTTCCGCTGTCAGGCAGCCGCTCGCCGCACTGGCACATCCACCCGATGCGTCGCGCCGGC
The DNA here is from genome assembly GCA_039928585.1 of Gemmatimonadaceae bacterium. Classification (GTDB taxonomy): domain Bacteria; phylum Gemmatimonadota; class Gemmatimonadetes; order Gemmatimonadales; family Gemmatimonadaceae; genus AG11. The sequence continues at coordinate 278 of JBDSSY010000031.1, read as the reverse complement.
ACGCCGACCATCAAGGCGAACGCGGGAACGTCGTGGGCCACGACGGCGCCCGCACCGATGAACGCGTACTCTCCGAGCGTCGCCCCGCACACGATCGTCGCGTTGGCGCCAATGGACGCGCCCTTCCGCACCAGCGTTCGCCGATACTCGTTCTTTCGCGAGACGTGGCTTCTAGGATTCATGACGTTCGTGAAGACCATCGACGGCCCGCAGAACACGTCGTCTTCCAGCTCCACGCCTTCGTAGACGGACACGTTGTTCTGGATCTTGACGTTCGA
>JBDSSY010000030.1:0-3952 GCA_039928585.1 Gemmatimonadaceae bacterium | reverse complement strand
AGGCGCTTTGAGCGCGACGAGCGCGAGATCCTGGCCCTGGAAGCGGACGTCGTGCGCGCGCTCGCCGGCGCGGTCCGAGTCACGCTCCGCCCAGCCGCCAGTGAGCGCCTCGCCTCCGCGCGCGCCGTGTCTCCGGCCGTCTACGAGGAGTACCTGAAGGGCCGGTACGAGTGGAACAAGCGGACACCGGCATCTCTCCAGTTGGCGATGGCGCATTTCTCGCGCGCCGTCGCACTCGATTCCACCTATGCGCCCGCGCACGCCGCGCTGGCCGACTGCCTCAACCAGCTCGGCACCGTGATGCTCGGCCAAGGGTCGCCACGTCTGCTACGCCCGCGGGCAGCGGCCGCGGCGATCCGGGCCCTGCAGATCGACCCCGCCTCGGCCGAGGCGCACGCGGCGCTCGGCTACGCATGGCACTACGACTGGCGCTTCGTCGACGCCGAGCGAGAGCTTCGCCGAGCCATCGAACTGAATCCGAACTATCCGATGGCGCACCTCTGGTACGCGAACCTGCTGATGTCGCGGTTGCGACTGAAGGAAGCGGTCGACCATGCATTCGCCGCGCGCGAGCTGGATCCATTTTCGCTCATCGTGAACACGAACGTCGCGTGGGTGCTCACCCGAGCCGGTCGCCTCGACGAGGCGATCGCGCAGCTCGAACAGACCCTGGCACTGGACTCGACGTATGCGCAGGCGAGGTGGCGACTCGCGGGCGCGCTGGCAGCGTCACGGCGCTTCCCGGAAGCGATCGCGAACGGCGAGCGATTGGTCGCGGAAACGGATTCCGCGCCGCCCGCCCTCCTGCTGCTGGCGACGATCGAGGCGCACGCCGGCCGCCGCGACCGCGCCCTGGTTCACCTGCGGTCGGCACGCGCGCGAGCCGGCACGGGGTACCTATCGCCGGCTCCGGTCGCCGAAGCCCTCGCGGCCATGAACGAGGTGGACAGCGCGATGACATGGCTCGAGAAGGCATTCGCCGAGCGATCGAACGCGATGGTCTACCTCACCCATGATTCGTTCATGCCCGAGCTTCACCGCGACCCACGCTTCCGCACGCTCATCGCTCGCATGGGGCTCGAGTGATGTCCCGCCCGGCGGATGATTCGCCCGGGGACGTCACTGGCCTGCTCGTTCGCTGGTCGCGCGGGGATGCCGATGCGCTCGAGCGCTTGATGCCGGTGATCTATGAGGAATGCCGACGCATTGCCGCGCGCCAACTGGCTCTCGAGCGGCATGACCACACATTCGATGCGACCGCCCTCGTCCACGAGCTGTATCTGCGGCTGATCGACCAAAGTCGGACGAACTGGGAGAACCGGGCGCAGTTCTTCGCCGTTGCCGCGCGATTGATGCGTCGCGTGCTCGTGGATTACGCGCGCGCGCGCCACGCAGAGAAGCGGGGCGGGCACGCCATTTTCGTCACGCTCGGCGCCGCCGCGGAAACGCCCGACGACACGAAGGCTGGTGACCTGCTGGCGATCGACGCGGCGCTCGAGCGGCTTGCCGTGTACGACGCCGAGCAGGTACGGATCGTCGAGCTGCGCTACTTCGCCGGCCTGACGGTGGAAGAGACGGCACGCATCGTGGGCCGTTCGCCGCGCACGGTGAAGCGGGAGTGGCGCTTGGCGAAGGCGTGGCTCTATCGGGAGCTGAGTGGCGCCGCCGGCGAATAGACAGCGCAGGTCAACACCGGTCGAGTTGCGCTACAACTCGATGTGCCGCCCGCGCCACGTGCTCTTCGCACGGGGGAAATCCAGGCGAAAGTGGCCACCACGCGACTCCTTCCGCCGAAGCGCCGCTTCCACGATGAGCCGGGCTGTCTGCACGAGGTTGAGCTCCTCCGTCGCGCCGGTGGGCAGTCGCTCCTCGATCTCTGCGAGCTCCGCCACTGCGGTGCGCAGCCCCTTGGCCGTGCGCGCGATGCCCGCATGTTGCCACATCACCTCACGCACGCGATCGGCCGCCACCTGCGCCGCGCCCCGGTCGGAAAAGGGCGGCACCACCCACTTCCGCGGCGCGGGCAGGCGGGTGAGCGGTGACGCAGTGACCAGGTCGCGCGCCACGCGCTCCGCGAACACCAGTCCTTCCAGCAGGGAGTTGGACGCGAGTCGATTCGCCCCGTGCACCCCCGTGCGGGCCACCTCGCCCACGGCGTACAGCCGTTTCATGCTGGAGTGGCCGTTCAGGTCGGTGACGATGCCGCCCATCATGTAGTGCGCGGCGGGTGTCACCGGGATGAGATCCTTTCGCGGATCGATGCCGCGCGCGGCGCACAACGCGAGGATGCCGGGAAAGCGCTTCGCGAATCCTCGGCCGAGCTTGCGCGCATCCAGGTAGACGGTGCTCTTCTTCTGCTCGCGGAAGATCGCGCGCGCCACCACATCGCGCGGGGCGAGCTCGGCGCTCGCGTGCACCTTCTGCATGAAGCGCTCGCCGCGCTCGTTCACGAGGATCGCGCCCTCGCCCCGCACCGCCTCGGAGATGAGCGAGAGGGGATTCTCCGGCGTGTCGAGCGCAGTCGGGTGAAACTGCACGAACTCCATGTCGGCAAGCGTGACGTCGGCGCGATGCGCGATGGCGAATCCGTCACCCGTGGCGACGACCGGGTTGGTGGTGTACCGGTAGACCTGGCCGCAGCCACCCGTGGCGAGCACGGTGGCGTCGGCAAGGATCTCCACCGCTTTGCCGGCGACGCTCGCGCGCACGCCGATGCACTCGCCTCGCGCGACGATGAGGTCCAGCACGCGCGCGCGTTCGAGCACGCGCACGCGCTTGCTCGCACGCACTCGCGCGATGAGCGTCCGCGCCACCTCGGCCCCCGTCTGGTCTCCGTGCGCGTGCACGATGCGATTGGTGGAGTGCGCCGCCTCGCGGCCGAGCAGAAGCTCGCCCTTGGGATCGAGGTCGAACTCGGCGCCAGCGGTCTGGAGCTCGCGCACGCGGGCCGGGCCTTCCTCCACGAGCACCTGCACCGCAGCGGCATCGCACAGCGCGGCACCAGCGGCGAGGGTGTCCTGGCGGTGCAGCTTGGGGGAGTCGCCCGCGCCGAGCGCCGCCGCGATGCCGCCCTGCGCGTATGCCGTCGCGCTGTCGAACAGCGATCGCTTGGTCAGCAGGAGCACATCGCCATGCTGCGAGGCGCGCCAGGCCGTGTGCAGTCCGGCGACGCCACTGCCGACGACGAGGACTCGGGTGCGAATGCGGTCGGACATGGGATGAATGTAGGGGATGGCTGTACAACGGGTGGGCGGACCGCCGAGTGCCCGGGATTGCCCGGTCGAGCGCCACCCACGACTTTTCCGCTTCATGAAGAGACTGCTCATTCTCGTCGCCGTGCTGTTGGTCGTGCACGTCGCGCTCCTGTTCGTGCATCCGGCGGGCGCCGCGAAGCCGCCGTCGGGTGAAGCGATCGACGTGGGCGTGGTGTTCGATCTTGGCGGCCGCGGTGACAAGTCGTTCAATGACGGTGCGTACCTGGGCGCCGAGCGCGCGGAAAAGGAGCTGGGCGTGCGCGTCAGGTTCATCGAGCCCGGCGAGGGCTCGGATCGGGAGTCGGGTCTTCGGCTCCTGGCCGCCGAAGGCATGGATCTCGTGATCGGCGTCGGCTTCATCTTCACCGACGACCTCACGCAGCTCGCGAAGGAATATCCGAATGTCAGTTTCGCGGGCGTGGACTACTCGGTCGCCACCGACGCGAACGGCAAGCTCATCCCGCCTCCCGCCAACCTCGCCGCGCTCAAGTTCCGCGAGGAGCAGGGCTCGTTTCTCGTCGGTGCCCTTGCGGCGCTGGTGGGGAAGTCGAAGAAGGTGGGGTTCGTCGGTGGCATGGACTTCCCGCTCATCCAGAAGTTCGAGATGGGCTACAAGGCCGGCGTGCTGAAAGTGTGTCCGGACTGCGAGATCATCACACAGTACGCCGGCGTGACGCCCGAGGCGTTCCGCAATCCGG
>JBDSSY010000029.1:0-12576 GCA_039928585.1 Gemmatimonadaceae bacterium | reverse complement strand
CGAGCGCGTCGAGTCCCGGCCGAAGCGTCCCCGTCACCTGGCTGACGAGATGGAGCACGTGCGAATACCGCTCCACGGTCATGAAGTCCGTCACCACGACGCTGCCGTACGTCGCGACGCGACCCACGTCGTTACGGCCGAGATCGACGAGCATCACGTGTTCGGCGCGCTCCTTCTCGTCGCTGGCCAGTTCCGCCGCCATGTCCAGGTCGGCCTCGGGTGTCGCCCCGCGCGGCCGTGTGCCGGCGATGGGTCGTACCGTCACCGCACCGGCGTCCACACGTACCAGCAACTCGGGCGAACTGCCCACGAGCTCCAGGCCGTCGAGCACGAGATGATACATGTACGGCGACGGATTGAGTGCCCGCAGCGCGCGATACAATGCGTCCGACGGGAAGTCATGCGGCACCCGGATGCGTCGTGCGAGGAGCACCTGAAAGGCATCGCCGGCCGCGATGTATTCCTTGATCCGGTCCACGTCGGCGAGAAATCTCTCTCGCTCGTACGACGAGACGCCCTCCGCTGCCGGCGCATCCGCACGCAGGTCGAGCGTCGGGAGCGCCGCCGGCACTCGCAGCCGAGCCATCGTGCGATCCACGGTGGCGATGGCGGCGTCGTAGGCGGAACGCAACGCCGGCTCGCTGACGTCGTCATCCACGCGTGCACCGACGACGATGCGCGCCTGGGAGCGCAGGTGGTCGATGATGACGACGGCATCGGTGAAGATGAACAGGCTGTCCGGCGCACTGTCAGCGCGCGGAGGTGGGGCAGGGAGGCGCTCGATCAGGCGCACGGCGTCGTAGCTGAAGAATCCGACGGCCCCGCTCCAGAACGCGCCGAGCTCGGGCGCGTCCACCGGTGGATAGGCGCGGAGGCGTGCGTCGAGATGTTCGAGCGGATGATCCGGAGTGTGCGCGCCATGCCAGCCGTCGTTCGGTGTCCACTCGTCCACCACACCGTTGCGCAGGCGCCAGGCGCCGCGCGGCGAGCTGCCAAGGAACGTGTACCGCGACCAGGTCTCGCTCCCGGCGGGCGCGCTTTCGAGCAGGAAGGCGAACGGACCCTCGCGCAGTTTCGCGAAGGCGGTCACCGGCGTGTCGGTATCGAGGAGCATCTCACGCCAGACCGGCACGAGATGATTGGGTCGAGCGCGGCGTTGGAAGTCGGTGAAGCTCATGTGATGCGGTCGGGGAAGCGCGTGCTTGTCCGAGTCGGGATCGGCGGCGACCTTTCGGCAATGTATCGCCTGTCTGGCGCGGCATGTGCCGCCTGCCTGCTGCTCACGTGGAGCGCCCCGCGTTCGGCCTCCGCGCAAACCTGGAATGACCCGCGCTCGCGCGCGCTGGTGGAGCGCGCCACCGAACGGCGCGCGCAGCAGCTTGCCGACACCGGCATCCGGGACTTCAAGGCCATCGCACACGGGTACGTCACCTTTCTGGCTCAGGTGGGTGAGGGATTGAGCGAACCGCCACGTGTCGTGAAGGCGGACGAACTGGTGAACGAGATCTTCTGGATGGCGCCGGGCCTCAGCAAGCAGCGCATCATCGGCCGTCGGGACACCCTGCTGCTCCCCACCGACATCAACTACCACCGCGATCACCTGGGCATCGTCCAGAACAATTTTCCGGCGATCATCCGGCTGGGCGACGGTGACGAGGTGCGCGACGTCCAGCACCCGCTGTCGGCGCAGGGACTCGCGGCCTACGACTTCGTGATCTCGGATTCCCTGCCGCTCAATCTGCCCGGACGCACGATCGTGCTTTATGAGGTGAAGGTGCGGCCGCGCGACGACCGCCAGCCGCGCATCATCGGCGCAGTGTACATCGATCGAGACGACGCCCAGGTAGTGCGCATGGCGTTCAACTTCACACGCGCGGCCTTTCTCGATTCCGCGCTCGACGACCTGTTCGTCGTGGTGGAGAATGGGCTCATCAACGGCCGGTTCTGGCTGCCGCGCAAGCAGGAAATCGAGATTCGGCGAGGTGGTACGTGGCTGGACTTTCCGGTCCGCGGCATCATTCGCGGACGGTGGGAAATCGGCGACTACCAGATCAACACGGGCCTGTCGCGCGGGCTGTTCGCCGGCCCGGAAATCATGATGGCGCCGCAGGCGGTGCGCGACACCTTCCGCTTCTCCGGCCGAGTGCTGGACTCGTTGCCGCCGGACGTCCGCGCAGTGACAGATGTCGAGATCCGCAAGGTGCAGGAGGAGGCGAGGGCGCTGGTGCGCGCGCAGGCCCTGCGGCGTCCCCAGACGCTCGTCCTGTCCGCACTCGGCGCGTCGGACTTCGCGAGGTTCAATCGCGCCGAGGGGCTCGCGCTGGGCGGTGGACTTGCCACTCGGTTCGGCCGCGGATTCGACGCACAGGTCCGCGCGCGATACGGCGTGGACGATCGCGAGGTAAAGGGACGAATCGCGTTGGAGTGGCGGTCGCCCATGGGTGGCGCGCGGCTGTTTGCCGTTCGCGATTTTCGTGATGCGGGAGATGTGCAGGAACGCTCGGGCCTGGCGAACTCGATTGCTGCGCAGGAATTCGGGTCCGACGCTACGGATCCGTACGGGGTGGAAGGCGTGGGAATCGGCGTGCATCGGATCGACGTCGCCGGTCTGCGGATCGGGATCGATCTGTCGACCGAGCGACAAACCGCCCTCGAGATTCGCGCGCAGCCAGCGCAGGGGCGGTTTCCTCGCATCCTTCCGGCGACGGCGCTTCGTGCGGTGCGTCTGGCTCTGTCGGGCGAGCGCACCACGACGCGCTCGTACTTCGGCACGGAGGTGCGAGCCACGAGTGAGCTACGGGCGAGTCGCATCACGGTCAACGACGGGCTCGCGCCGCGCGCCACGAGTCATGTCGCTCGCGCGTTCCTCTCGCTCGCCGTCGAACGACCGATCGGACGGCAACGGCTCGCGCTCCAGACCTACGCGGGCGCCGTCGGCGGCGGCGGCGATCTCCCGCCGCAGGAGTTGATCTGGTTCGGCGGACCCACCAGCGCGCCGGGATACGCCTATCACGAGTTCGCGGCTCGCTCGATGGTGTCGCAACGCCTCGAATGGCGCGTACCGGTGCCTGCGCCCGCGATCCCGCTCGGGCGGTTCGGTACGGTGCCAGGCCAGGCGACGTTCGCGCCGTTCGTGCAGGGGAGCTACGTGCGTCGCGCCTTCGATGCGGACGCCGCGCACCCCACGGGCATCTATCCCACCGTGGGGATCGCGCTGACGCCGTTCTTCGATCTGCTGCGGATCCAGTTCGCTCGCGGACTACGCGGTGGACGGTGGACGGTGAACGTGGACGTGGCGCGAGAATTCTGGGGAATCCTGTAGCGACGCGACCGTCCGGTCATCCGCTATCGCACCACGTAGATGCGCGTGATTCGTTCCACGGGCACCCAACCCACTGGTCCATCGCGCCGTTGGATCTGCACCGCCTTCATGCGCGCGCGCGGGTAACGATCGGGGGGAAAGCCGTGGTCGTCATCGACGGCAGTGATCCGGCCGATGAACGTCTTGGTGGATCGCAGGTGGACCTGCTTGCCGACGACGAAGTCGGCCTCGCTGCTGGAGTAGCGGGCGTCCTGGGGTGGTCGCGGAGGCGTGGCCGATCCAGCGGTCGGTGCGCCTGCCCGTTGAGCGGCTGCGGCGACGGAAATCACGAGCGTGAGTGTCATCGTGATGGCTGCATGGTTTTCGCGGAAAATTCGCATGACATCTCCCGGGTGGTCGTGGCGGGTGCGTACCGTAGAAGACGACCGTCCGGGGCGCGGGGGCACGCGGGGGCGCTGATTCGATGCTCGGCGCACCTTCACGGTGTCGGCGAGGGATTCGAGCACGCTACGCTGCAGGCATGACCGTTCCCGGCCTCCGCGCTTCGGCCGACTTCACCCGCGTCGATCCGCGGGCCGTCGCCCTGCTGTCCGAACGATGGGCGCGACAGCACCGCGTGCTCCCCATCGCCCAGGAACAGGGGGCGCTCCTCATCGCGACGAGCGATCCGGACGACTTCGACGCGGAGCGCACCGTCAGCTTCGCCACGGGACAGCGCGTGCGATGGGCGTACGCTCCTCCCGACGAGCTCGCACGGCAGATCGACCGGTGGTACGCGAGCACGGATCTCGGCGCGACGCGCGACGCGATGTCGCCTCCCGTCGAGGTACAGCATCTCGCGTTCGGCGCCGAGTCGGGAGGCGAGAGCGCCGTGGAGACGGGCGCGTCGGTCAGCCGGCTCGTGGATCAGCTGCTTGCCGAAGGCATACGCAGTGGGGCGAGCGACATTCATCTCGAGCCGGAGGAGCACGGCATCGCCGTCCGGCAACGGGTCGACGGTGTGCTGCGGCAGGTGCGGACGCTGCCCCGGGGGATCGCACCGTCACTTGTCTCGCGCATCAAGATCCTCTGCGGCCTGGACATCGCCGACCGGCTCCGCCCGCAGGACGGACGCGCGCGCATCGGGGTGCGCGGCGCGATCGTCGATCTCCGTGTGTCCACACTGCCTGTTTCCCACGGCGAGAAGGTCGTGATCCGCGTACTGGACGGCAGCGCCGGACTGCGGACGCTCGACGCCATCGGCGTGGCGCCCGAAGACGTACGGCGCATCCGGTCGCTGCTCGAGCAGCGTGAGGGATTGGTGCTGGTCACTGGACCGACCGGCTCCGGCAAGACCACCACACTGTATGCGGCCCTGCGCGAAATATCGGAGCGTGGCGTGAACATCGTCACGGTGGAGGATCCCATCGAGTACCGGTTGCCAGGTATCGTGCAGGTTCAGGTGCACGAACGCGCCGGCCTCACCTTCGGCGCGGCCCTTCGATCCATCATGCGTCAGGACCCCGACGTCATACTCGTCGGGGAGATCCGGGACCGCGAAACCGCCGACATCGCGATCCAGGCGTCGCTCACCGGTCATCTCGTCCTCTCCAGCCTGCACACAAACGATGCGGCGAGCGCCGTCACGCGCCTGGTCGACATCGGCGTGCCCGGCTACAAGATCGCCACGGCGGTCAAGGGTGTGATTGCCCAGCGACTCATTCGTCGCGTCTGCCTGGAATGCGATGCGACCGGATGCCCAGCCTGCGAGCGAACAGGATATCGCGGACGTCTGGCGATCGCGGAGGTGCTGATCGCGTCGCCGGAGTTCGAGCGGCAGGTCGCCGCCGGGGCGCCCACCGAATCGATCGCGGAGTGCGCCCGATCCACCGGGTGCTCGTCGATGTGGGAAAGCGGGATGGCGCTCGTCCGTAGCGGTGCCACGACGGCCGACGAGTTGCGCCGCGTGGCGGCAGCGCCCGTCAGCCTGGTCACCGAGCCCCGATTCCGCACGCTGCCCCCGTCGGTGTCGCCGTCCAACATGACGTCGTCCTCGTCATCCGCGACGCCCTCCTCCATTCGCGTGCGGATCGCCTGGATGACAAGCGTCGGGGAAGTCGGCGCGCATGCGCTTCGCGACGATCTCCGGGCCGCCGCCGCCGTGCTCGCTGGTCGTGTAGAGGTGGTGACGGTCGTGGCGGACGCGGCACACTCGAAAGCGCTCGCCGGTGTCGACGCCATCATCCTCGAAGAGCCGGGAATGGTAGCCGCCGCCCCGCCCAACGCGCTCATCGTGGCGTTCACCACAGGTGCAGCCAGGGGCGCGGCCGTGCACACGCTGGCACGCGCGGCGGACGTCATCCTGCCCGCGGACTCCAGCGGTCGCGAGTTGCTCGCGTCCATCCTCGCACTGCTGCGGTGGCGATCACGCGGCTGATGGCGCTCGCCACTGTCGCGCGCGTCGTGGAACCGGCAGAATTCCGGCGCGCGGTCGCACCACGCGCCGCTCACCGCAACCAACCACTCGCCATCATGGCCACGATCAACGTCGGCACGGTCGACGTCATCCTCATCAGTCCGCGCACCGACGGGTGGCGGATCCTCACGCTGCAACGCGCAAAGGACACGCGCTGCCCCATGGCGTGGGAGACCGTGCACGGACGCATCGAGCCGGGTGAACGGCCCGAGCACGCCGCCGTCCGCGAAGTACGTGAAGAGACCGGACTCGACGTCGCGAGGCTCTACAACGTGTGCGTGCAGCCATTCTATCTGCATCACACGCACACGGTGGAACTGGCGGTCACGTTCGCCGCCTTCGTCGATCCGGGTGCCGAGCTCACGCTCGGGGCCGAGCACGCGCGGTCGGAGTGGCTGGTGCCTGAACGCGCGCTGGAGCGGTTCGTCTGGCCTCGCGAGCGCGCCGCGTTGCGCGATGTGCTGCTGCTACTGCAACAGGGAGACGCCGGTCCCGTTGAAGACGTGCTGCGGGTGTTCTGATCTGCTATGGCCTGGGCACGCGGTGCTCGGAGGTACGCAGCACCGTCGCCGGCTCGGGGGCATTGGGCTTCACGCGCACGCTTTTCGCCGGGATACCCACGTAGACGTGGTAGGGCCGCACGTCCTTCGTCGCCACCGCGCTCGCCCCCACCATTCCCTGCTCGCCGACGTGCACGCCGGCGAGCACGGTCGCGTGGTACGTGATGCGCACGCCGTCCTCCAGCACCGTGAGTGCATTGGTCACGTCGCGCTGGTCGACGATGCTATGGGTGTGGCTGTAGATGTTGGCGTAATCGCTCACCGAGACCCCGTTGCCCATCCTGATGCCGCCCCGATCGTCGAGCAGCACGTTGCGATGGATGACGACGTTGTCGCCCACGTCCATATTGTAGCCGAACGAGAACTCGACGTTCTGGAATGCCTTGAAGTTCTCGCCGCACGAGGCGAAGATGCGCCGCGCGAGCAGCCGCCGCAGCCGCACGGCCAGCTCCACGTTCTGCCCGGCGAGCACCGTGCGGTCGAAGGAATACCAGAGCCAGAGCAACGGCTTCACCGGCTGAAACCGCGCGTCGTCACAGTCGGAGTAGAACTCCGGTTCCAGCGTCACGTTCCGTGGGTCCAGCGCGGAGAGCAGCAGGCGCGTGCCCATTGGGAGCGATGGATCCGCGACCGCGGTCTCGTAGTTCGCGGCGTACTGCGGAAAAGTCAGCTCGGCGAGCGTCTCACGGCAGAGTCGAGCCCGGTCGGCCGCAAGGTCGGCGGCGGGATTGGCGAGGCGATCGGCGATGCGCTCCAGCCACGCCTGCTCGAGTGTCGCGCCGGCCGTGGGTGGCAGGGTCCTCAGGGGAAGGAAAGGCATCCTCGTAATCTGCGCGAGTCAGTCCTCGTGCGCACCCCTAGGCTGTGACTCGGGCACCTGATGGATGGGCCCGTGATCACGCCTGTCATTACGGGGCTGGCGTCGGCCGGGAGGGCTCGCCGTCCACCGAACCAGCCTCCGCGTCGGCGCCCGACTCCGCTGGCTCTTCCGTCGCGGCGCGCCACGATGGTTGCTCGATCAGCGACATCAGCGCCTCCGCCAGGTCGTCACGTCCCTCGTTGGTCTCGGCGCTGAACGGGATGACCTGGTCGTCTTCCATCCGCAGGGCGACGGCGATCGCGTGGACGCGCTCGGGGACCTCGCGCTTCCGCAGCTTGTCGATCTTCGTGAGCACGATGACGGTGGGGACGCCGACGTCGGCGAGGAAGTCCAGCATCTGCAGATCCTCTTCGGACGGATGATGCCGTGCGTCGAGCAGCTGCACGACGCCGCGTAGCGCAGTGGATGCACGCAGATAGCCCTCGATGAGCGGCAGCCATTCCGCCTTTCGCGTCTTGGAGATCTTGGCGTAGCCGTAGCCGGGCAGATCCGCGAGGACGAAGCGGTCGTTGACCTTGAAGAAGTTGATCTCGCGCGTGCGACCCGGCGTATTACTCACGCGGGCGAATGCCTTGCGGCGCACGAGCCGGTTCAACAGCGACGACTTGCCGACGTTCGAGCGGCCGGCGAACGCCACCTCAGGCAGGTCATTGGTGGGACGCCATCCGTCGGCCGTCGCCATGGGCCCGATGAAGTCCAGTGTCTTGATGACCAGCGGGTCGCGGCGTCCGGCGGTCACGTCCTTCCCAACCGCTGCGACGACGCCCTCGTCGGCTGACCGCGTGGGCGATCCCGCTGTTCGCGAAGGGTCGGTGGAGTTCAATGCGCCACCATCACCGCCGACGCGTCGGGCGCGAGCCCGATCACGCTGTGCGCGAGCGCCACGGCAAGCACTTCGTCCATCGATCGCACAGGATGGAACACGATGCCGGCCTTCACTTCCGCCGGCAGTTCGTCGAGATCGCGGGCATTCTCCTGCGGCAGGATCACGTGCGTGATGCGATTGCGCAGCGCGGCCACGGTCTTCTCCTTCAGCCCGCCGATACCCAGGACTCGGCCGCGGAGCGTGATCTCTCCGGTCATCGCGACGCCACCGCGCAGCGGAATCCCGGTGAGTGCGCTGACGATGGCGCTCGCGATCGCAATGCCGGCGCTCGGGCCATCCTTGGGCGTGGCGCCGGCCGGGATGTGCACGTGGAGGTCGCGCGTGCGCAGGAACTCGCGCTCGAGCCCAAGGGTGGACGCACGCGCGCGCGCGTAACTGAGCGCCGCCGATGCTGACTCCTTCATCACGTCGCCGAGGGTGCCCGTGAGCTGGAGCCGCCCGCGGCCGGGGACCACGCTGACCTCGATCTCCAGGACGTCGCCGCCGACGCTCGTGTACGCGAGACCGGTGGCCACTCCCACCTTGTCCTCGATCGCGTTCGCCGCCGGGTCGAACGGCGCGACGCCGAGCATCGACTGCAGCATGCCGGCCGACACACGCTCCACGGCCACGGACGTGTCGGCGTCCGGATGCAGCACGCGCTGCTCGGCCCGCGCGCGCGCCAGCTTCCGGGCGAGTCGCGCGAGCCGCCGCTCCAGTTCGCGCACGCCTGCCTCGCGCGTGTAGCCATGCACGATGGCCGGAATGACGTCCGATGCGAGTGTGACCGATGCCGGATCGATGCCGTGCTGCCGCAACTGGCGTGGCAGGAGAAACTGCCTGGCGATCGCGTACTTCTCCTGATCGAGATAGCCCGCGAGGCGAATGATCTCCATCCGATCGCGCAGGGGCTCCGGGATCGTCGCCAGCGAGTTGGCCGTCGTGATGAAGAGGACCTGCGAGAGGTCGTAGTCCGCCTCCAGATAGTGATCGTTGAAGGCGCGATTCTGTTCAGGGTCGAGCACCTCGAGCAGCGCGGCCGACGGATCACCACGGTAGTCGTTTCCGAGCTTGTCGATCTCGTCCAGCAGGATGACGGGATTCACCACCTCTGCGCGCCGCATGGCCTGGATGACGCGCCCGGGCATCGCCCCGATGTACGTACGCCGGTGCCCGCGAATCTCCGCCTCGTCGCGCACACCACCCAGCGACATGCGCACGAACTTGCGACCCATCGCGCGCGCAATGGAGCGGCCGAGCGACGTCTTGCCCACGCCCGGCGGCCCGACGAGGCAGAGAATCGGGCCGTCCAGGCGTTCGACGAGCGAGAGCACGCCGATGTAGTCCAGCACGCGCTCCTTCACGTCATCGAGTCCGTAGTGGTCCTCGTCCAGCACGCGCCGCGCATGCGCGACGTCGAGCACGTCGTCGGTTCGCTCCGTCCAGGGCAGCGCGGCGATCCAGTCCAGGTACGTGCGCGTGACACCCGATTCCGGGGACATCGCCGACAACCGGCGCAGCCGGCGCAACTCGCGCTGCGCGCGCGCGAGCACGGGCTCGGGCAAGCCCTTGGCGACGAGCGCCGCCGCGAGATCGTCCGTGTCATCGCCGTCCTCCCCACCCAGCTCGCGATGAATGGCCTTGAGCTGTTCCTGCAGGTAGAACTCGCGCTGGTTCTGGAAGAGCGAGCCCCGCACGTCATCGTCGATCTTCCGCTCCAGCTTGAGCAGGTCGATCTCGCCGCTCAGCATGTCGCCGATGGACTGCGCCAGTGCGGGGAGCTGCGGGATCTCGAGCAGCCCCTGTCGACGCTCCAGGCGCGTGCCGACGTGCGCGGCCATTCCGAACGCCTGCCGTGCCGGCGTGTCGGCGCCCTGGATGATCGTCACGAGCTCGGTGGGGAGCCGCCGATGCAGGGAGACATACTCCTCGAACAGCGACAGCGCGCGGCGCAGGTGGGCTTCCCCGTCGGCATCGTCGGCGGCCAGCGGCGGCATCGGCTCCACCTGCGCGCGCAGAAAGGCGCCCGTGGGGATGTATCGTGTCACGCGAGCGCGGGCGAGGCCCTCGACGAGGACCTTCACGGTGCCGGTGCCCAATCGGGTGAGCTGCCGTACCCGGGCGAGGACACCGACGCGATAGAGATTCGAGGCCGCCGGCTCCTGGGTCTCCGGATCCCGCTGCGCGACGAGGAGCACGACGCGATCCTCGTCGTTCGCTGCCTCGATCGCCGCGAGCGAGGCGGCGCGCCCGACGAGCAGTGGCATCACGACATGCGGAAACAGCACGACGTCGCGCAGCGGCAGCACGGGCAACCGGTCGCGCGTGACGAGGACTTCGCCGTCGAGCGGGAAGGAAGGCATGCAGAAAAGATAGCGCCGCAGGCGCTCGCGGCTACGCTTCCTTCTTCCGCTTCGTCGGCGCCAGCTCCAGCAGGGGCGCCGTGCCGTTCAGCACGGACGTCTCCGTGATCTTCACCTCCACCACGTCCTCGCGCGTCGGCAGGTCGAACATCACGTCGGTCAGCAGCTCCTCGAGAATCGCCCGGAGCCCGCGCGCGCCGGTGCCGCGCTTCAACGCCTTCTGCGCGATCGCCCGCAGCGCCGACGTCTCGAAGGTGAGCTTCACCTCCTCGAGGTCGAACAGCTTGCTGTACTGCTTCGTCAGCGCGTTCTTCGGTTCCTGGAGAATGCGAACGAGCGAATCCTCGTCGAGACCCTCCAGCGGCACGGTCACCGGCAGGCGGCCCACCAGTTCCGGAATCAGTCCGAACCGCAGCAGGTCGTCCGGCTCCACCTCTGAAAACGCATTCTTCGACAGCGTCGCGACCTTCACGGGATCCGTCTCCACCTTGGAGAATCCGATCTGCCGTCTACCGGTACGAGCCTCGATGATCTTCTCCAGCCCATCGAACGCGCCGCCGCAAATGAACAGGATGTCCTTCGTGTTGATCTGGATGTACTCCTGCTGCGGATGCTTGCGACCACCCTGCGGCGGCACGCTGGCGACCGTGCCCTCGAGGATCTTCAGCAGGGCCTGCTGCACACCCTCGCCGCTCACGTCGCGCGTGATGCTTGGATTCTCGGACTTGCGTGCGATCTTGTCGATTTCGTCGATGTAGACGATGCCGCGCTCGCATTCGGCGACGTTGAAGTCGCCGGCCTGCAGCAGCCGGACGAGAATGTTCTCCACGTCCTCGCCGACGTACCCGGCTTCGGTCAACGTCGTGGCGTCGGCGATCGTGAACGGCACGTCGAGGATGCGCGCCAGCGTCTGCGCGAGCAGGGTCTTGCCGACACCCGTCGGCCCGATGAGCAGGATGTTGGACTTGTCGAGCTCGACGTCATCCTCACGGGTCGACGCCGAATTGATGCGCTTGTAATGATTGTAGACGGCGACGGCGAGCGCCTTCTTCGCGCGCTCCTGGCCGATCACGTAGCTGTCCAGCGTGTCCTTGATCTCCTGCGGCGTCGGAACCGACGTGATCGCCTCGGCGACCTCACGCTCCTCGTCCTCGGCCAGGATCTCGTTGCAGAGCGCAATGCACTCGTTGCAGATGTAGACCGAGGGCCCGGAGATGAACTTCCGGACCGAGTCCTTTGATTTGCCGCAGAACGAGCAGCGGAGGTGTTTGTCGTGCGACATGGCGGTGACTCTGCTGGAGGCGCACGCCCGAACGAGGCCGGGACGAGACGAGGTGACCGAGGTTAACTGTGGTGTCGTACCCGGTCAAGCAAGGACGATCGAGACTCGTGAATGGTTATGCACGAGCCCCGATTTACGGAACCAGGACCTTCGTGGCGGCCTGTGCGGCGATCACGTCGGCTGGCACGATATCGCCGCGATTGGAAATGACGTTGTCGATCAGTCCATACCCCTTCGCTTCGTCGGCCGACATGAAGAAGTCGCGGATCATGTCGCGCTCGATCTGTTCGATCGGCCGGCCAGTGTGCTTGGCGTAAATGGTGTTGAGCTGATGGCGCAGGAAGAGGATCTCCTTCGCCTGGATCTCGATGTCGGCCGCGGTACCCTGCGCGCCGCCCGACGGCTGATGAATCATGATGCGCGAGTGCGGCAGTGCGCTGCGCTTGCCCTTGCGTCCGGCCGCAAGCAGGAACGACCCCATGCTCGCCGCGAGGCCCATGCAGATCGTGTTCACCGGCGCCTTCAGGTACTGCATCGTGTCGTAGATCGCGAGCCCCGCCGAAACGCTGCCGCCGGGCGAGTTGACGTAGACGAAGATGTCGCGCTCGGGATTGTCGGCCTCGAGAAACAGCAGCTGCGCGATGATGATGTTGGCCACATCGTCGTTGATCGGCGTGCCGAGGAAGACGATGCGGTCCATCAGGAGCCGCGAGAAGATGTCATAGGTGCGCTCGCCCCGGCTGGAGCGTTCGATGACGTACGGCGGGTAGATCGTGGCCATGGGGTTGCTCATGAGTCGATTGCGTTGGTGACGTCGTTCCGGGAGGTCAACCACTCGAAGACTTTCTC